>JAZKIK010000599.1:0-2255 GCA_040384925.1 Pseudomonadota bacterium | reverse complement strand
GTTTTACGGGCGTTTCAGCAACCTGATTCAGGACAATGTGCAGGTAGGTGGCAATGGCACGGCGCTTAACCCCACGGTGTTTCAGTCCATCAATGTGGACAACGCCACCATTCAGGGTTTTGAAGTGCGTGGTGTGATGGACTGGGGCCAGATTGCCGGTGGCAAACTCAGCACACCGTTTGCCTACGGCCAGACCAGCGGCAAGGTCAAAAACACGGGCAAACCGCTGGACAGTATTGACCCGGCCAAACTCAGCATCGGCTTGAAGTATGAAACCGCCGGCTGGGATGTGCGCCTGGATGCCAGCCACCATTCGGCCAAAAAGTTTGACGACATCGGCACCCAACTGGTTGGCACACCGGCCAGCGCGCAGTTTGCCGTGCCCGCAGCCACCACGTTTGACCTGAGCGGCCAGTGGCGCATCAGCAAATCCCTGCGCCTGAACGCCGGCATTGTGAATCTGACCGACAAAAAGTACGGGAACTGGTCGGATGTGCGCAGCGTGGCCGCCAGCGCCGCTGCGCTGGACGCCTACACCCAGCCGGGTCGGCACTTGAATGTGTCGCTGGTGGCGGATTTTTAATTGTCCACTGAGTTTTTACCCCAACAAAGCCCCGTCTTTTCACCGGCCCCCGTCGCAGGCCACTTCTGAGGTTATTTAATGAGCGCTGTTCTTCAAGCCCAGGCAGAAAAATCTGCCGTCCATCTTTCCAGGCCGGTTGCCGATGCGGCCGAATCCCTGAATGCCGCCGCCATACGCAGCAGTTTTCAGGCCGCCCGCAAGCTTGGCAAACGTGCCAAGGATGCGGCCGAAAGCCTTGGTATCAGCGAAGGTGAGGCCATTGCGGCCCATGTCGGGCAGCACGACTATTCACTTAAAACCACGCCTCTCAAAGGCCCGTGGGTTGAAGTGCTGCAGGCACTGGAGCTGTGCGGCCCGGTCATGGCGCTGACCCGCAACGAGTCAACCGTGCATGAAAAAACCGGTGTTTACCAAAACGTCACTGCAACCGGCCACATGGGCCTGGCTTTGGGTGAAGAGATTGACCTGCGCCTGTTCTTCAGCCGCTGGTTTGCCGGATTTGCGGTTTTTGAAGCCGCCAACGACCCGAAAAACCCGCCATCACAAAGCCTGCAGTTTTTTGATGCCCATGGTGTGGCCGTTCACAAGGTGTTTGTACGGCCAGAAACGGATCGCGATGCTTTTGACGACATCGTCAGCCAGTTCAGCGACCTCGAAAAAACGGTCACCTTCAGCAAACCGCCCGCCAAGGCGGCCATCAAACCTGATGCAGAGGCTGACGCCGCAGGTTTTGCCCAGGCCTGGAGCGAGATGACCGACACCCATCAGTTTTTTGGCCTGATCAGCAAATTCGGTGTGGAGCGCCAGCAGGCTTTCAGGCTGGTGGAGGGGCGTTTTACCCAACGCGCCAGCCTTGACATCGTGCGTGTGCTGCTTGATGAAGCTGCCGTTGACGGTACCTCCATCATGGTGTTTGTCAGCAGCAGCGGTTGTATCCAGATTCACAGCGGCCCCGTCAAGCGCATTGAACCCATGGTGACAGCTACTGCCAAATGGATCAATGTGCTGGACGCCGGATTTAACCTGCATCTGCGTGAAGACCTGATCCAGAACGCCTGGCTGGTGAAAAAGCCGACTGAAGACGGTGTGGTGACCTCGGTTGAAGTGTTTGACACCAACGGCGACCTGATGGCCATGTTTTTTGGCAGCCGCAAACCCGGCATTCCAGAACAGCAGGCCTGGCGCGATATTGCTGCGCGTTTGCCACTTCTGGCGGCTTGAGCTTTTGCGTCCGTGATGAAAACCAGGAGGTCGCATGAGCGAGTTGACAGTCAGTGAAATCAAGGCTTTTGTGCCCGCCAGGGACTATGCCTTGTCCAAACGCTTTTACCAGGACATGGGTTTTACCCTGGCCTCGGACTACGAAGGCATTGCCTATTTTCATCACGGCAACTGCAGTTTTTTGCTGCAGGACATCTATATCCAGACGCATGCAGAAAACTTCATGATGCATCTGCTGGTTGATGACGTGCAGGCCTGGTGGCAGCAACTGGAGCGCACCGGTTTTGCCCAGATTTATGGCCTGCAACTCTCACCACCCGTGGCCAGGCCCTGGGGTATCACTGATTTTGTGGTGATTGACCCTTCGGGTGTGTTGTGGCGCATCGGCCAGAACACCACCGGATTTGCCGCCCTTGGGCAGAGCTAGCCCAGGCCTAAAGCTTATGAAAGC
>JAZKIK010000598.1:0-2872 GCA_040384925.1 Pseudomonadota bacterium | reverse complement strand
AGATCGTTTCAATGCTTTTTTCGGTGTGAAGCTTCTCGCCGAGTTGCCAGGAATTGCCCTCATAGGCCAGCGCCAGCTGGTTGCGCAAGTCGTTGAAACGGTTGTTGACGGGGGTGGCCGACAGCATCAACACCTTGGTCTTCACGCCTTGCCTGATGACGGAGTCCATCAGCTTTTGGTAGCGCGTCTCCTTGTCTTTGTAGGCATCGTTGTTGCGGAAGTTGTGCGACTCGTCAATGACCACCAGATCGTAATTGCCCCAGTTCACCCGGTTGAGCGGCGTGCCAAAGGATTCGCCGCTGGTGCGCTGCAAGTCGGTATGGCACAGCACTTCGTAGTTGAACCTGTCCTTGGCGAAGATGTTGGTTTTGAGGTTACGGTTGTATGTGAGCCAGTTGTCTGCCAACTTCTTCGGACACAGCACCAGCACGGACCGGTTACGCAGCTCGTAATACTTGATGACGGCCAGCGCCGTGAACGTCTTGCCCAGGCCCACGCTGTCGGCCAGGATGCAGCCGTTGTAGGTTTCGAGCTTGTTGATGATGCCGGTGGCGGCATCGCGCTGGAAGTTGAAGAGCTTCTGCCACACCAGCGTATCAAGGTAGCCCGTGCGGTCGTTGGGTAGTACGTCTTCGTTGAGGTCTTCCAGGAACTCGTTGAAAATGTTGTAGAGCATCAGGAAGTAGATGCGCTCGGGCGAGTTCTCTTGGTACACCGAGGCAATGTGCTCGCACACCAGGCCGGTCACATCTTTCAACTTGTCGGGATCAGCCCATATCTGATCGAACAAGCTCAGAAATACGCCGGTGTTAGCAGGCTCGTCAAATTTATTGACAATGTTGGACACCGCATTGCCGCGCTGATAGCCCAAGTCCACGGCTGTAAACCGCATTGAGCGCAGCGGGTTCAGCGGCCTGCACAGCTGCAAACTGCTGCATGGGCGCCACGCCACTGTTGGAACGGAATTTGGCTTTGCGGCGCATCCAGTCGGCGCATTCGCGTGCAATGGCGCGCTGGGTCAGCTTGTTTTTAAGCTGCACCTCGAACTCGGTGCCATAGAAGCTGCGCTCACTGCGGGTTTCATAGGGTGACTTGGGGATGTGAAACTCACGCTGCTCTTTCTTGGCGGCATCAGTTACCTCGTCGGGCATGAACATGGGAGACGTGAAGATGAACTCGAAGGACTCCACCGATTCCAACTCGCGCTTCAAAGCCTCATAGGCGTAAATCGAGAAGCACGATGCTGCGATTTTGAGCCGAACACCCGGCTGAACTGACTGTTTGATGTCGTCACCCAGCAGGTCGTTGATGTTGTCGATGAGTTTCATGCTCTGTTCCCGCCGCTCCTTGGTTGCATCTTAACGAAGCAGGGGATGCAGTCACGATTCAAAAAATCATCCAACGATAAAATCTATGAGCCTATGCCGATGATTCCAGGATTCACCGGATGTACCGGTCAACAGCAGGTTTTCACACCCATCGCTACAATGAGGCAGCTTTCACCATTTACTTTCCAGTAGTGGCTGTTTGGAAAATCCCTCTTTCCAAACCCCCTTCCCTCCTGCCTCTTTTTATCCGGCCACCCTCCAGGCCGTTGACATGAATACCCATTTTTTCAAAACCGCGCTGGTGCTTGGCCTGTTGTCGGCGATTGGTCCTTTTGCTATTGACATGTACTTGCCGGCCTTGCCTTCCATTGGGCAAAGCCTGGGGGCGTCGATGAGTGCGGTGCAGGCGAGCCTGATGGCGTTTTTTATTTCGCTGGGCATTGGGCAGATGATTTATGGGCCGCTGTCGGACATGTATGGGCGCAAGGGGCCGCTTTATTTTGGCTTGCTGCTGTTTGCGGCTGGCAGCATTGGCTGTGCGCTGGCACCGGACATCCAGTCGCTGGTGGTGTTGCGTTTTATTCAGGGCCTGGGTGCCAGTGCGGGCATGGTGATTCCACGGGCTGTTGTGCGTGACCTGCATACCGGCAATGATGCGGCGCGGTTGATGGCGCTTTTGATGCTGGTTTTCAGTGTGTCGCCTATTCTTGCGCCGCTGGCGGGTAGCCTGCTGATTGAATGGATTGGCTGGCGCAGCGTGTTCTGGGCTGTGACGGTGGCTGCCGTGTTGGGCCTGGCGCTGATGGCTAGCAGTCTGGCGGAGACACGGCCACCGGAGCAGCGTGTGGACAGCAGCGTAAAAAGTGCGCTGATGGGCTACTGGCTGCTGCTGCAGGACCGGCATTTTCTGGGCCTGGTGTTTATTGGGGCGTTTGGCATTTCAAGCTTTTTTGCCTACCTGGCCAATTCGTCCTTTGTATTGATTGACCATTACGGCCTGACGCCGCGCCAGTACAGCATTGCCTTTGCGGCGAATGCGGCGGCGTTTATTGGGGTGTCGCAATTCACCGGAAAGCTCAGTGAACGTTTTGGCCTGGTGCAGGTGGTGAAGTTTGCAGTGACGGGTTACGCGGCCATCATGCTGCTGCTTTTTGTGGTCAACATGCTGGGTTTTGACCAGTTGGGCCTGATGCTGGTGCTGCTGTTTGTGGGCTACGGTTTTCTGGGCCTGGTGGTTCCAAGCACTGCTGTATTGGCGCTTGATGAACATGGCGAGATTGCCGGCATCCACGATCGTATTGATGGAGCGTCCGTCCATTGCTGCAAGCATCGCCTTCACCTTCTCAGGAGATTCAGCAACCTTCACGTTATTGATCCTTCGCGCGACATAGCGGCGGCAGAAGTTCTCATCTTCGACTTTCACTTCAACCTTATCGATGGATGTATCAATAGAAAGCGGTTCGTCGTCTACGGTCTTATCGACGCGGGCGAGGCCGGTAAGCGCCTGCACTTCATCGGCGATGCCGCGGTATGACAGGCTGAAA
>JAZKIK010000597.1:0-2956 GCA_040384925.1 Pseudomonadota bacterium | reverse complement strand
GGCTCGTCGATGTTGTCGGGGGTTTGCACGGCCAGGCTGCCGCCGGGGGCGAGTTTGCTGACAAGCCGGGGGTACAGCCCGGCGTGGTCGGGCAGCCACTGCAGGCTGGCGTTGGCCAGGATCACGTCATAACTTTCAGGCGGGTTCCAGCTGGCGATGTCGGCCAGCTCAAAAGCCAGCTCCGGCAGGCGTTTGCGGGCGGCAACAACCATGTCTTCTGAACTGTCCATGCCTGTGACCTTTGCGTCCGGAAATCGTTGGGCCAGCACTTCGGTGGAGTTGCCGGGGCCGCAACCCAGGTCAATGGCTGTGCGTACCGGCTGCACGCTCAGCGCTGCCACCAGGTCGCGCACGGGGCGGGTGCGTTCGTTTTCAAAAGCTGAATATTGTTTTGCAGACCAGGTCATGAGGGCTTCCCTTCAATGGGTTGATTGGGCCATCATGATGCCAAAAGTTTTGCGGCGGTGCAGCCAGCCACTGCAAACAACTCAGCGTGTGCAGACCCTGGCAAGGCAGATGGCGGAGTCCAGTGGCGTCACCCCACCCGCCCAAACCAGAGCACCGACAGCAAGGCCCCGGTGATTGCAAAAAACGCCGCCAGCAGCGCCAGCAGGCCCGACAGTTCAGTCTCGCGTTTTGTCACCTGAAGTTGCGAGCCAAGGTTCTGGTAGACGCTACGCAACTGCTCTGCCGTGCCGGCATAGTGGTATTCGCCGCCTGTCATGCTCGCCACTTCTTTCAGCGTGGGCTCGTCCAGTTGCAGGTAAATGGGCATGTCTTCTGGCGTGGAGGCCGTGCCGCTGATGGTGCCCAGGCCAATGACGTAGACGCGCACGCCGCGGTCAGCAGCCATTTTGGCGGCCATCAGTGTGTCAACGCCTGTTGTGCGGCGTCCATCGCTGAGCAGGATGATGGCGGCAGAGGCGTAGGAGCCGGGTGCCACGGGCGCAAGCTGCATGGGCGGTGGCCTGGCTTCTTCGTCCAGGCTGCGGCCCAGCGGTTTTTTGCCGAAAAGCATGGTGCCCAGGTCAATGCCCTGCCCCGGAAACAGCTCGGCCAGGCACTGCACGATGGCATTGCCGACGGCGGTACCGATCTGCATCTGGAAACCGTCAATCGCCCTGACCAGCAGGCTGCGGTCCAGTGTCGCCGCCTGGGCGACCTGGCTGCTGCCAGCGAAGGTGATGAGTCCGACCTCAACGCTCTTGGGAAGATCCTTCAAAAAGGCCTTGGCCGCATCCTGTGCGGCCACCATGCGTGTCGGCTTGACATCATTGACGCGCATGCTCAGCGACACGTCCATGGCCAGCAGGATGGTCGAGCGCGCCCAGGGCAGCGGCACGCTGGCCACCGGTCGCGCGGCGGCGAACAGCAGCAGCGCGCACGCCAGCATCAGCAACACGGGTGGCACATGCCGCCGCCAGGCCCGCCCGGCCACCGCTGCATGCACGACAGCCATGTTGCTGTAGCGCAGGGCGACCTTGCTGCGCCGGCGCAGCAGCCACACATAGGCTACAGGCAACACGGGCAACGCGAGCATCAACCACAGATACCCTGGCCATTGGAAAAACATCAGGCAGTCCTGGTAGGCCCCCGTGAAGAGGGACAGGCTTCTGGCGAGCCTTGCGGCAGCGGGGCACGAGTTTCCCCACAGTGCAACAGCATCGTGCCGCAGATGCCACGGATTGGCAAGCATGGGGGCTTTGCGGGTCCATCACCAACAAGGGCAGCAGCGCTGTGCCCCCGCGATTTGGTGCAAGGTGTCAAAACCACCCTGGATAATCCACCTCATGTTGGAAAAAGCCATCTGGCGCGATTTTGTTGCCGTTACTTTCAGTGTTGCCCTGCTGGGCATTGGCCTGGGCAGCACCTTGCCGTTGACGGCGCTGGTGCTGACCGGGCGCGGTTACGGGCCAGACACCGTGGGCTGGATGGCTGCCGCCACGGCGCTGGGCGGTGTGCTGGGCACGTTTGCATCACCTTGGGCAACGCGGCGGCTTGGGCGGCGCAATGTCATGCTGTGCTGCCTGCTGCTGGCCAGCCTGTCTGTGATGCCGCTGCAGTTTGTAAGCGCCCTGCCCGTCTGGTTTGTGCTGCGTTTTGCCTTTGGCCTGGCCATAGCGCCACTGTTCGTATTGGGTGAATCATGGATCAACACGCTGGCAGGTGATGCCGTGCGTGGCCGCGTGGTGGCCATGTACACCACGGCTTTTACCGCCTGCCAGGTGTTGGGGCCGCTGTTGACTGACTGGCTGTCGGGTTTTGCCGGCAGTGCATTTTTGATTTGTGGTGCCATCTTTCTGGTGGGTGCGCCGGGCGTGATGCTGGCGCGCACGGGAGAAGAAGTTGAAAAGCACCAGCTCAGTTCACCCGCCGCCGCAGAAAACGCAGCCAAAACCGATGGTGTGTCGTGGCTGGGCATTGTTCGTACTGCGCCCGTCATCATTGCCGGCACGGCTTTTTTTGCAGCTTTTGACAATATTGTGTTGTCGTTTTTGCCGTTGTTTGCGCTGGACGCAGGTTTCAGCCAAAGCCGTGCGCTGGCCGCGGCTTCGATTGTGCTGGCCGGCGACGCCACACTGCAGTTTGGGGCCGGCTGGCTGGCCGACCACTATGGCCGCGCCCGCATCCACCGCCTGTGTGGCATCAGCGCCTGTGTGATGTTGCCGCTGCTGCCCCTGATGGTGCATGTGCCCATCGCCTGGGAGATTTATCTGTTTGTTCTGGGCGGCGTTGCCGGTGCGATTTACACCCTTTCGATGGTTGCCAGTGGTGAAATATTCAGTGGTGCGTCCCTTTTGCGCGCAGCCGGTTTGATTGGCCTGACCTGGAACCTGTCCAGCAGCACAGCGCCTGCTGCAACCGGTGTGGCCATGCAGCAGTTTGGGTCTGGCGCGATGGTGGCCGTGCTTTGGGCTTTGGGGCTGGTGTTTTTGGCTGTGGCCTGGCGGGATGG
>JAZKIK010000596.1:0-1611 GCA_040384925.1 Pseudomonadota bacterium | reverse complement strand
CAAACAGCATGTTTTGGCTTAAGCTTGGCCATAGCCAGATATTTCCAAGCTGTATCTCCAACCTCAAAGCGGCAAGCCCACATAATTCTCAGCCAGCGATGTCGAAGCCGCAGGCGAGTTGATCAAATAGTCCAGCTCGGCCTCCTGAATCTTCTGGCCGAAACCCCCGCTGTCGGGGAATTTGTGCATCAATGAAGTAAACCACCATGAAAAACGCACGGCTTTCCAGACGCGGCGCAGGCAGGTGGCGGAGTAATTGTCTATGCCGGTTTTGTCGCCTGCGTAAAAGGCGCTGAGTGCCCTGGCCAGGTAACGCACGTCGCTGGCGGCGAGGTTCAGGCCTTTGGCTCCTGTGGGGGGAACGATGTGGGCTGCGTCACCGGCCAGAAACAGGCGGCCAAAACGCATGGGTTCGGCTACAAAACTGCGCAGGGGCGCGATGCTTTTTTCAATGGATGGGCCTGTGACCAGGCTTTCGGCCAGCTCTGGGGCCAGGCGGCTGCGCAGTTCGTCCCAGAAGGCGTCGTCGCTCCAGTTTTCTACCTTGTCTTCAAGCGAGCATTGCACGTAATAACGGCTGCGGGTGTGGCTGCGCATGCTGCACAGGGCAAAACCGCGGGCGTGGTTGGCGTAAACCAGTTCGTGGGATACCGGTGGGGTTTCAGACAGCACGCCGAGCCAGCCAAAGGGGTAGATGCGTTCAAAGGTCTGAATCGACGTGGCTGGTACGCTGGCCCGGCTGGCGCCGTGGTAACCGTCGCAACCGGCGATGAAGTCACATTCAACTTCATGTTCAACACCGTTCTGCACATAACGCACGCTGGGTTTGTCGCTGTCAAAGTTATGCAGGCTGACGTTGTTGGCTTCATAAGCGGTTACCAGCCCTGCGGCGGCGCGGGCATCCATCAGGTCGCGTGTGACTTCGGTCTGACCATAAACCATGACCTGTTTGCCACCTGTCAGTGCCTGCAGGTCAATACGGTGGCTACCGCCGCCAAAACCAAGGGCAAATCCGCCATGTACCAGGCCTTCGCTGTGCATGCGGGTGCCGACGCCAACTTCATCGAGGAGGTCGGTGGTGCCTTGCTCCAGCACGCCGGCGCGTATGCGGCCCAGCACATAGTCCTGGCTGCGCTGCTCTATCACGATGGCGTTGATGCCTGCCTTAAAAAGCAGCTGGCCCAGTAAATGCCCGGCTGGGCCGCCGCCTACGATGGCTACCTGGACTCTTGTTTTTACAGTCATGTTTGTGTCTCCTGATGGGGTGTTGATTTCTGCGGTTGATGCTGTCCGCGTGGTGTGCCCATAGCGTAGGTTGATGAGGGTTTTCCTGCCATGCCCAGGCAGCGTCAATGCACGATATCTGGCGCAGTTGTGCGATGATCGCGCAATGAGCAGCTTCAAGAACACATCACCCGAGGCCTTTGCCATCGCCAAGGCCGACATGATTGAAGGCATGGCCAAGGGCATGGCTGTGCTGGAGAGTTTTGACACCCAGCGCCAGCGCCTGAATGCCACGCTGGCGGCCGAACGTGCGGGACTGACGCGCGCTGCGGCACGGCGGCATTTGTTGACGCTGACACATCTTGGTTACCTGGAAACCGATGGCAG
>JAZKIK010000595.1:2359-3000 GCA_040384925.1 Pseudomonadota bacterium | reverse complement strand
ACATCGGTTTCGCGCTGGAGATGCGCAAGATGCCCAAGGCAGAGCGCAAGCTGCGTATTGATGAAGTTGCAGCCATGCTGCAGATCACCCATCTGCTGGATCGTCGCCCCAGCCAGCTTTCAGGTGGCCAGCGCCAGCGGGTGGCCATGGGCCGGGCGCTGGCACGCCAGCCGCAGCTGTTTTTGTTTGACGAACCACTGTCCAACCTGGATGCCAAACTGCGCGTCGAGATGCGCGCCGAGATCAAGCGCCTGCACCAGGCCAGCGGCATCACCAGCGTGTATGTGACCCACGACCAGGTTGAAGCCATGACACTCGGCTCACGCATCGCCGTCATGAAGGGTGGTGTGGTGCAGCAACTCGGCAGCCCTGACGAAATCTACAACCGCCCCAGCAACACCTATGTCGCCACCTTTATCGGCTCACCGACCATGAATCTGTTACGCGGCACACAGGCCGCTGGTCAATTCGACATCAAGGGCGCCACGCTGGCCCTGCCCGCACCGCACGCTGCGTCGGAACTGCTGCTGGGCATACGCCCGGAGCACCTGGTGCTGGACAACAACTCGGCCTGGCGTGGCCAGGTCAGTGTGGTTGAACCCACCGGACCGGACACCTATGTAATGGTCGATACCGAAGCC
>JAZKIK010000595.1:0-2349 GCA_040384925.1 Pseudomonadota bacterium | reverse complement strand
ACACGGACGTGATGTTCACGGAGGCGCAGGTCGCCGGCAGCATGACCCTGCGCACCGACGCGCAAACCCGCGTCCAGCCTGGTGAACTGGTGGGCCTGGGTGTGGCACCGGCCCATGCACACTGGTTTGATGCAGTGACAGAAAACCGCCTGACTTGAAACGAGGGGCAGTTTTATGCGACCATGGCTCTTTTCAGGAATTTGATCACCCATGAATCCCCTGCGCCTGCTAGCCGATATAGGCGGCACCAATATCCGCCTGGCCTGGCAAGAATCGCCCGGCGGCGCGCTGCATGACACCCGTGTCCTGCAGTGCGGCCAATACCCCACGGTGGATGCGGCCATCCAGACTTATATGAGCGAGGTCGGTTTGCCCGCCGCACGCGAGGCTGCTTTCGGCATTGCCAACCCCATCACGGGCGACCGCGTCAGCATGACCAACCACAGCTGGAGTTTTTCGCAGCAGGCCTTGCGCGAGAGTTTTGGCTGGCAACGGCTGGTTGTCATCAACGACTTCACAGCGCTGGCGCTGGCCTTGCCACAATTGACGCCTGATTTGTTGCGGCAGGTCGGCGGTGGTGCAGCAGTGCCTGGCTCCGCCATCGCGCTGGTTGGGGCAGGTACCGGGCTGGGTGTGTCGGGCCTGGTGTTTCCACCCGGCTCCAGCGCCGGTGTGCCTTTGTCGGGCGAGGGCGGTCATGTCTCGCTGGCGGCCCAGACGCAACTGGAGTTTGACGTGATTGGCGTTTTGCAGCAGCGTTACGGCCATGTGTCTGCTGAGCGCGCCGTATCCGGCCAGGGCCTGGTGGACATCTATCATGCTGTGCGCAGGCTGGCGCAATTGGGCGGCGAAGAAGTCAGCTCCGCAGCACAGGTCACCGAAATGGCCTTGCAGGCACAAAACCCGCAGGCATTGCAGGCGCTGGAGCTGTTTTGCGGTTTTCTGGGCAGCGTCGCAGGCAATCTGGCCCTGACCCTGGGCGCACGCGGCGGTGTGTACATAGGCGGTGGCATCGTTCCGCGCCTGGGCGCATGGTTTGACCAGTCACCGTTTCGCCAGCGCTTTGAGGCCAAGGGGCGTTTTCAGTCCTATCTGCAATCCATTCCCTGCTGGGTGATTGATCCTGGAGCAACGCCTGCGCTATACGGTGCTTCACGGGCGCTGGATATTGCCGGGTAAGTGATACTGATGTTCCAGGACCGGCGAATGATCCGGGCGCTTTGAAAAAGGCGTCTGTGCCTCAGGCAACAGGAAAAGCCGCCTGCAACAGCTGCGGCATCACCACACCGGCCGGCCCCTGTAGCGACCATTCAGATACAGGGTCTGTCGGGTCGCAAACCGGGTTGATCTGCAAGACTTTTGCCCCGGCCTTTTTTGCCACGCCCGGCAACAGCGCTGCGGGTTGCACAAGGCCTGAAGTTCCAATCGATATCAACAAATCGCATTGGCCTGCCAGTTCAAAGGCACGCACCAGCGCGGCTTCTGGCAGGTTTTCGCCAAACCACACAACACCTGGGCGTACAAAACCATTGCAAGACAGACATCGCGGAGGCATCAACCGCCGTCCACCTTCGGGTTCCCTGGGCAAGCCAGGTGGCAACTGGTGCGCCCGTCCGCAGGCAAAACAGCAGGGCGCATGCAGGCTGCCGTGCAGGTGCAGCACATCCGTGCTGCCTGCTCTTTCATGCAAATCATCCACATTCTGAGTCACAACCGTCAGCGCCGGAACATGTTTCGCCAGCGTCGCAATGGCCAGATGCGCGGCATTCGGCGCTACCTGCAAGACCTGCATGCGCCGCCACTCATACCAGCCCCAGA
Source organism: Pseudomonadota bacterium (assembly GCA_040384925.1). GTDB lineage: Bacteria > Pseudomonadota > Gammaproteobacteria > Burkholderiales > Burkholderiaceae_C > Polaromonas. Next base: position 531 of record JAZKIK010000595.1, on the reverse strand, counting down.
CCAGTTCCTTGTCCCGCTGAAAAGCCTCGGGTGTAGCCAGATCCCCGGCATTGAAGTTTTGCCACAAACCTGTCAGCGCATCCCGAAATGTCGGTATGCCGCTTTCGGCAGAAACACCAGCGCCGGTGAATACGACAACACGCTTGGCATTTTTCAGGGCGCTGATGAGTCCGGGCGGGATGATGAGGGTTGAATTGAATGAGGTCATGGTTTGTTGGCAGGTGTTGATGCCTGCAGTTTCACTGTTTTCAAGCGTTCAGATTTGCCAATATGGTCGGTTGCACTGGCCGCCGCAGTACCGCTCCATGTAAACCGAGTGGTATGGTCCGTGCTTGAAGTGCCTCGCAAAAACGGCCCTTGCCGGTGGCGGTACATGGCAAGGACTTCAGTGGAGAAAAGTGAATTCACAGATCGCTGTCTGTAGCTGCCATTGAAAGACTGGGAAGGAACCGCTTTTATCGACATTATTGATTCGACCCTGTGAAGTATTCACTTTCCGTTCGGGCTGAGCCCTTCGACAGGCTCAGGACA
>JAZKIK010000594.1:0-2805 GCA_040384925.1 Pseudomonadota bacterium | reverse complement strand
CGATCGAGATCGACATCAACCCGTCCGACGTGCGCACCGACACCTTCCGCGCCAGCGGCGCCGGCGGCCAGCACATCAACAAGACCGACTCGGCGGTGCGGCTCACGCACATCCCGACCGGCATCGTCGTGCAGTGCCAGGACGGCCGCAGCCAGCACAGCAACCGCGACGTCGCCTGGAAGCGCCTGCGTTCACGCCTGTATGACTTTGAGCTGCGCAAACAGCAGGAAGCCCAGCAAAAGCTCGAAGACACCAAAACCGACGTTGGCTGGGGCCACCAGATCCGCAGTTATGTGCTGGACAACAGCCGTATCAAGGACTTGCGCACCAACTACGAGACCTCGGCCACACAAAAGGTGCTGGACGGCGATCTGGACCAGTTTATTGAGGCTTCACTCAAACAGGGCGTTTGATGCAAACCCTCATGTCCCAACCCACCAGGGCGCTGATTTTCGACATGGATGGCACCATGATCGACTCCATGCCGCATCACAGCTCGACCTGGCAGGACTTTGCCAAAAAGCACGGTCTGGACATCGAAATCGACGAACTGATGCGCCGCACCACGGGCCGCACCGGGCTGGAATGTGTACGCCTTCTGCTGGACCAGCCCGAGATGGACGACGCCCTGGCCTGGGAACTGGTGCATGAAAAAGAGCAACTGTACCGTGACGTGTTTGGGCCTGTTTTTGCCGAAGTGGCGGGTTTCAGCACTTTTTATGCTGCAAGCCGCGCGCGCGGCCTCAAGGTGGGTGTGGGCACGGCTGGTGACATGGCCAACGTGGATTTGCGCTGGGCCATCTGAAGATGAGCCCGCCGCCGGACGCGATTGCGCGCGGTGACGAGGGCCTTACAGGCAAGCCCACGCCCGCCATATTTCTGGCAGCAGCACAGCGCACGGGCATTGCACCCGAACACTGCATTGTGTTTGAAGACGCGCCTTTTGGCATAGAAGCTGCACGCCGTGCCGGCATGCGCGCCGTCGGCATCTGCAGCACCAATACGCCGGAAGAGCTTGCCGGGCCGCACGTCATCACCTGCGTGCGCGATTACAACGAGCTTTTGCATTCCAATTTTTTGGAGAATCTCCATGTATCGTGAAGAACAGGCTACGGCCAAGGGCTTGCGCACCAACTACGAGACATCGGCTACACAGAAGGCGCTGGATGGGATCTGGATCAGTTCATTGAGGCGTCTTTGAAACAGGGAGTGTGAACGGTCCTGAAGCAGGCAGGCTGCGCGACCAGAGCAGCCTATACTTGTGACACGCTAAAATCAAAGGTGACACGCCATGCAAACCATCAACGTACGCGAGCTTCGCAACACCATTCCCCACCTGCGTGAAACGCTGGAGCGTGAGCACGAACTGGTGCTGGTATCCAATGGCGAGCCGGTGGCGCGGATTCTGCCAATTGAGCAGCGTCCACGCCTGCAGTCCCTGAAATGGTTACGCGATCAGGCCGGGGCCACGCAACCTGACTCCACGCCCGACATACGCGCCGAACGCGACAAGCGGTAGAACCGCCGGGCCATGCAGCAAAAAGCCTATATCGATACCAGCTTGCTGGTCAAACGCTACGTGACTGAGCCTGGCTCAGACGAGCTGGACAGCTATTTGCTGGGGACACAGCCCGCGCTGTTTGTCAGTGAACTGACACGGCTGGAACTGGCGTCGACGTTTTCGCGTAAACAGCGCGAGGGGCGAATCAGCAAAAACCATCAGGCAAGCCTGCTGCTGCAGGTGGATGAAGATGTTTTGTCAGGTACTCTCCGGCTTGTTCACCTGCAAAACACCATCATCCGGCAGGGTCTGACACTGATGCAAACCCTGCAGCAAGCCCTTGCCACCCTGGACGCGATTCACCTGGCATCTGCCATGCACCAGGGTGTGGAAATTTTCATGACAGATGACAAACAGCTGGCGCGGGCCGCTACTGAAGCCGGCCTGCAGGTTTGGTCAAGCCAGACCTGAAGGCTCCGTTTTACCCAATTTCACAAAGAAACCTCATGACACGCACTGACACCTCACCGCTGATTTTGCGGCAGGATTACACCGCTCCGGCCTACTGGATTGACACCGTGGAGCTGTGTTTTGATCTGGACCCGGCCAAAACCAGGGTGCTGAACAAGATGACCATGCGGCGCAATGCAGATGTGCCCGCGCAGCCCCTCAAGCTTGATGGTGAAGAGCTGAATCTGGCGCGTGTGCTGGTCAATGGCCAGGGCACGTCCTTCAAGATGGAAGGCAAACAGCTGGTGCTCGAAAACCTGCCCGCAGGCAACGACGCTTTTGAGCTGGAAATCTTTACCACCACCTGCCCCGCCAAAAACACCAAACTCATGGGTTTGTACGTCAGCAATGACTCGTTTTTTACGCAGTGCGAGGCCGAGGGTTTCCGCCGTATCACCTACTTCCTCGATCGCCCGGACGTGATGGCCAGCTACACCGTCACCCTGCGCGCCGACAAGGCCAAATACCCGGTGCTGCTGTCCAACGGCAATCTGGTTGCACAAGGTGATCTGGAAGATGGACGCCACTTCGCCAAATGGATTGACCCGCACAAAAAACCAAGTTACCTGTTTGCCCTGGTCGCAGGTCAGCTGGTCAGCCGTGAGCAGCGCATCACCTCACGCGCCGGAAAAGAACACACCCTGCAGGTATACGTGCGCCCCGGTGACCTCGACAAAACCGAACACGCAATGAATTCGCTGATGTATTCAGTGGCCTGGGACGAAGCCCGCTTCGGCCTGCCGCTGGATCTGGAACGTTTCATGATTGTTGCCACCAGCGACTTCAACATGGGC
>JAZKIK010000593.1:0-2934 GCA_040384925.1 Pseudomonadota bacterium | reverse complement strand
CTTTTGGAAAAACTGTGCACTACCACCAGCCGGTCTTCAGGCGCAGCAAGATCAAGAAAGCTCGGTGCCGCGCCATGTGGTGTTGGCTCAAAGTACAGCCGCTCGTAAACCTCATCGGCCAGAATCCAGGTGCCGGTATGGCGGCAATGGGAAAGAATGGTTTGCTGCTCTTCACGGCTCAGCGTCCAGCCGGTCGGATTGTTGGGCGCATTGACGATCAGCAATTTTGTTTTTGGCGTGATGGCGGCCAGAAGTTCTGCCATGTCCAGTTGCCATTCCCCGTTGACCGGTTTCAGGCTCACACATTTGACAATCGCACCCATGATGGCGGGTTGCGCCGTCAAATTGGGCCAGACCGGCGTGACCGCCACTACTTCGTCACCGCTGTTGACCAAAGCCTGCACAGCCAGCATCAGGGCATTGACACCGCCCGAGGTCACGGCAATGCGCTCAGCGCCAATCGGCACGGCACCTGCTGTGCGCAGACTTGATGAATAGGCGGCAATCGCCTCACGCAGCTCGGGCAGACCCAGGTTGTGCGCATAAAAAGTCTCGCCCTGCTGCAATGAGGCCATAGCAGCATCACGGATAAATGCGGGCGTGATTTCATCACTTTCGCCAAACCAGAACTTGAGCACATCACTGCGCCCCATGCCGGCATTGGCGACCTGGCGAATCATGGATTCTTCTATATTCAAAACAGCTTGTCGCATGGTTGGTCTGATCTTTTTAATCTTTTGAATATTGGTTTCAACTTTTCCAAGCCTGCTCAGGGACGCACCATCTTGCAGCTCTGCGGCTGCTCGGCGCGTTCAGCGGCTATGGTTTTGATGATACGAAAGCCGTAACCCGAGCCTTCAACATCAAACTTGACACCAGGTGCACCCTGCCTGTCCATCAAGGCCACCTGCAGCGGCTGCTGGAACTGGTGGTCTGATGCCCGCATGGCACCCTGACGGCCAGCCAGGGAAACAACAGCCCGCTCCATTTGCGCAGCAACAGCACCCGCTTCAAGCACCCCGGCTTTTTCAACACTTTGCGCCAGCGTTTCGATCATCAGCTGCATGCGCATGTGGACATAGTCGTCCTGCGGTTTTGGAAAACGCTGCCGAAATGACTGGTAAAAAGCCTCGGACGGCTCGCCCGCAGCATTCGGAAACCACTCTGCAACAGCCACCACCTTGCCAACACCTGCATCGCCCAATGCAGCAGGCACACCCAGCGCATTACCGTAAAAGGTGTAGAACTTGCCCTCATAACCCACTTCTTTGGCGGCCTTGATGAGCAGGGTCAGATCATTGCCCCAATTGCCGGTCAACACGGCCTGGGCACCGCTGGACTTGATCTTGACTGCATAGGGGATGAAGTCCTTGACCCGCCCAATCGGGTGCAGCTCGTCACCCACAATCTGCACATCAGGGCGCTGGACAGCAATCTGCTTGCGCGCCTCACGCAGCACCGCCTGGCCAAAACTGTAGTCCTGGCCAATCAGGTAAACGCTTTTTGTCGTCTTGTCGTCCCTGAGCACATCCATCAGGCCAGCCATGCGCATGTCGGCATGGGCGTCAAACCGGAAGTGCCAATAACTGCACTTTTCATTGGTCAAAATCGGGTCGACCGCCGAATAGTTCAGAAACAGTACCCGTTTGCCGGGCTCACGTTCATTGTGTTTGTTGATGGCGTCAATCAGCACCGCAGCAATCGCTGATGAATTGCCCTGGGCAATCACATTGACCCCATCATCAATCGCCGAACGCAAGGCAGCCAGCGCTTCTTCGTTCTGACCCTTGTTGTCGTAGCGCTCAATCACCAGGTTGCGCGCACCACCTGGCAGCTTGACGCCACCACGCGCATTGACCCGTTCAGTCGCCCAGATCAGGTTGCGGAACACGGCTTCACCAGTATTGGCAAAGGCACCTGACAGGCTTTCAATCAGGGCGATTTTTACCGGCACCGGTGCAGCCGGCTGCGCCGTTACAAGCTGCGAAGCGCCAAGACATAGGGTTATCACAAGGTGTTTCAAGAGTCGCGGCATAAATAAATAGATCCCCATTTTTGACTTGAATAAAGCTCCGCTACATCCAGTTGATGAGCATGCGGCAATCACGGTGAGCGCCGCGAAGTGTAAGGGGAAACCTTCCCCTCAGCCCTCAAAGGAATGACCATGTTTTACGCCCTCGACACACGTTTATCCAACCCGTCACGCGGCTTTCAGCGCAGCCAGCCACAAGCCGCCGGCAACAGCGCGCTGGACCGCTTTCTCAGCGATGCCTTCTCGTCACAAGGCCATACCAGCGTGGCACGTGCCGCCTCCGTAGAAGATCTGGAGACAAACTATTCACTTCAGCTCGATGTGCCCGGCGTGGCCAAAGAACAGCTGGACATCAGCATTGAAGCCGATGTGGTTCGTGTCAGCAGCAAGGAAGACGCAAGCCGCAAAGTCAAGGCAGCATGGCGTTTTCCACTCGAAATCGACGTAGCCACCAGCACCGCCAAACTCGAAAACGGCGTGCTGACCCTGACCCTGGGCAAAAAAATCCCGGTCAGCAACGTCGCCCAACTGGCCATCCAGTAATCAGCAGGCGATTGAGCCGAAGCCCGCCCAGAAGCGGGCTGCGGAACCGGCTTTACCGAGCCGCAGGCGCAGCCCCGAACAGTTTTAGGGCATTTAACGCCGTTCGCCCCGAGCTTGTCGAAGGCTTGTTCGCATTGGCAACAAAGGCTTCGACAAGCTTGCTTCGACTCCGCTCAGCACAGGCGGCTTCGACAAGCTCAGCCCGAACGGTTTTGAGGCCTAAGTGAACCGAACCGCATAGGCTCCAGCCCCGAGGGGGCACGCCCCGTTCAAGCAGGGGCCGTGAACCGGCTTCGCCGGGCCACAGGCGCAGCGGCCCCCTCGGGGGGCAGGGAGCTACACGCAGTGAGCGACCGTGG
>JAZKIK010000592.1:0-6495 GCA_040384925.1 Pseudomonadota bacterium | reverse complement strand
CGCCAAGGGATTGCGCGGAATCCACATCCAGCCGCCCGACCAGGCCGTGGTGCCACCATACAGAGCCTCCTTTTCCAGCACGATCACCTTCAGGCCCAGATGCGCTGCCGTGACCGCCGCCGACAAACCACCTGCGCCTGAGCCTATGACAAGCAGGTCGCAGCTTTGTGACAGTGTTGACGCTGCAGGCATCCAGTTCAGGCCGCGTAAATGCGCTTGAGCCCGCTCGTCAGCGGCAAACCGGCCGCAGCAGTCACGCGTGAAGCGGATTTTGCAAAAAAAGGCGATGCACTGCTGGCCGCAGCCAGTTGTGCCGCCATCGACAGCAAATCAGGCCCAAGCGCCAGCATGCGTTCACGCGTAAAGCGCACCGACGGCCCGGCGATACTGATATTGCCCATGGGCGGCTGGCCAGCCAGGCGCACCGGCGCGGCCATGGCGTTGAGGCCGGCGGTATAGGTTTCTTCGGTGATGCTGAAGCCGCGCTCGCGTGTCGCCAGCACAGCCTCCATTACAGCTTGCAGGCTGGTGGGTGCGTTGGGGCCAAAGTCCTGCGGATTGCCCAGGCCTTGCTGCGCCACCAGCGCCAGCGCTTGATCGTCAGCAAGGGCAGACATCCAGGCCAGGCCCGATGACGAGCACGACAGCTGCGCATCACTGCCCATGTCCGGGTCATAACGCAAACCCTGGCGCGCACCCTGGGCTCGCGCCACCCAGGTCAGGCGATTGCCATCGACCACCGACAGGCGCACCAGTTCGCCCGAAATCTCGGCCAGCCGGTCCAGCAGGGGCTGGGCAATGTCAACAATGCCCGACTGGCTTAAAAAAGACAGGCCCATGGACACCAGCTTGGTGGTCAGCAGGTAGTCCCCATGGTCACGTGTCTGGCGCACATAACCACAGCGCGTCAGGTCGGCCAGCAGGCGGTGCACCGCGCTGCGCGGAATGTCAAGCTGGTCGGCAATGGCCGCCATTTCCATGCCTTCGCCATGCTGGGCCAGCAGTTCAAGAATGCCCAGGGTTCGTTCAAGTACGCCGTTCATGTGGGTCAATCAGATTCTTATAAATGGAATTAAATTCAACAGTTGAATAGTATTCCACTTTTATGTAGGATTCGTCAACTCTCCCAATTTTGCAAAATGACAACGAGACCCAGACCATGCTTGAACAACTGAACGGCGCAACCCGAGTCCACTTCATCGTTGGTGACCCGATTGCCCAGGTCAAATCGCCTTATGGCGTGACGCAGGCTTTTGAAGCCCGTGGCCATAACGCCATCGTGGTGCCAGCCCATGTGGCACCCGATGATTTGCTGGTCTGGCTGGCAGGCAGCTCCCGCGCCTTGAACGTGGACGGCATCATCGTCACCGTGCCGCACAAGTTTGCCGCTTTTGAGCTGTGCGCCAGCACCTCGGAGCGTGCGCGTTTTTTAAGCACCGTCAACACCATGCGGCGCAGCCCCGACGGGCGCTGGCATGGCGACATGTTTGATGGCCAGGGTTTTGTCGCCGCCACCCTGGACAAGGGCTGTCAGCCGGCAGGCAAACGGGCGCTGCTGGTGGGCGCAGGCGGTGCCGGTTCGGCCATCGCCCATGCGGTGGTGATGGCCGGTGTCAGCCTGCTGGCGATTCATGATGAAAACACCAGACGCCGCGACGCCCTGATCCAGCGGCTTGACGGGCTGAACGGCGTGCGAGTTGAGCCCGGCAGCCCTGACCCCGAGGGTTTTGATGTGGTGCTGAACGCCACACCCATTGGCATGAAAGAAACTGACCCGCTACCACTGGACGCCTCAAGACTCGCGCCGCACATGCATGTGGGCTGCGTGATTACCGCGCCAGCCATCACGCCGCTGATTGCCGCCGCACGCGCCAAGGGCTGCAGCACCCAGACCGGTGCCGACATGTTTGCCAAAGTGCGCGACCTGATGGTCGATTTTTTACTGGAGAAGTGACATGCAGCTGATAGCCAAGGGGCTGGTCGGCCTGCCTGAACACAGCGCTTTTGATGTGGTGGTAGTTGGTGCGGGCGGCGCGGGCCTGGCCGCAGCGCTTTATGCAGCCATTGATGGCGCGAAGGTGCTGCTGGTCGAGCACAGCGGGTTTGTCGGCGGCACCACGGCCTGGTCGGGCGGCACCACCTGGATACCCGGTACGCGCCATGGCGCTACCGTCAACCCGGCTGACACGCTGGCCGATGCCAGGCTTTATCTTGACAAGGCCGTAGGCCCGCGTTCACCTGCCGCGCTGCGCCAGGCATTTCTTGGCAACGGCCCGCAGGCAGTGGAGCACATCGAAGCCAATTCCGAAGTCAGGTACCGTGCTTACCCGCGTCACCCGGACTATATTTCCGACCTGCCTGGTTCCACCGTCAATGGCCGGGCGCTGGAGCCTCTGCCTTTTGATGGCCGTTTGCTGGGTGACTTGTTCAAACTGGTTCGCCCGCCGATTCCCGAGTTCACCGTGCTGGGCGGCATGATGGTGGACCGCACCGACATCAATCACCTGCTGTCGCTGGGCAGTTCGCCTGCATCCCTCAACTATGCAGTCAAGCTGCTGGCGCGTCATGCTGTTGACCGCATCAGCCATCCACGCGGCACCCGGCTGGTCATGGGCAATGCGCTGGTGGGCAGGCTCTTGTATTCACTGTCGCTGCGCAACAATGTCACTCTGGCCATCAACACTTCGGTTGAACAAATCAGGCAGGGCGCAAATGGTGTCGGGTCGGTCACCCTGCTCAACAAGGAACAGCGCCAGACCGTGCAGGTCAAAGGTGGCCTGATTCTGGCCAGCGGTGGTTTTAACCGCCACCCGCAACTGCGAAAGCAGTTGCTGCCCGGCACCGATATCGCCTGGTGCCCTGCCGCACCCGGCCATACAGGCCAGGCGCACGAGCTGGTGCAAAAGCTGGGCGGGCATTACGGCAGCGAAGCCTTGAGCCCGGCTTTCTGGGCACCGATATCCACACGCAAGCGCAAGGACGGCAGCCAGGCGGTGTTTCCACACTTCATGATGGACAGGGCCAAACCCGGCATGTTGACGGTCAACCAGGCGGGTGAACGTTTTGTCAATGAAAGCACTTCGTACCACCTGTTCGGGCTGAAGATGCAGGAGCTCAACCAGACAACTCCCACGATTCCGGCCTATCTGGTCTGTGATGCCAACGCCCTGCGTCGTTACGGGCTGGGCATGGTGCGGCCTGGCGGCAAGAGGCTGGGGCCGTTTCTGGCAGACGGCTATCTGACCGAAGCCGCTTCAATCGAAGAACTGGCCAGCAAGCTGGGCATCCAGGCTGCGGGCTTGGTCGCCAGTGTGAAAAAGCTCAACAGTTATGCCGAATCAGGAGTGGACGCTGACTTCCAGCGCGGTGCAACGGCATATCAGCAGAACATGGGCGACGCCACTCGAGGCGGCAAAAACCCCAATCTGGGAGCGCTCACACAAGCACCGTTTTACGCAGTCAGGCTTTATCCGGGTGATATTGGTGCAGCCACCGGGTTTGAAACCACAGCAGATGCCTGTGTGTTGAACGCCAGGCAGCAGCCAGTCGGCGGCCTGTACGCCGTGGGCAATGACATGCATTCCATCATGGGCGGCACTTATCCCGCACCCGGCATCACCCTCGGGCCGGGTCTGGTCTTTGCTTATCTGGCTGCGCGGCATGCAGTGGCGCGGGGCAAGACATCTCTGGCATAGGTTCACAGGTCAGCGACTGGCGCGCTTGGTCACTGTGGACGGTCTGCGCCATGTATTGTCCTGTGGCGTTAGGCGGTCTTAATGACATTCTTCTGGGGATTTGAAGCTGCTGGCCGGGAGTCGCCCTGCGGCACTTAAATTACTTGGCTGAAGTTATCTAAGCGAAACACACCTCCAATGAAAAGCTTTCTGATGGCTCTCGTCTTTATTGGGGGTGCGTAACATCAGGTCTTAAATACTCTCGTCCAGATACTTCTTCCACCCAAAATCAGCCGCCTTGAACTCTTCAATTCCGAGGTAGAAGTGTTTGAAAATGGCGCTGTTCATGACTGCATCACCCGAACATTCAAGCAGTTTTGGGCTGTAGATGGCAAAGCCCCTGGGGTCATCGGCATGGCGATAGGGGCATACCACCGTCATCGTGAAGCCGCCTTGTTTTGCAAACCGTCCGCGCGCATAGATGCGCAACTCGATCGTCAACGCATCGGTACGCCCGGTGTGCAGGTTGGCGTAACCGTCAAAACACATGACCTGGAACAGCGCCCTGTCGGGGTTGGCTTCCATCCGGTCGGCGGCTGCTTGCAGGGCGGACTCGGCTGTTTCATAAAAACCGTAGTCTATGAAGCTTCCCTTTTCTCCTTCGCCGGGGATAAACACTGTAGGTTTTCCGGGCGCGCCGCCTTCAACCGCAAACATGCACCATGCTGCCACAAAACCGGCTTTACGAATGGCAAGCGCTACCTGGGCATCCATGGGGGCGGCCAATTCAGACTGCGCACCGTCCTGTGGGATGGACTGCAGCGGGGGCGGTGCAGTTTTTAGCAGTTCCCTGGCCCATCCCTGCACTGTGCGCCGGGGGTCGGGCTGGATCAGGATTTCGGTCACCAGACCCAGTGGAAAATACAAGCGCCCGGCCAACAGACAGACAGAGGTGGTTTCAAACTGAAACTCCAATTCGGGAACGTCATTTTTTGCCTCCACAAAAGTCAGCCATTTAACCGATAAGCTGCCTGCACGCGCCGTCGTCATGCCAATATAAAAGGCTACGAAACGCAAGAAGTTTTGTGTGTCCGGCTTGTTGACATATTCGGTGTACTCCGGTTTGAGCTGACTGCGCAGTGAGCGCAAAACCCTGTCCAGCCGCTCCAGGCTTGCCAGTGAATAATCCAGCTGCTGCTGATTCAGTTGTTCCCGAAATGCCAGGCCGCCATCAATTTTGTTATTGTTGAAAAACGAATCCAGCATCTGCGCGCAACGCTGGTTTTCATCCGCCGCACTGGTGCCGGGCGACCTGGCAAGCATGCGCTCTACATACACCTTGCAGCTCATGCCGCCGGGTTCGCCGAACAAGGCGTCTTCAATCAAACCCAGGGGAACGCACACTGTGCTGCCGCCCATGATCCCGACTACCCTGGACCAGCTGGCTTCTGGTAGGGGCATGTCGCTGGGCATGAGTTGGGCCGCATCCTCGCGGGTATGCCATTGAATGGGCATGTTGCCGTGCCGTGAAATCATGGCTCCCAGATAGAAGGCCAGCATCGAATTGAAGTTGTCTGTCCCTGGCTGGTTTGCCCAGTTTTCGCGCTGTGGTGAAAACTTGGCCCTGACTTTGTTCAGAAGCTGGTCAACGCGATCCAGGCTTTCCATTGAGTAGTCCAGATTGGCCTGTTGCAGGGCAGTTTTGAAAGCCAGCCCGCCAGGCACTGCCTTGCCTTCGCTGAGTGCAGCAAGAAATTCCTGTGCTTTTTGATGCAGGTCGCCACTTTTGACGAGAAATGGCTCTGCTTCTTGGCGACTGTTGGTGGGGTTTGACGAATTCGCTTCTCCAGCCGGCGCGGGTCTGCTGCGTTTGGGTGCAGTCTTTCTGGTATCAAGCGGCTCTTTGTTCCCCTTGCTCTTGTTAAACAGCCACCCGATTCCCAGCGCCAGCAGCAACAGGACCGTCAGGCCGATTTTCACTGCCCCTGGTCTACTTGAAGTGCTGCTAGGCGACGGTGCTGTCTCCACAACTGGGGAAGGGGGCGGTGGCGGCAATGAAGTTGCCTGCGCATTGGCCTGCACTTCTGCCTGTGGTGCCTGTGGTCCGGACCTGACCGCCCTTTGAGCGTACTCGACGGTCCTGACATCGTCGGGGGACGGGCAGTCCCCCGTGACGAACATGCTATAAGAACCGTCCCGGGCCCTGCATCTGATATGTGGCTTTCCGCGTGCGGCAATTTCCGCGATTGCTGCCGCTTCCTGCTCCGTCAGGGGCTGGCGTTGGTCACTGTCGGATCGGCATGTGCCGGGCACAGTGTAAGAGTCACTGCCATCTGCGGGGATGCACCGGTAGCGATCAGCCGCATGCACATCGGCATTAGCACCAAACATCAGTGCAAGCGCGGCAAAAAGAGTAGCCACCCTTGCCGCGCTGATACCCATGATCCCCTGCATTGAGTGATTTTGTTTTGATTCCATTGACTCATCTCTGTGATTGTTTGCTCCGCCCGCCTTGAGCATTTTCTCCGCAAGAACGTGAAGCACGAGCTTGGCTCGACCTTTTATGTATTCTGGCGACAGCCCGGATCATGAAAGTCATTTCACGCCAGTTCATCAGGCCGCTTTGGTATAAGCGTACAAGCAGACCCGCGCCGATTTTGTTGAATTCAACCAGCCAATGCCGTCATGACATTACCCTCCGCGCCGATATCGGCTGAAACCTCCGTTCAACCTGAGTTGCCTGAGCTGAATCAAGGCAAAAACAGATCACCTTTTGCGCGCACCGGGCTTTGGTCCGCCTGTATCGGAGTGGTCTTGCTGG
>JAZKIK010000591.1:7176-8907 GCA_040384925.1 Pseudomonadota bacterium | reverse complement strand
GAAGCAGATTGCCGAGGCGGCGGTGGAAAGTGCCAAGGCGGGTGCCACCGTGGTGCATTGCCATGTGCGAGATCCGCAGACCGGCAAGGGCAGCCGCGACCCCAGCCTGTACCGTGAACTGGTTGATCGCATCCGTTCGTCCGGGGTGGACATGATCCTCAACCTCACGGCGGGCATGGGCGGCGACCTGGAGATTGGCCCCGGCGAGGCACCGATGCAATTCGGCGCAGGAACCGATCTGGTGGGGGGGCTGGCCCGCCTGGTGCATGTCGAGGAGTTGCTGCCAGAAATCTGTACGCTGGACTGCGGCACACTCAATTTTGGCGATGGTGATTACATTTACGTATCCACTCCCGCCCAGTTGCGCGCCGGTGCCAGGCGGATTCTGGAGTTGGGTGTGAAGGCCGAACTGGAAGTGTTCGATACCGGCCACCTGTGGTTTGCCAAACAGATGCTGAAAGAAGGCTTGCTGGGGGATGCACCGCTATTTCAGCTGTGCCTGGGCATTCCCTGGGGGGCGCCAGCCGACACCACCACCATGAAAGCCATGGCCGACAACATGCCGTCGGGGGCGATCTGGGCCGGTTTTGGTATCGGCAGGATGCAGATGCCGATGGTGGCGCAGGCGGTTTTGCTGGGCGGCAATGTGCGCGTTGGCCTGGAAGACAACCTGTGGCTGGACAAAGGGGTTCCGGCCAGCAACGGCTCTCTGGTCGAGCGGGCGAACAGCATCATCAGCCATCTCGGTGCCCGCACGCTCACGCCCGAGGAAGGCCGTAAAAAGCTGGGCCTGAAGAAGCGCGGATAGAGAAAAACCAAGGGTACGCGCAGCGTCTCCATCACAGACAAAACACAGCACAGGAAGCCAGCAAAGCATGTCAGTCATTACCAACATTAAAACGTTTGCCGCCTTGGGAGTGGGCGTCATCGGCAGCGGCTGGGTCGTACGCGCGCTAGCCCATGGGCTGGATGTCGTAGCCTGGGATCCAGGAGCCGGTGCCGAACAACAGCTGCGTGCCAATATCGCGAACGCCTGGCCCGCGCTGGAGCGCATCGGCTTGAAACCGGGGGCGACGCCGGCACGTTTGCGCTACGTCGCGACGGTCGAAGAATGCGTCCAACATGCCGACTTCATCCAGGAAAGCGCGCCTGAACGCGAAAGTCTCAAACTCGCACTGCATGCGCAGATCAGTGCGGCAGCCAAGCCAGACGCGATCATTGCGTCTTCTACGTCGGGCTTGCTGCCCTCGGATTTTTATGCCACATCCACCCGCCCGGAGCGCTGCGTGGTGGGCCATCCGTTCAATCCGGTGTATTTGTTGCCGCTGGTCGAAGTGGTAGGCGGCCAGCAGACTGCCGCAGCCACCATTGAAGCGGCCATGCAGATCTATGCCGCGTTGGGCATGCGGCCGTTATGGGTGCGCAAGGAAGTGCCGGGTTTCATCGCCGACCGCCTGCTGGAGGCGGTATGGCGCGAGGCTTTGCATCTGGTGAACGACGGCGTGGCCACCACCGGCGAGATCGACGATGCAATCCGCTTCGGCGCAGGCATTCGCTGGTCCTTTATGGGCACATTTTTAACTTACACCCTGGCGGGAGGTGATGCTGGGATGCGGCACTTCATGGCGCAGTTCGGTCCCGCGCTGGAGTTGCCCTGGACCAAGCTGGTAGCGCCGCAACTCACCGATGCCTTGATTGACCGCGTGGTGGAGGGAACCAAGGACCAATTGG
>JAZKIK010000591.1:2760-7041 GCA_040384925.1 Pseudomonadota bacterium | reverse complement strand
GGCCACCTGCGGGACGCTTTTTATCTGTTGATTTTCAGCTTTGCAACCGATGCGTTGATGGACTACATCGGTCTCAATGAGGCCGGGCGCACGCGCACGCACAGCTCGATATACACGCTCGAGAGCCACATCAATTATTTGCAAGAAGTCAAAGTGGGGGTCGCTGTGCAGGTGACCACCCAGTTGGTGAAGCACGACGCCAAGCGCTTGCATATTTACCATGCGATGTTGTTGCCTGAAATAGCCGAGCCGGTTGCGGTTAGCGAGCAAATGTTGCTCCATGTCGATGTGCGCGGACCGAAATCGGCCGTGTTCCCACCAGAGGTGATGGAGTATGTGCAGGGCATCGCTGCGGCACACAGCCCGTTGCCGCGGCCTAAATATCTTGGCCAAGTGATACGGCTGCCGTGAGCCTGTAGCTGCCATGTTTCGTGCGGACGCCAGATCAAACACGCTTTCATCACCTGCAAACCCTTGTCCCGCGCGAAGTTCAGCGCAAAATCCCTGGCCATCACATCGCAGTCACGCAGGGTATGGCCCAGCACCACAATAATTGGTGCGCGTTGCTACTGGAGTGACAGTTTCTTTGGACATCGTATAATCGGAGGCTTCGCTTGCAACATCCGCAGACTCCTCCCAGGATTAAGGAATTTATATATGGCAACCGCCAAACCCAAGAAAAAGAACCCCCGCCTTGCTTCCGGCCGCAAACGCGTTCGTCAAGACGTCAAACTCAACGCAGCAAACACCTCGCTGCGTTCCAAATACCGTACCGCTGTGAAAAACGTCGAAAAAGCCGTTGCCAGCGGTGATGCCAGCAAAGCCAAAGACCTGTTCGCCAAAGCCCAGAGCATTGTCGACACGGTTGCCGACAAAGGCATCTTCCACAAAAACAAGGCAGCACGCGATAAAAGCCGTCTGTCAACCAAGGTGAAAGCCCTGGTTCTCGCAGCAGCCGCTGCACCACAAGCCGCCTAATTAACCAACAAGTCAATTAGGCAAAACAGCCCGGATTATTTTTTAAAAAAGTAATCTGCCGTTTTGCAGGGTGCGCTGCAAGTGAAGCAAAAAAGCCGTCGAAAGACGGCTTTTTTGTTTTTTCAGACCTCTATCAGCTGAATTTCAGACGAGGCCGTCTATCCTCCGCCGCGATACGCGTGAGGGATCTGCCCGCCATCAGGGCAGCAGTTCGAATTTCAGTTCTGACAGCGGCGTCACTTTTTCTTCACGCACCATTTTGTATTCGGTGTTCGGGCCCAGCCATTTCGCCCAGAGTTTGTCGATCTCACCGGCCTTGTCCATCGCCATCAGCGCTGCGTTGACCTTGGCCAGCAGGGCTGGTTCATCCTTCTTCATGCCGATGCCAATTGGCTGCAGCGCCATGGGTTCCTTGATCATCTTCAGCTCGGTACCAGTGGTTTTGGATTGATTGACCAGCTTGATGATGGTCATGGTGTTGGCCACCATACCTTGCGACTTGTTCTGCTGCACAGCCATGTAGGCAGAGCCGGTGTCGACGAATGTGACGGGTTCGGAGCCATTGAGCTTGATTGACAGCTCCGAGGTCGATCCCTTGGTGGAACTGATCCGTTTGCCTTTGAAGTCGGCCTTGGTGGTGCCGGGGTCTGTGGCCTTGACGGCCAGCATTTCCTTGGCGACGTAATACGGGTCGCTGAACTGGATCTGCTCGCCACGGCTCTTGGTATAGGCCAGGTTGGCGATGGTCACGTCCACACGGCCTAGCTTGACCTCAGGCACCCGTGCCTCCACAGACAAGGGCGTGATGGCGACGGCCACACCCAGCTGTTTTGCCAGAGCCTGGCACAGATCAACGTCAAATCCCACCATTTCACGGGTTTTCGGATCAGGTGCGGCGAACGGCGGCACATCGGCAAAGGTGCCGCACTTGAGTTCTTTGCGCTGGCTGATGTCCTGCCATTGGTCGGCATGGGCGAGCAGGGACATCGCGGACAGGCAACAGCCGATGGCTGTGAGGCGAAACGCAGTGGGGATCGACATGAGGAACTCCTAAAAAACTGACAGGGGATGGGACAGGAAACTCAATGGGCGCGCAAATCTGACAGAAAACGTTGTGCGCGGGGGTGCTCGGGACGGCTGAAAAAGACTTTGGGATCGGCTTTTTCGATAATCTGCCCCGCGTCCATGAACCAGACGCGGTCGGCAACCTCACGCGCAAAGTTCATTTCGTGGGTGACACACATCATGGTCATGCCTTCATTGGCCAGGCTGCGCATCACGGCGAGCACTTCGCCCACCATTTCGGGGTCAAGCGCCGAGGTCGGTTCGTCAAACAGCATGGCTGGCGGCTCCATCGCCAGCGCGCGGGCAATTGCCACGCGCTGCTGCTGGCCACCTGAGAGTTGCAGCGGATAGGCACCGGCCTTGTCCGCCAAACCGACCCGCTCCAGCAACTGCATGGCCCGGGCCCTGGCATCGGCACGCTTGACGCTGAGCACACGCATGGGCGACAGCATGATGTTTTCCATGGCCGAAAGATGGGGAAACAGGTTGAAGCTCTGAAAGACGAAGCCGATGCGGCCGCGCAGGCGATTGAGTTCCGTGCTGCTCATGGGCGCATGAACCTCATGCCCGTCAAACAACAGCTGGCCGGACTTGATCTCTTCAAGCCGGTTGACGGTGCGAATCAAGGTCGATTTGCCCGACCCGGACGGCCCGCACACCACGACCACCTCGCCCTTTTTGACCTCGGCGTTGATGTCATTCAGGGCGTGATAGTCGCCGTACCACTTGTTGAGGCTGGAAAACTTGATCATGACTTCTCCTGTAGGTGGTGCCTGCGGCTCAAG
This sequence comes from Pseudomonadota bacterium, assembly GCA_040384925.1. GTDB lineage: Bacteria > Pseudomonadota > Gammaproteobacteria > Burkholderiales > Burkholderiaceae_C > Polaromonas. Next base: position 4,213 of record JAZKIK010000591.1, on the reverse strand, counting down.
GCTCGGCCGCCAGAGGCACGGGTTTGAGCCGCACACTGGCGGCTTGCGGCACCGCCGTGCCCAGGCGTTTGCGGACGATGCGTCGTTCCAGCCACTGCGCCAGTTGCGTCAGGCTGAAACAGACAAGGTAATAAGTCATCGCCAGGATGAAAAACACCTGAAACGGCTTGGTCAGCAACTGGTTGTTGATCTGGTTGGCGGCAAAGGTCATTTCCTGCACATTGATGACGTAGCCCAGCGTGGTTTCCTTGATGGTGGAAATGAACTGGCTGAGCATGCTGGGCAGCATGTTGAACAGCGCTTGTGGCAGGATCACCGACCACATGGCGCCCAGGTAGCTGTGGCCCAGTGCGCGGGCCGCCTCCATCTGGCCCTTGGGCAGGGACTGGATGCCGGCGCGCACCACCTCGGACAGGAAGGCGCTCTCATAAATCACCAGCGTACACAACATGGTCGTGAAGCCCGATACATTGCGGCCGATGACCAAAGGCACCAGAAAATAAACCCACAGGATGATCATCAGCAGCGGCACACCGCGCGCCACGTAAACCAGCGCTGTGGCTGGCCAGCGCAGCAGCTTCCAGGGAGACAAACGCGCCAGGGCCAGCAGCACCGACAGCGGGAAGGCCAGCACAATGCCCAGAATGGACAGAATCAATGTACAAACAATGCCGCCCAGGGGGCCATTGGGGTATTGCCCCACCAGCAGCAGCAGCCAGTTGTCGCGCAGGATTTGAAAGACGTCGAACAACATGGCTTAGCTCGCTCCGACAATGCTGTAACGTCGGCCCAGCCAGGCACCCACAACCATGATCAGCAGGGAAACCACCAGATACACCAAGGTGGCTATCAGGTAGGCCTCAAAGGTACGAAAACTCTGGCTCTCGACCTCCTTGACCGCGTGCGTCAGCTCGGCCACGCCGATGGCCATGGCCAGGCTGCTGTTCTTGAACAGCGAAACGCTGTGACTCACCAGCGGCGGCATGGCATTGCGCACGGCCTGCGGCAGGATCACATAACGCATGGACCCGATGTAACCATGGCCCAAAGCGCGCGCTGCCTCGGTCTGGCCGCCGGGAATCGCCCGCAGGCCCGAACGCAAATCCTCGCAGAAGTAGGCCGCCTGGCAAAGACCCAGCGCCACAATCGACAGCAGCAACTCGGCATTGTTATTGGACAACCAGGCCTGCAAGGCATCGGGCAGAAGGCTGAAAATGCCGAAGTACCAGAGCATCAGCTGCACCAGTGTCGGCACATTGAAGTGATAGGACACATAAACCGCCACCAGCCGCTGGGCGATCCGGCTCGGGGCCAGCCTGAGCGTCAGCAGGACGAGTGCAAGCGCCATCGCCAGCAGCCAGGAACCAGCCGCGATTTTCAGCGTCGTCAGCAGGCCATGGATCAGCATCGCGCTGAAGTCGGCGTTCAGCAGGATTGCCATCAGATTGAAGTC
>JAZKIK010000591.1:0-2750 GCA_040384925.1 Pseudomonadota bacterium | reverse complement strand
CGGGTGCCTTTGCTTGCCTGTTGTGATGCGGGGTCGCGTCGTCAGGGCTGCTATCTGGCCGCGGCCTGCCCAGGGCGCGCAGTGGACAAGCCGCCCGGAACCTGCAAGGTCGGCGTGATCTCCATGTGCCCAACGTTCACGGCGATTGGCGCGGCAATGGCGAAGGCAATCGCGTTGGCGATGTCCTCAGCCTGTGGCAGCTCGAAGCCCTCGACAAAACGTGCATGGGTTTCGGGCGAGTCGCCATGCACATGGGCAAATATGTCCGTGGCCACACGACCGGGGCAAATCTCGGTGACCCGCACATGCTTGCCAAAGGCATCTATGCGCAGCTGGCGCGAGAGCATGCTGACAGCCGCCTTGGTGGCATGGTAGGTTGAGTTGCCGCCAAAGTTGTAGGCCGCAGCGATGGAGCTGATATTGACGACATGGCCACGGTCTCGTGCCATCATGCCCGGCACGACCAGGCGGCACAGGTGCAGCACGGCCCGCAGGTTGACGTCCACCAGCAGATCGATGCCGGCGGCGTCGGCGTTGACGATGGAGCCGGGCCTGTCCACGCCGGCGTTGTTGACAAGCACGTCAAACTCGACCTCCTGCGTAAGCCGGGTGATGGCCTGCAGGTCGCTTACGTCGATGGCGTGTGCAATGCAGCCGGTGCGCGCGGCCAGTTCAGTCAGTTTGTCGGCGCTGCGAGCCAGGGCATGCACCTGCAGCCCTTCGCGGCACAGGCGTTCGACGACGGCCGCGCCAATGCCGGAGGAAGCGCCTGTGACCAGAGCGGTTTTGTAGTCAGAAAAGGGCATTCTGGTCCTTCGGTAAAGTAACAACCCTGCTGATATCAGCGAAAAAATTCATGTGATGTGACATGTTCAGGTCACTGTAGCGGCGCACCCACTTTTGGACTAAGACGAATTGACTGTGAGGCGATAAGCCGCCCTTATATCGCCCTGCATCTGTGCATGGATCAGACCGCGGGCACCAAATACGGGACATCACATCACTCCTTTTTCAGGCCATCTGCCGTGAAATCGGCACGATGCGCCCGGCCGACTCGACGACGCTGCGAACGGTCCGGGCCAGCGCCACGGCACCAGGCGTGTCACCATGCAGCAAGATGGACTGGACACGCATGGCTATCTTCTTGCCGCTGCAGGTCGTGACCGATCCGTCCTGCAGCAATTGCCGCACACGGGCCAGCACCGCCTCGGGGTCATGGATGACAGCGCCAGGCAGTTTGCGTGGCACCAGCAAGCCCTCGTCATCACAGGCACGATCCGCCAGAAAAGCCGTGGCCACGCGCAAGCCACAGCGCTCTGCCGCCTGCTCGATGGCGCGGCTGACAGATGAACTGATGATGATCCTGGGGTCGAAATCTGCCACGGCGCGCACCAGCGGCTCGGCCAGGGCCGCGTCCGCAGCCGCCATATTGCCAAGCGCGCCGTGAAAGCTCATGTGCGTCATCCGGTAACCGGCCGCCTGGGCCACGCCCGCCAGCGCACCAAGCTGGTAGATGACGTGGCAGGCCAGTTCCCTGGTGTCAAACTGCATGGGGCGGCGGCCGAATCCTTGCAGGTCGGGAAACCCCACATGCGCACCCACATCAACACCTCGCGCTTTTGCCAGACGTACCGTGCGATCCATGATGACCGGGTCGCCCGCGTGAAAACCGCAGGCCACATTGGCTGACGACACAAGATCCAGCAGCGCTTCATCTTCGCCCATGCGCCAGGGGCCAAAACCCTCGCCCAGATCGGCATTCAGATCGATGTCCATGGTTGTGGTTTCCTATGGTTTGGCAGAAGCTGACAACAGCGGCTGCAACTCAAACAATGGCACCCCGTAGCCCACGAGGCTGCCGTGGGCCATCAGCACACTGGCGACGACGCCGGCCTGCGGTGCGGTGACGGCCAGCAGCAAGTCGCCGATCTGCAAAAGCCCGACGACCTGGTCGGCCTGCACTGTTGTGCCGATGGGTGCCAGCGGTGTCGTGCGCAGCGGATGGTGGTGCAAGAACACACCAACCGACGGTGCTGCGACGAGCAATAAGGCGGTTGGCGCGGCCACGACGCCTGCCGCATCATTCACGACATCGGGGGATACGGTCTCGTCCACAAAACCCGCGCTCCCCGGATTGCGGCGCAAACGGATAAGCCCTTGGGCGGTGCGCAATTCAAACAGGCCGATATCGGTGTCAGCCAGCCAGGCGGCGACTTGTTGAAGTTCCGAAACAGTCATGGCTCAGTTTCTCCCCAGTTGCCAGCGCTGCAGGTCTAGCAGCCGCCGCACTTCGTCAAGCCAGTGGGTGACTTCGTCCTGCGCGGCCACGGCCTCGTTCCAGCTGGTTTGAATAAATCGCACGCGGCTGCCGATGGGTGCCTGGCCGAGGCGCCAAAGGTCGGCCTCGATCACGGTGCCGAACTTCGGGTAACCGCCCGAGGGCTGCGCGTCGCGCATCTGGATGATGGGTTGCCCGCCCGGCGGCACCTGAATCACACCCGGCACAATGCCGTGCGAGCGCATTTCCAGCGCTTCGATGGGGCTCAGGTTTTCGCCAGCCAGCCGGTAGCCATAACGATCACTTTGCGGTGTGATCTTCCATTCGCTGTCCCAAAACGCGGCGCGCGAGGCTGCCTGGTAATTCAGGTACTCGGCCCCCGGCAACACGCGCATGGCGGCAAGTCCGTCTTTTTGCAGCGGCAGGCCGAGTGCGGGAGGAAGCAGACCGAAACCGGTCAAACCCGCGCCCG
>JAZKIK010000590.1:7543-8268 GCA_040384925.1 Pseudomonadota bacterium | reverse complement strand
GTGATGCTGGAGCTGTCGCACTTCATGAGCCTGCTGTCGATTTTGCCGGGCAGCGATTTGATTGCCACCGTACCCGACGACATCGCCACAGCAGTTGGCCGCCACATCCATATCAAATACATCAAACTGCCGCTGCGCCCGCCGGTGATTGAAGTGCAGCAGTTCTGGCACCGCCGCATGCAGCACGACGCAGCCAACCGCTGGCTGCGCGGCGTGTTTCATGCCGTCAACCGGCGGGACGGCAATGCGCCCTTGCCGGAGTGAAGGTTTGAGTTTCAGCCGCTGACCAGCCCGGCAGCCGCCACACCAGCCATACAAATCGCCTCATCCTCATCACCCGTACCGCCGCTGGCACCGACTGCGCCCAAAATGTTGCCTTCGGCATCCTTGATCAGCACGGCGCCGGTTTGGGGCAGAAACTTGCCATTGGCCGTAGCGGCCAGTGACAGGAAAAAATTGGGATTGTCCTTGGCGCGCTGGCCCAGCACGCGGCTGGAGGCACCCATGCCGACTGCGCCCCAGGCTTTGCCAAGCGCCACATCAAAACGGAACATGCTGGCGCCGTCTTCACGGGCAAAGGCTTTCAGGTTGCCGGCATCGTCGAGCACCACCACGCCCATGGGTTTGTAGCCTGCGGTTTTTGACTGGGCCAAAGCGGCGTTGATGATGTGGTTGGCCTGGGCCAGGGTAAGGGTTGGCATGTCCTGAAGTCCTTGATTGATTTA
>JAZKIK010000590.1:0-7533 GCA_040384925.1 Pseudomonadota bacterium | reverse complement strand
ACGACCGCCCTGGTGGCTTGATGCAATATCCAGACCCGATTCGGGGCCAGAACCCTGCAAGTCACTGCCCCTGGGCCAGGGCAGTTGCGTCCACGGGTTTGATCCATTCATGGTGGGCGATACGCCAGCGGCCATTGGACAGGCGCACTGGAATCGCCGCCTGGTTGGGGTGGTGGACCGGACTTTCGCCAAACGAAAACGGCATGCCCAGCATGGTTACTTCATAAGGACGCATCTGCCTGAAAGCCTGGGTCACCGAGTCCCGGTTGATCTCGCCCTTGATGGAACGCAAAACCTTGACCAGCACCTGTGCTGACACATAACCACCCTGCGAAGCGGATGTCAGTGGCACCTTGCTGCTGGTCATCAGGTTTCGCCAGTCGTTGAGGGCACCGGACCGGCTGGACCAGGGCTCGAACTCTGACATGGCATACACGCCTTCAGCCTCGTTGCCCAGTTCTTCAGCAAACTGGCTGGTGTAGGCAGAGCCCAAAAACACCAGCGGTACGCTTGCAGGCATCATCTTTTTGCCGGCGCGCGCAAAGCGCGTGGCAAAACTGCCCGGCCCCCCAAACACAATCGCATCACAAGCGGCCTGGCTGGCTTTACGAAAAAATGCCTCGGGCGCGTCCTCAGGCTGAATGTCACGTTCATCAAGCACAGGTTTGATGCCGGTTTTTTCAGTCCATTGCAGCAGGGCCGCATCAAAGGCCGCCTGTACATTGGCCGGTTTGCCCAGCCGCATCACACACAGGCGTTTGGCCTTGAGTTTGTAAGACACATAACGCATGCCCAAGGTGAGCTGCACATAAGGCCCGGCGTTGACGGGCGCAATCATGGGCGAGTTGAAGCAGCGACTGTCCAGCCCCAGGCCGGGAACAGACACCAGACCTGCGTCCTGATAAGCAGCTGCGTTGACCGAACAGTCAAGAAAACTCGCCCCGCCGACCATGGCCACGACTTTGGACTCATTGATCAGGCGCGCAGCAGCTTCGGCTGCCGTACCGGGCTTGCCCCGGTCATCTTCCTCAAAAAAAACCAGCTTGCGTTTTTGTATGCCGCCAGTGGCGTTGACACTGTTTATCACCGCCCGTGCCGCCAGGCCTGAAGAGGGAAAATCGGCCGAACCAGCACTCAGGGTGCTGATGGAGCCGATATTGATGGGCGGCAACTCGGGCGCAGCAAGGGCGCTTCCAGCGGCGGCCAGCACAGCCAGCCCTGGCAGCAAGCAGCCTTTGGGGATATGGATGGTTTTCACGTTTGTCTCCGTTATGGTTTTTGAATAGATGAACCAGGCGTGGTGACGCCGGCGGCCGAACCTTCCTTTCCCGGCGGGATTGAGTGCTGAACTCAAAACCCGAGTTTTTGTGCACTGACCCATGTGCCATGAAAACCTTCATGCACCCGGCACGGAAACTTCACCACGGCGACCGGGCCACGCTCGATATGGGCGGCGTCCAGAATCACCAGATCGGTACGGTTTTCGGCGCGCCTGCCGACCATGGTCAGCAGCCAGCCCTCGCCTTCGGGTGCGTCGGCGCTTTTGGGTACAAAACATGGCTCTTCGGGCGCTGAATCTGGCCCGGCGTAGAAAAAGCTCAGCTTGTTTTGCATTTCGTCAAAATGCCCCAGGCAGGTAAACGGCGGGCCTTTGGGGCCCATGGGCAGCATGGGACCGAGCGCCGTGTTGCTGGTGCCAAAGTAAAAATGGCTGGCACGTTTCATGGCAAAACGCGGGTCGATCACCGGCATTTCACCGACATGGTTGATCAGCCGTTTGATGCTGAACTCGTCGTCTGGACTGGCCAGGTCAAACGACCAGCGTTCGCCAAACGGCGGTTTTTCTTTCGCTTCAGGGTTGTGCAGGTCAGGGAACTGGCTTAGCCAGCCGGAGCCGGTGACAAAGTGGTCAAGGTGCAGGACCGAGCCCTCCTCCCATGCGTTGAAGGTATGTGTCTGCATGGCGACCACCGGGCTGGTGTACCAGCGTATGCCGCTGACGCCCTGCGCACGCGGGATAATGCCTATCATGGTTTTTTTGCTTGAATCCCAATGCCAGTAGGGCTCGCCACGTTTGACACGCTCCCAGTCGCAGACCATGGGGCAGATGGTAAAAGCGATGAAATTGCGCGACACGTGGTAGTCATGCACCATGGAGCAGTACGGGGCTTCAAAACTTTCGGTGCGCACCAGCTCGCCCGTTGGCGAGATGGTGTAGATCTCTATGGTGTTGCTGGCATGGCCGGGGGTGTTGTAGCCAAAAGCGATGCATTCGCCGGTCTCGGGGTCCAGTTTGGGGTGGGCGGTAAAGGTTCTGCTGCTGAGTTTGCCGCCAAAGTCCCACAGACCGCGGGTTTGCAGGCTAGCCGGGTCCAGTTCCATGGGGCGTTGTGATTCCTTCAGCGCATACAGCTTGCCGTGGTGCCAGAGCACCGAGGTGTTGGCGGTGCCGTTGTCAATGCCGGCCACGCTGGGGTCGTCGGTATAGGGGTTGCGGTAGGCACCAAACAGGGCACGGCGGGCCTTGTGCTCGAGCTCGAACTTTTCGGTACGTACATAGCGGGTCTTGAGGTCGGCATGGCCGTTTTCAAAACGCACCATATGCACCATGCCGTCACCGTTCAAAAATATGTCGGTACCCAGCAGCGGCGGGTAACTCGGGTCGGCACTGTTGCGGTAGTAGGCACCATTGAGTTCGGGCGGAATCGTGCCTTCGACTTCCAGGTCATACACATCGGCTTCTATGCGCACAGGGGCCGAATAGCCCCTGTACACCAGCAGATCGGGGAAGGTGAGGCCCTTGTTTTCGGCAGGGGCTTGAAGATTGGCTTCAGGATTTTTGGTCATGGCTTCTACAAATCAAAAGGGGTAAAAACGTGGTGTGGTTTGCAGGGTGATCCAGCGCAGCTCGGTAAAGGCTTCAATACCTGCCTTGCCGCCAAACCGGCCATAACCCGAGTCCTTGACACCACCAAAAGGCATTTGCGCTTCGTCATGCACCGTCGGGCCGTTGATGTGGCAAATGCCGGACTGGATGCGCTGCGCCACAACCCAGGCACGTGCGACATCACGACCAAACACGGCGGCAGACAGGCCGTAGGCGTTGTCATTGGCACAGGCGACGGCGGCGTCCACACCATCAACCCGCACCACGGGTTTGACCGGGCCAAAACTTTCTTCGCTATAGATGTGCATGGCCGGGGTGACGTGATCAAGCACAGTGGCGGGCATGATGAGCGATTCAGACTTGCCGCCGCAGACCAGTGTTGCGCCCTTGGCCAAAGCATCGTCAATCATGGCGTTGCAGCGGTCTACCGTCGAGCGGTCCACCACAGAACCAAGCACCCTGGGCCCGGCAGAGGTGTCGCGCGGGTCGCCCATGGGCAGGCTTTGTGCCTTGGCTTTGAGTCTGGCGACAAACTCGTCGGCGATTTTCTGGTCAACCACCATACGTTCGGTGGACATGCAGATCTGGCCCGAGTTCATGAACGCGCCAAACGCGGCGGCAGACACTGCTGCGTCCAGATCGGCGTCATCCAGAATCACCAGCGGCGCCTTGCCGCCGAGTTCCAGCACGGCGGGTTTGAGGCGACGGGCGCAGGTTTCGGCAATGATGCGGCCAACACGCGTTGAGCCGGTGAAGTTGACTCGGCGCACGGCCGGATGGCTGATCATGGCTTCAACCACCACACCCGCATCGGCTGGAGCGTTGGTCACAAAATTGACCACCCCTGGCGGCAAGCCTGCAGCTTGCAGGGCTTGCACAATCAAACCGTGCGTGGCGGGGCAAAGCTCCGAGCCCTTGAGCACCACGGTATTGCCGCAAGCCAGCGGCACGGCCAGCGCCCGCACCGCCAGAATCACGGGTGCGTTCCAGGGTGCGATGCCCAGCACCACACCAGCGGGCACACGCAAGGCCATGGCCAGGCTGCCCGAGGTGTCTGAAGGTATGACTTCACCATTGATCTGGGTGGTAAGTGCGGCGGCTTCAAGCAGCATGCCGGCACCCAGATGCACATTAAAACCAGCCCACAGGCTGGAAGCACCGGTTTCATGCGCCATCGCGTCGGCAAAAGCTACGGCACGGGCTTCCAGCTCATGTGCGGCTTTTATCAACAGGGCGCGGCGTGCATTTGGCCCCATGGCCGACCAGGCGGGAAAGGCCAGCGCCGCCGCATCAACCGCAGCTTTCGCGTCTTGCGCGCTGGCTGCGGGTGCGCGGCTGGCCACGCTTTCCGACAAGGGGTTGCGGCGCTCAAAAGTCGCGCCGCTGGCGGCGCTGACAGACTGGCCGCCTATCAACATCTGGACATCAATCATCTTCAAACTTCCTGACTTTTTGGTCAAACAAACATCTTCAGCAGGCCCAGCGCGGTGGGTGGGCGCGGGATGGAGAACTTCACGGTTTTCCAGTCGGCTGCGGCTGGCCTGTCGAGACAACGCTGGTGCCACTCGGCCAGGCGCGGCCAGGCGTCCAGGGCAATGCCGCACTGCGGTGCCAGGTCCATCACGGTGGCGACATTGAGGTCAGCCACGGTAAAACGCGCACCGAGCAAATACTGTTTGTCGGCCAGATGCGCTTCCAGCACCTTGAAGGGCCGGCCAAGCTTGCTTATTGCCATCTGTGCCTGTTCTTCATCCCTGGAGCCTTCGGCAAACAACGCGCGGTTGGCTGATGCAAACAGCAGGGGTTTTTCAAGCTCGGTGATGACCCAGAAGCTCCATTGAGTGGCCAGGGTTTCTTCGTGCAGGCCCTGTGCGGCAATGGAGCTGCCGCCATATTTGCGTGCCAGATACAGGTTGATGGACAGTGACTCGCAAAGCAGAAATCCGTCATCGTCAAGCGCAGGCACCCGGCCATTGGGGTTGACGGCCAGAAAGCCGGGGGTGTGGGTGCTGCCGTCCATGAAGTTGGTCTGCACATGATCGAACTGGAGATCCAGTTCCTTGAGCATCCACAACACGCGGTGCGCGCGGGAGGCGGTTGAACCGTAAAGAGTGATCATGGCCATCGCCTCAGGCGTGAATCGGCTGCATATCGGCAGCCTGTGCCGAAGCAGCAGGCAAATGACGGCGAACCTGCAACATGCCCATCACGGCCACAAAAGCAAACACACAGGCGGCCCAGCCCAGACCCTGGTAACCCAGCCCCTGCACAATCGCACCGCCCAGCGCCGGGCCAATGCAGGCACCAATCATCATCATGGCCGGTGTGGCGGCTGCAGCGCGGCCACTTGGGTCAAGCCGCGACAGCAGGCCAAACAGAAAATTATGGGTAAAGATGACCATGAACACATACAGGCTGGCGGCTACCGCATAAGGCAAAAATGCAGCGGCACTGGTCATCACCACTGCCAGCACAGCCTGCCCGACTGGCCCGCCCATGCCCACGGCCACCGGTGACCATTTCTTTTGCAGCACGGCAGCCAGCACACCGGGCGTGAGGTTGACCAGCCCCAGCGCAATCAGCACACCATTGACCCGGTCCGCGCCAAAACTGCGCTCTGCCCCGATGCGTTCCAGAAAAGCAAACACCATGGACTGGTTCAGCGTGAGGCAGATCACGACAGCAATCACAAACCACGACACACCCGGAATACGCAGCCTGGCTATCGATTGCTCAGTACCCGTAGCAGTCACGGCTGGGGTGTCAGGGATGACGGGAAAGGCCAGCGCCATCACCACAGCCGTCAAACCCATCAGGGCAGCAATCACGGTAAACAGAATGCTGGGGCTCACATGCTGAATCAGCTGGGGCATGCCCCCCAGAAAAAACACCGCAAACACACCCAGCACGATGTTGACGACGGCAAACAGCCGGTGTGGATTGGCGCTGCGGCCAATGCTGCCGTGGGTAAAGGTCAGCGCACAACCGACACCCAGCCCGGCCACGGCATGCAAGGCAGCCAGCGCCTGAAAACTGGTGACGGCAACGGGCTGCTGACTGGCCATGAAAAAAGCCACGCCTGCAATCGCAAAGCCGCTGGCGGTAGCGACTTTCCTTGGAGTGCGATTGAAGCGTGGTGCAAAAAATACGCTGGACAGCACCACACCCAGCAAAAACAGGGTGACGGTGATGCCGGCCTGCGGCGGACTGTATTTGTAGTACTGCATCAGCGCGCCTATCCACACAGGCAGCGCCACCATGTCAATCATGCCGATGACATGCGCCATGGTCAGGGCGGCCTTGCCGCCAAAGGTATCGGGTGTGCTCACGGTGTCTCTTTTCCTGGAAATTCGAGTCAAAAATGGGACGGATTTACTCTGATTTGCTTCTTCACCCTTTTGGGGGAAAGTTGGGATGGGGACTGGAGGCATAAAACACGCTCCTGGCACACATAGGCCGCTAGCCCTCACCCCTGCCCTCTCCCAAAGGGAGAGGGAGCAAGAACACACCGACAGCGACTTAAAACCGGTGCCGTATGCCCACCACAAAGCTGTTGGCCGTGCCTACACGTACCTTGTCGGCCATGGCAAAGGTGTAGAGGTCGGTGCGTTTGGACATGTTGTAGACATACCCAATCGTGGTGGTGGTGCGTTTGGCTACCGTGGTGCCTGTGGTCTTGTCCTGGCCTTGCGAGAACTGGAGATCACCATTGCCAAGCCGCACAGACACACCAAAATTTGGCACCTTGTCAGTTGTGCCAGTGCGATCATTCTTGACACGGACATATTGCCCAAAGACTCTTGCCGGGCCAAAGCTGTAGGCACCACCAATCAGGTTCATGGTCTGGTCACGCCGGGTCGGGTTGGCGGCAAACGGTGGAATCGACAATGCAGTCAGCGTAGGTGGCGCAGCGTGGCCGACATGCTGCGTGGCGGCACTGAGCAGCAAAGGGCCGTTTTTGTAAGTCAGGCTGAGCACATGGTTGGAACTGCCGCGGCCTTCGTCGGGAGACAGTGCCACATTGACTTCGAACCCGGAAAACACCGGCGAGATATAACGCACCGAATTGACCATGGCGGTGTCAACTTCTGACAAACCGCGTGTACCCGCGTTGAACAGCTGGCGGAACGCGGGCGAAAAAACGGAATTGGCACCCAGAGCATTGGTCTGCAGCATGGCTATCCAGGTCGGATTGGCGTTGTTGCCCAGGCGAATTTCGCCAAAACCGCCGGCCAGCCCTACATAGGCCTCGCGAGACCACATCGCATCACCGCTTGATGTGGGGTTGGGATCAAAGCGGCCCGATGCGCCGGTGTCGGTACGAAAAAACCCCTCCATGACAAACTTGGCGCTTAAACCCCCACCCAGGTCTTCAGTGCCCTTGATGCCAAAATAACTGGTCTGCAAACCACCGTTGTGGACACCGCTGGTCTTGACAATGGCGGCGTTGGGCGCGCCGACAGGCTGGGTGGCAATCGTACCGACGGCGGCATCAACCGTGCCATAGATCTGTACTTGTGCGGCTGCGCTGCAGGCCAGGGTGACCAGCACCGTTGCGACAAGGCTTGTACGGCTTGCACCAGTGCTGGTAAGGTAGTTGTTGCTCATTTTGGGGTCTCCGGTTTTTGTGTTTCAGGGTTGATGTC
>JAZKIK010000589.1:0-5031 GCA_040384925.1 Pseudomonadota bacterium | reverse complement strand
AACACCTTTCCTTGCAAACAGCCTTTTAACTTAAGCGTCAGATCAGAAATGCCACATCATCGCTTCGAGAAAAATGTGCCAGGCCCTTTCTACACAACCGGCGAATGTTTGTCCTGCGGTACCCCGGAAGCAATGGTGCCGGATCTGCTCGCACCGCTCACCGACGAAAACGGGGATACCTACTTCGTCAGGCAGCCCTCAACACCCGAAGAAGTTGAGCGTGCATGTCAAGCTGTGAGGTGTGCTGCGCGGATGCACTTCGGTACGAAGGAAAGGACCCAAAAATCATCAGGCGACTAGGAAACAATCCAGGTTGTTGCGATCATCTTCTTGTGGAACCCCGCAATGGGTTACGGATTTTTTTCCGGCAACGAGTGCTGGGCCTGAGGAATTGAAGCAAACGAGCTGAATCAATGCCAACCTACAGCTACAACTGTCAGCAATGCGGCCCTTTCGCAGCCGTCCGGCCCATGGCTGAATTTGATTTGCCTGCGGCTTGTCCTGAGTGCGCTGGTTTATCAGCCAGAACACTGACCATGCCCGCCCTGCTTGGTCGGCGGGCGCAAAACCAGCCGCGAGCGGAAGGCGGCGCTGGGGAGGTAGCTTTAGGCTACAGCCGCCTTGGCCATGCCAACGGGTGTGCGTGTTGTTGACTGGCTGGTTTGGTTCTGGTCAGTGCGCTGCTTATGCCCCCACACCTGCGCAATCGGCATAAAACATCTAAAAACAGCTACCAAATGCTGATATTTTTCCCGTGTCATCCCGGACTTGATTCGGGATCCATGACCCCGCATCGTGTGGCAGACGCTGAAGGGGATGGATCCCGGATCAAGTCCGGGATGACATGCAAGGGTGTTAAATGAACAGTATTGGGTCACGCCCGCAATGACAGCGCTGGTGCTGTTGCCTCTACGAGATAAGTTGGTAGCTGCGTCCGTTGGAAACAGGCGTCAGCACCCACTCAAGAAAACAACAATCCCACCACCTCCACCCCCTCACCCCGGCTGGCCAGAAATACCTGCCACAGAATTTCCACCTCGCTGTCGTCGTAGCGGGCTTTCCACAGGGTCTGGGTTGCGTCTTCCTTTTGCAGGCTGCCGAGGTATTCGCTGTCTGCCAGGTCGCCCAGTGGGGCCATGTGGTTGAGGATGATCTGGGCAAACACTTCTTCGTTCAGTGCTTCCTGCATTTCACCGGACAGCAGTGGCTCCAGCTTCTGGTAGTCGCCTTCGTTGTGCGCGGCCAGGATGATTTCAAAAATTGGCTGGGCGAGTTTGAGGATCTCGCTGCCGCTGCCGGCCAGCGGTCTGGTGTTTTCCATGCGGAGATTCCTTTTTGCTATCGGGTAATTGCTGGCTGAATTTATTGCATGAACCAGCCGTGGCTGACGACCAGCGACTGGCCTGTCAGGGCATTGGAGCCAAAACCGGCAAACAGCAGGGCCACTTCTGCCACGTCCTGCACGGTGGTGAACTCGCCGTCCACGGTTTCTTTCAACATGACTTTTTTGATCACATCGGCTTCGCTGATGCCAAGGGCTGCCGCCTGTTCGGGAATCTGCTTTTCAACCAGCGGTGTGCGTACAAAACCGGGGCAGATCACATTGGCACGAATGCCGTATTTGCCGCCTTCTTTCGACACGGTTTTGCACAGACCCATCAGGCCGTGTTTGGCGGTGACATAAGCTGACTTGAGCACCGATGCTTCCTTGGAATGCACCGAACCCATATAAATGATGGCACCGCCCTTGCCAGACTTCTGCATGTGCGGCATACAGGCCTTGGTGGTCAAAAATGCGCCGTCAAGGTGAATGGCGAGCATTTTTTTCCAGTCGGCAAAGGGGAATTCTTCAATCGGATGCACGATCTGTATGCCGGCGTTGCTGACCAGCACGTCCACACCACCATAAGCGGCCACCACTTCGGCCACAGCGGCGTTGACCTGCTCTTCGCTGGTCACGTCCATCGCCACGGCCATGGCAATACCGCCCGCTGCAACGATTTCGTCAGCTGCGGCCTGGGCTGCGGCCTTGTTCATGTCGGCAATCACGACCTTGCCGCCCTCGCGGGCATAGGTCAGGGCAATTTCCTTGCCGATGCCGCTGGCGGCGCCGGTAACGATGCAGACTTTGTCTTGAAGCTTCATGGTGTGCTTTCAGTTGAGGGTGAAACTAGGGTTTGGGAAGCGAAAGGAGCGAGTGAAAATCCAGCCCGCCATGTTATTTCAATCACCACCTCGTTTTGCTTGACCGGCGGGGCGGGTCCGGTGTTGCGGCAGGTCGCAGGTCAGGTCAAAAACACGTACGCCAGTGTCTATACGTTCACGCTGCAGCCAGCGCGGATCAAGCAAGGTGTGTTCCATGTCGGTACGCCCGCTATCCCAGTGCTCCTGCATGGACAGGCGTGAGAACTCGTAGTCCTTGGACTGGTTTTCATAATGTTTGCTGCGGTAAATCAGGTGTACGACGTCAACCGCGTTGATTTCACTTTCACAGCGCATGCCGGCCAGCGCCAGCACGTCGGGGTCGTCACGCAGGCCGGGTGGCAGTTTTTCAATCAACCGCAGGGCAGCCTGGGCAATTACCTGGCGATCCAGCTCGTTGGTGGTGGTGAGCCGGGTGCGGCTTGAAAACCGTATGTCTTTTTCCCGCTCGGTGACTTCATCAAGCGTGGCCGGCATGTCGCCACGCGCTGCAAACAAGTCAACCTGAAACACCACACGCCGCGTTTTGCCGGGCTGGTCGAGCACGTATTGCAGGGGCGTGTTGGACACCAGCCCGCCGTCCCAATAAAACTCGCCGTCAATTTCAACCGGTGCAAAACCCGGCGGCAAGGCACCACTTGCCATGATGTGGCGGGCGTCGATTTTCTGTTTGGCCGAATCAAAATACTCAAAATTGCCGGTGCGCACGTTGACGGCACCCACTGACAGGCGGGTTTTGCCGCTGTTGATGCGCTCAAAATCCACCAGCCGCTCCAGTGTCAGGCGCAGCGGTGTGGTGTCGTAATAACTGATGGCTTCGAGTGATCCGCGCTGTTGCAGGGGCGCAGGCGGAAAACGCGGCTTGAAAAACCCCGGCACACCACACAACATGACCTGCATGGCACTGGCAGCATTGAGTGCCAGGCGGCTGTTGAGGCTGGTTTCCAGCGGCTTCGCAATCCCAGGCGTTGGCAAGGCCGAACTGAGCAGCGTCCAGAACTCCTGCAGGCGTTCCACGCGATGCTCGGCGGCATTGCCCACAATCAGCGCCGCATTGATCGCACCGATGGAAATGCCTGCAACCCAGTCGGGCTCCTGGTGGACGGTGCCGAGCGCCTCAAACACACCGGCCTGATAAGCCCCCAGCGCCCCGCCACCCTGCAGGACCAGAATGCATTCATGGTCGCCATGCTCTGTCGGGGACGTGGCCCTTGCAGGCTGGTGTTGGGTTTGGAGTGCTTTGGTCTGGGTCATCGCGTTTTTTTAAAGTCTGTGTCAGTTGTCAAGGCCGGTGAGCGCCACATAAGCCTGGCGTGTGGCTGGGGACACGGCCGCAAGCAGTTGTGCATGCGTAGTCTGGTGGCGAATCTGCATGCGCGCCGAGGCCACGGTTTTTGACTTGCAGAACCAGTGGCAAGTGTGCTGCATCAAAATCAGTTCGGCCGACAGAGTAAAAGCTTTGTCCCTGGCCGAACGCACCGGGTTCTGGTTGGCCACCACATCACTGATGCCCTGGGCATGAATCGCAAAGACCTTGCGCAGGTCAAAACTGGCGCTGGGCAACCATTGGGCAGCATAGGGCAAAGCCACGGCAATCGTGCTGACACGTGTGGCGTTTTCATCGAGTTTTGAAAATTCAGCGACAAATCGGCTGAACTGCTCCTGCAACCAGATCTGTTCACGCCGGTTCAAGTCACTCTCACCCAGCGCCCGCAAATAACCTTGCGTCAGGGTTTCCATCAGCTTTTCAAGCTGATAACGCCCAAGATAACTGGCCAGCAGCATGATGCGCGTGCGCTGGTCCTTGGCCTTGAGAATGTAAAAACCAATGCCAGACAGGGCCGCCAGAATAAAAAAGTCCATGAATATGCGTAAAGGTGAATCAGCGCTGAAGTGTAGTCAAGGGGTGTGAAGCTTTCCGGCCAAACCTGGCAGTCGCCGTTTCACACCTCATACAACTCCAGCGGCAAATCGTCAGGGTCGGCAAAAAACACAAACCGTTTTTGTGTGTATTCGTCCACCCGGATGTCTTCAACCGCAATGCCTTGCGCCTCCAGCTTTGTTTTCCATGCAGCCACATCTTCAACGGCGAAGGCCAGATGCCGCAAACCGCAGGCTTCCGGGCGGCTGGGCCGTTTGGGTCGGTCTGGAAAAGAAAACAGCTCGATCTGCGAACCATCGGGCAGGCCCAGATCGAGTTTGTATGACTGGCGTTCGGCCCGGTAGTTTTCGGCAATCAGCTTCAAACCCAGGGTTTCGACATAAAAACGTTTGGAACGCTCATAGTCAGAGCAGATCAGGGCGACATGGTGGGTACGCAGAAGTTGCATGGGGTAAAAAGCCTGCCGTGACAAACCGGGTTTACAAAGATGTTTGTGATGATAGGCGCAGCAGGCACAAACCTGCAGCAGAGGACAAAAAACCGGACAAACCCACCCCGGCCAGCACGCTGAACACGGTATAAAACAGCCATGAACGAATCCAGCACCCCAAACCCAAACATACCCGGCCCGCGCCCGACTCACCTGCGTACCCACAGCTTTCACGGCCTGGCACCGGGTGCGCGCCTGCTGGTAACCGGCGCAGTGCATGGCAATGAGACCTGCGGCACACAAGCCATAAGACAGGTGCTGAACGACATTGACAGCGGCAAACTGGCTATTGAACGCGGCTGCGTGACTTTTGTGCCGGTGACCAACCCGCTGGCCCACCAGCTCAAACAGCGCACCGGCGACCGCAACCTGAACCGCAACATGGCACCCAGTGCGATTCCGCAGGATTTTGAGGACCGCATCGCCAATGTGTTGTGCCCGCTGCTGGACACACACG
>JAZKIK010000588.1:0-11471 GCA_040384925.1 Pseudomonadota bacterium | reverse complement strand
ATCAGCATGACCAGGGGGTTGCCCAGCAGCGAGCGGCACATGGTCAGCATTTGCTGTTCGCCGCCCGACAGGCTGCCTGCCTTGGTGTTGCGCCTTTCCTTCAGGCGGGGGAAGTAGTCAAACATCTGCGCCATCGTCCACTGGCAGGCGCCGTCAACAGCTGGCTGCTCGCCCATGCGCAGGTTTTCATCAACCGTCAGGTTGGCAAACACCTCACGCTCCTCCGGTACATAGGCAATGCCCGAGCGGCAAATGGCATGGGTCTGGGCTGATGAAAGCTCCCGGCCCCGCAGTTTCACGCTGCCCGATGTGGGCTTGACCAGGCCCATGATGGACTTCATGGTGGTGGAACGCCCCGAGCCATTGCGGCCCAGCAGGCTGACCACTTCGTTCTTGCCCACTGCAAAAGACACACCCTGCAGGATGTGGCTTTTGCCGTAGTGGGAATGCAGGTCTGTGACCTCCAGCAACTGACCGGCTGAATTGTTCATGCTGCCACCTCCTCGCCAAGATAGGCTTCCTTCACAGCCGGGTTGTTGCGTATTTCATCAGGTGTGCCGGTTGCAATCACCTGGCCGTAGACCAGCACGCTGACGCGGTCGCTCAGTGAAAACACCACATCCATGTCATGTTCCACAATCACCAGTGCGCGCCCCTGTGTGACCTCCTTGATCAGCTCGACGGTGTAGCTGGTTTCTTCCTGCGACATGCCGGCCATGGGTTCGTCCAGCAGGATCAGTCTGGGGTCGCAGGCCAGCGTCATGGCTATTTCCAGCGAGCGCTGTTCCGAATATGACATTTCCCCGGCAAGTGTTGAGGCCCTAGGCTGCAGGCGCACCAGTTCCAGCAGCCGTTCGGTCTGTTCATGTACCAGCCGATTCCTGTCCATGAATTTCCAGAAGGTGTATTGCACCTTGTGGGGACGCATGACAGCAATGCGCAGATTTTCAAACACCGTCAGCCCCGGAAAAATATTGGTGATCTGGAACGACCGGGCCAGGCCCAGGTGGTTGATGGCCTGTGGCGACAGGCCGCCAATGTCCCGCCCGTTAAAGGAGATATTCCCGGCTGTAGGGCTCAGGTTGCCCGAGATCAGGTGAAACAGTGTGGACTGGACTGCGCCGTTGGGGCCAATCAGGGCATGCCTTTCATTGGGCAGCACTTCAAGGTCAACGCCGCGGATGATGTCTGTGGCACCAAACGATTTGCGCAGGCCATGCAGCTTGAGGATGGCCGGGTTCATGGTTTTGTCCTTTCTTCACGGTATGCAAGCACGCCCAGCCAGCGGCGGATGATGTAGACAAGCGCGCTGCCAGTGCCCAGCAAGGCCATCGGAAGCAGCCAGGTTGAAGCCGCCACCGGAGACCAGCTTAGTCCAAACAGGGCAACAGGGGGCCAGGGCAGGCTGGCATTGGCGCTGGCCAGTGAGCGGTAGTCCTGGGAAAACACCCGCTGCATGATTTCGATCACAAATGCCGCACCGCCACTGAGCAGGCAGGCCGACACCAGGCAAAGCAGTACCAGCGGCAGCACGGCGCGCAGGCCAAAACGCCGGTGCAACTGGCCCAGAACAGGGGACAGGCCAGCCAGGCCTGTCGGCATGAACATCATCACCAGCACAAACAGAATGCCCTGGTACAGCAGCCACGATTGCGTCAGGTCAGACACTGCGTAACCAAAAAAGCTCATCAGCGATGCGCCCAATATCGGGCCGAAAAACACCTTCACGCCGCCGATATAAGTGTTCAAGACCACTGCTGCGGAGATGTGGGCATCAAACAGCACATAGTTGGCTGCTTCATTGCTCACCACCTGCAGGCCACCCGCTATGCCGGAGAACATGGCCGAGATGGCAAAGACCAGCACGCTGAGGCGATGCACGTCGTAGCCCAGAAAACGCAGGCGATGCGCGTTTTCGCGCAGCCCCAGGCTCAGGCGACCCAGCGGTGTGCGCGTCAGAAGGTAAAGCATGAGCAGCGAAACCAGCACCCACACCAGCGTCAGGTAGTAGATCTGGACCGTGCTGCCAAAGTTGAAACCCCAGGCCGGCATGCGCATCGATGACACACCGGCCTCGGCACCAAAAAGGCCCTTCAGGTGCGGTGCAAGTGCATGCAGCAATTCGGCAATGGCCAGGGTGATCATGGAGAAGTAGGTGCCTGTGCGTTTGGTGGCAAACCAGCCTGCAATCACACCAAAACACAGGCCGGCCACAGCACCAGCCAGCGGCAGCAGGGGAGTTGGCAAGAGACCTGCACCGCCCAGCGCTTTCATGGCGTGGATGGTGGCAAAAGCGCCAATGCCAAAATAGGCTGCATGCCCGAATGACAACATGCCGGCCTGCCCGCACAGCAGGTTGTAGGCGCTGGCAAACAGCACGGCAATCAGCATCTGGATCGCCGCGTTGATGAGGCCTTGCGACAGCAGGTAGGGAAGGGCAAACAGCAGGGTGATGGCCGTCAAGACGGCAATGATGCGAAATTTCATGGCATCAGGCTTTCTCGCCCAGCAGGCCGTTGGGGCGCACAACCAGAATCAGCAGCATCAGCGCAAATGGAATGGTGGCAGCCAGGCTGGACAGCTTGAGTGTCAGCAGCCCGCCCACACTTCTGGCCCAGGTGCCGGCAACCCCGGATGCGGCAAACAGGTCTGCAAGGCTCGCGTCCACACTGACCGCAAGCGAGGTGATGATGCCTATGATGAGCGAGGCCAGCATGGCCCCGCCAAGTGAGCCCAGCCCGCCGACCACCACCACCACAAACACCATCACGCCCAGCTCGAGCGCCATGTTCGGGTTGGTGGTGTAGAACGCACCCGCCACGGCACCCGCCAGGCCAGCCAGGGCAGCGCCCACGCCAAATACGCCCATGAAGACCATGGGTACGTTGTGGCCCAGTGCCCCGACCATTCGTGGTTTGTAGATGGCTGAACGCACGACAATGCCAACCCGCGTATAGGTCAGCAACAGAAAAATCGCAATGAACATGACAATGGCAATCGCACCCATCAGTACCCGGTAAACCGGGTATGCGGAAGAACCGAGGGTGAAAGCCGCAAAGTCCAGCGAGGCAGGAATGCGGTAGTTGACCGGGAAGTTGCCAAAGAACAGCTTGATCATCTCGGCAATGATGAAAGACAGGCCAAAGGTCAGCAGCAGTTCATGCGCATGGCCGTGGTGGTGAACCCGCCGCAAAAAAAAGCGCTCGACGATGATGCCAACCAGGCCGACCAGCAGGCTGGCCACCAGCAGCGCAGGCCAGAAGCCCAGGACGCCTTGCAGGGCATAGGCAAAGTAGGCACCCAGCATGTAAAAAGAGGCATGTGCAAAATTCAGCACGCCCATCATGCCGAAAATAAGCGTCAGGCCAGCAGAGACCATGAACAGCAGCAGGCCGTAGATGGTCCCGTTCAGTACCGAAACGAAGAAGTTGTCCATTTTGTTTTCCAGAAGTTGCGCAAGACTGGGCGCTGGCACGGTGCAATACCCGTCAGCGCGCAGTGCCATGAATGGCTGGCCGCCGGAAACCTGAACGGCTTCCCGGCCCCGGCCCCGTCACCGATCAGCCTGGACGCAGCATCTTGCAGGCGGCCTGGGCCGGTGTGGCCGCATCGCTTGCAGGGAAAAGCTTCACAGGCTTGAAGCCCATGTCTGTGTCGTCAACCTTGTATCTGGCGTCCTTGGCAACCCTGGAGACCACGACGGGGAACAGCAGTTGGTGGTCATCTGCACGCATGCTCATCTCGCCCATGGAGGTCTTGACCTTTGCGGTTTCAAGTGCCTTTGCAAAAGCATTGACGTTCAGCACACCGTTCTCGGGTTTCACCCGCTTGAGTGCGTCTGCCACCATGGCCATGCCAAACACAGACTGGGGCTCGGTGGAACTGGGGTTGTGCCCGGTTTTGGCCTTGTAGTCCGCAACAAAGCTGGCCGCCTCGGTGCCACCGGTTTCCGGGTTGAAGATATGCGCAATGTAGTGGCCCACGGCCAGGTCACCTGCATTGGCAATATTGCCTGGCTGGTCCAGAAACACCGTGCCAAAGCGTGTTTTGAGGCCGGCTGCCTTGCTGGCCTTCATCAGCAGCAGCAAGTCGTTGGACCAGTTTCCGGTCATCACGGTGTCGGCACCGGAGGCGGCAATCTTGGCAACATAGGGTGCAAAATCCTGGATCTTGTTGACGTCATGCAGGGTATTGCCCACCATCTGGTAGCCACCCAGTCTGGCGCTGTCAATGATGGCGGTTTCCATGTCCTGGCCCCAGGAATAGTTCTGGTTGATAGCATAGACCTTGGTGCCCAGTGTGTTGTCCTGCTTCATGGCCAGCACCAGTGCCTTGGTGCGCACCTGGGCATTGCCGGCAAAGCGGAAATGGTGGAAGTGGCATTTTTCACCCGTGAGTTCCAGCGCTTCGGCACCGACATTGAGGTAGACAATTTCCTTGCCAGGGTTGCGCAGATTGTGTTTGCGCACGTCTTCCGTGATCTGCCCGCCCACTGCGGACGAGCCGCCCTGAACCACCATCTGCGCACCATCGGCAATGGCTGCCTTCAGCTTGTCTGCCGCGCCGGTGGGGCCGCCCTGGTTGTCGTACTCCAGCTGCTGCACGGGTTCGCCGTTCCAGCCGCCGGCGGCGTTCATCTTTTCAATCGCGTACCGGGTTGCTGCGCGGTACATCAGGCCGGTCGAGGCCTGCGGGCCGGACAGGGTCTCCAGCAGGGCGATTTTTACCGGCGCAGCCACGGCCATGCCAGTGCCCAGACAAAAAACCGCCAGACCCACTGGAAGTTTGCGAAATGTGTTCATAAAGTCTCCTGTTTGTAAATTGAATGAAATGACCAACACCTGACCTTGAGGCCTGCCGGCCTAGAGGTACTCCGAATTCCCGTCCACGCTGATGGCTTGCCCCGATATGTTTCTGGCTGCGGGGGAGCTTAAAAAGAGTGCCATTGCCGCCACATCTCCAGCGGTAACCATGCGCCGCAGAGATATCTTTTGCAGGTATTCGTCCTGCATGGCCTCTACGCTTTTGCCCAGCGCCTGTGCCCTGGCCTTGATGACGCCATTCATTCGCTCGCCCTCGACCGCACCGGGCAGGATTGCGTTGACACGAATGCCCTGCGGCCCCAGCTCGATGGCCAGGGACTTCATCAAACCCACAATGGCCCACTTGGTCGAGGCATAGGGCGTGCGAAATGCATAACCCAGGCGCCCGGCAGTCGAGCTCATGGCGATCAGGCAGGGGTTGTCCCTTGACAGCCTGAGCATGGGAACGGCGCGCCGGGCGAAATAAAACTGGCTGTTCAGATTGACGGCCATGGTGCGCTCCCAGTCGGCGCATTCAATGCTTTCTATGGAGCCCGTAGGCCCCGCGATGCCGGCGTTGTTCACCAGAACATCAAGGCCGCCCAGCGTGGCGCGCACATCGTCAAAAACCAGGTCCACCTCGGCAGCAACCGAGGCATCGGCCATGCTGGCAGTCACACCGGGGGTGCTGCTTGTGAACTGGTTGATCGCACCTCTATCGATATCGCAAACATGTACCCGCGCTCCGGCTTCATGGAATGCGCGTGCAATCGTTGCGCCTATGCCCGATGCCCCGGCGGTAACGAGAACTCTCAGCCCCGGCTGGGGCCTGAGTGTGTCAAGAATGCTCATGCAAATTCCTGTTGGGATTCAGGCAGCGCCCCTGTGCCGTCCTTTTTGGATGCTCACGGGTCTTGCCTCAATCCAGCCTGTTATTGCTTTCACCGAAGGGGGTGAAAGAACGATTGCCTGATCTGGCAGGCTGAAGTATGAAGAAGCCCTGCCTTCAAACCTATGTATTCAGCAGCCATAAACAAAGCCGGACATGTGTTTTAAAAACACACATGCAATACGATGGCATTCACTAGAATTCGGGAGCGATTCAGGCCGAACAAAGAAGAAGGAGCAAGATGAATAATGCAGAACCCCTTCGGTTCACGGATGAGACACTGGCTGAGCTGATTGGCTTTATTCATCGTGGCGCTGCTGCCGACGACTTTTCTGCGCTGCTGGCGCGCGCCGAATCCTCACCAGCGCCAGGCCCCCATCACAGCCGGCTTGTGGAGTGCATTCGCATGGCGATGGCCGTGCGCAACCGGCTTGAGCTGCAGCTGCAGCGGGAGCGTGGCCTGCTGGCTGTGATCGAATCTGCGCAAGACCTGTCGAGCCGCCTGGACCTGATGGAGTTGCTGCACGCCATCGTCTCGCGTGCGCGTGTATTGCTCGGCTCGCATGTTGCCTGGCTGTCGGTATATGACCAGGGCCTGGATGCATTCCAGGTGCGGGTAAGTGATGGCGCGCTGTCTGCCAGTACCGACAAGATGACCGCCCGCAGAAACTATGGGGTGGCAAGCACCATCATGTCCACGCGCCTGCCGTTTACCACGCCTGATTACCTGCAGGACAAGCGCTTTCCGCACGATGAGGTGCTGGACGAAACCTTTCGCACCGAAGGCATTGCAGCGCTGGTGGGTGCGCCGCTGATCTACAACAACGAGGTGATAGGCCTGCTGTTTGTTGCAGACCGCTACCACCGATCGCACACGGCGCTGGAAGTGTCCATCCTGTGTACGCTGGCAACACATGCAGCCGTGGCCATCAAGAATGCCAAGGCCTTCGAGCTGGCCAGCACGGCCCTGCGCAATGCCGACATGGCCCGTGCGGAACTGGAGCGGCACAGCCGCAATGTCCATGCAGCTGCCGAGGCCCACGAGCGGCTGACGTCCCTGCTGGCCCAGGGCGCATCACTTGGCACCTTGTGCCAGGCTGTTGCGCAATTGATGGGCGGCAGCGTGCTGGTTGTGGATGAGGCCTTTCAGGCCATCAGCCAGGGCAGTGCAGAAGCTTATGACGGTGCATCAGCCCTGAACTATTCGCCCCACGGTGAATACAGCAGTGCGATTGTGAAGGCCGCACGCGACAGCCGCAAAGCCGGCCTGTCCGTGGTGGCCTACCAGAACGGGGCCGAGGTCTGCAGGGTGATTGTGGTGATTGGCGGCGACGATGTTCTGGGTGCCCTGCTGCTGTTCAGCCGCGCAGACCTGACGGACATTGCCATCCGGACTTTCGAGAGAAGTTCGAGTGTCATTGGGGTTGTATTGCTGTCCAGCGAGCGTATGGAGATCAACAAGAGCCGGGACATCACCACCCTGTTGCGCGGCCTGCTTTCACCACACCAGACCGAGATGGCTGCCATGCACGAGCAGGCCAGCCGCTTCAGCCTGGACCTGTCGCAGCCGCTGACACTGGTGGTCATCGAGGCCGACAGGCTCAAGGCGGTGTATGTGGCCAAGCGGCTGCGAGCTGGTCTGGCCATGCCGGGCCTGGTGCTGGATGAGTTTGATGGAATCATTGCCATCGTCTGCGAAACACGCAAGGTGCAGGAATGTATGCAAACCTGCAGCGCCCACCTGAAGGCGGACCTTGGCGATGGCTACCGGGGCATTCTGTCCCGGCCCGTGGCCAGGGCATCGGAGTTGCCGGCGCTTTACTCCACGCTGAGGCGGGGCCTTCTTGTGGCGCAGCGCCTGGGCGTGAATGGGCAGATTCTGGGCCAGAATGAAATGGCGCTGTATTCCGTGCTGTTTGAAACGCACAACCATGCGAGCCTGGACAGTTTTCTGGAAACCGTCATTGGTGTGCTGATCGCACATGACCGCAAACGAAGCACCGGGTTGTGCGCGACGCTGCTGTGCTACTTCGACAGCAACCAGAATGCCAGGCTATCGGCCAAGCGCCTTGACATACACGTCAACACGGTACGCCAGCGCCTGGCCAGCGCAGAAGAACTGCTGGGGCACTGGGGCAGCGCCTCCAGGGCGCTTGAGCTGCACATGGCGCTGCGCTTGTGGAGCCTGAGCCGGTGCAGTGATGCGTCCGACCCCTTGCCTGTCGAACATTGAACACGGTAGCCTGCGTTTTGACGCAGGCGGATGCCGATGTTTCGATTTTATTTTTTGTTCGGGGCAAGGACTACGGTTTTCGCGGGCATGCCTGTATCCACCGGCCGCTCCATATTGCAGGTGCTGGGTGTGCTTGCCACGGCAGGCTCATAGCGCTTTTCCTGAATCAGTGTGTAGTCCGTGCCTTCCAGGCCATTGGGGTACTTTTCGCTGGTCTTGCCCATGACCAGCAGAAACATGCCCTGCTGCATCTGGTGGTCCTGCCTGCGCAGGCTGACCGGGCCGCTGAAGCCTTCCATACTGAGCCCCTCCATCGCCGCAGCCACCTTGAGCGGCTCGCTTGACCTGGCTTTGGTGATGCCCTCGCTGAGCAGCATCAGGCTGTAGATGACCTGGAAGGACTGCAGGTCTTCCCTGTACTGGCGTTTGAAACGTATCGCCAGCAGGTTTCCCATGCCGCCCATATTGCTGTGTGTTGCGGCCACCACATAGACCCGTCCAAGTCCGGCAACACCAAAAGCCTGAGGTGTGCCCGCGCGGTCTGCATAAAAGGTCAGGAATTTCCCATGGTAGCCCTGGTCAACCGAGGCCTTGGCCAGCAGGCTCATGTCCGTACCCCAGTTGCCGGTGATGACAGTGTCTGCGCCGGATGCCTTGATTTTTTCGACTATCGGTGCGAAGTCGCGGGTTTTTGAAAGAGGAATGAATTCGTCGCCAACAATCTCGATATCGGGGCGCGCTGACCTGATGCCTTCCCTTGCGTAGCTGGACACCTGCCGGCCAAACGAATAGTCCTGATTGAGCAGGTAGATCTTGCGGATGGCAGGCTGCTCTTTCACAAAGGCGGTGATGGCTGCCATTCTCATGGAGACATCGGCATCAATACGGAAGTGCCAGTAGCTGCACTTTTCGTTGGTAAGGGCCGAATCTATGGCCGCCTGGTTGATGTACAACACCTCCTTGCCAGGGTTAAGCGTGTTGTATTTGCTGACAGCCTCGGACAGTGCAAGCGCGACGGCCGAGCCATTGCCATGGCTGATATAACGCACACCTTTGGCAATGGCACTGTGCAGCTGTATGACGGCTTCTGCCGGGCTGAGCTTGCTGTCCAGGCCAATGATTTCGTACCTGGGTTCAGACCCCGAGCGGCTGCCGTTCAGGATGCCGGCGAAAAATTCAGCCGTCTTCAACTGGTTGGCACCGGTCACTGCTGCCGGGCCTGACAGCGGGTCTATAAAGGCGATCCTGACGAGCTCTGCCTTCTGGGCTTGTACGCTGACTGAGGCGGCTAGCAGACTGGCAGCGAGCAGGGTTCGGCGAAATGCGGTGAATGTCATGACTGTCTCCTGGTTTTTTAGTTGTGCACGGACAGCCCTGACTGGCTCTGCCGCTTGCTTGCTCGGCGCATGCGGGCATGCGCCTTTGTTGCTTCTGGCCGGGTCGGTTTTTCAGGCGTACGCATCCGCGGCCTGCAGGGCAGAGCGGGCTTTTTTCACTTCTATACGCGATTGCTCCATGCCTGAAGGGGGAACTGTTTCACCTTCGCGGTCAAACAGCTGGTCTGTGCCGTCCAGCAATTTTTCTGCTGCATCGGGAACATCGCCAATGAACAGGCCTTGTGTCAAGGTGATGTTGGCAACCGCAAAAGAGCCAGCGCCGGCGCACAGGATGGTGCGTGTGGGTGCTTCCCTGGATGCCAGGAACAGCACGGCAGGGGTGACGCTTTTGGGCGTAAGCAGGGCCAGGTCATCGACGGTCATGATGTCCTGGGTCATCTGGGTTGCAGCAGAAGGGGCCAGGCAATTGACATGGACGCCGTACTTTTTGCCCTCCAGCGACAGGGTTTGCATCAGCCCCACCAGTGCCAGTTTGGCCGCGCCATAGTTGGCCTGGCCAAAGTTGCCGTAAAGGCCGGACGATGAGGTGGTAAACACAATGCGGCCATATTGCTGGGCCTTCATGATGTCCCACACGGGCCTGGTGCAATGCACAGATCCCATCAGATGAACGTCAAGAACCGTTTTGAAGTCGTCCAGCGGCATCTTGGAAAAACTCCGGTCACGCAGGATGCCCGCATTGTTTACCAGAATGTCGATGCGGCCCCATTGCGCCATCGCTTCGTGGACCATGGCGGCCATGGCATCGGCATCGGTGACTGAGGCATTGTTGGCCATGGCTTCACCACCTGCAGCCCGGATTTCTGCGGCCACGGCCTCGGCGGCTGACGCTGCGCCAAAGTCATTCACCACAACTTTGGCCCCTCTTGCTGCCAGCGCCAGCGCATGTTGCCGCCCCAGCCCGCCGCCAGCCCCGGTCACGATGGCGACCTGTCCATCAAAACGAAGTGTCTTTGGGGTTTGTTCGCCTGGTGTGCTGATTGAATGTTGCATGTTTTTTGTTTCCTTGGATTGCTTGCCTGGCATCCCGCACCATGCAGGCGGGCCGGCTGATTCACATGAAATGGACAAGGGCCGCTGTCAAAGCTGACATAAATTGCCCAAACCCTGTCGAGAGCCGTTGTAGTTTGTCCCTGTGGGCAGGCAACAGCAATGTCCAGCTGTCCACAATCAGGCGCATGTTTATGTGCTTGCCGGGTCGGGTTTGTGTTGCGGCCTGTAGCTGGCTCGTCACCCCTTGGCCGTGAACAGCCAGTCAAGCTTGTCCGACAGATGCCGGTCTTCAAATCTGACCCTGCAGCCAGAGTGTTGCCAATAAGCTGGCTTTTCTGTGGGGGCCTGAACTCCCGGCTTCACGCAGGGCTATCGCTGGGGTGTTGACCGAAGGCGCATCGGCCCTGCAGTTTTTCACTTGAAAGGTTGATATGAAAAAAACCGCAGACAACAAGACATCTGCCAGCACATCCGCTGCCAGCAAGGCCGCCGGGTCAGCCAGCAAAAAGCGCGGCGACTCTGACTCTTTTGGCGTGGAGGGCAGCAACAAGACCCTGCCGCAACCGCTGCCTGACGCCCTGGCTGGCCGGGAGACGGATGGCCGGTCTGGCGCGCATATTCCCAAAAGTCCGCATACGGCTGGCGGGTTTTAGTTTTAACTGTTTCTGGGACTGAAAGTCCTTGGGAAAACCACTGCGTTTTGTCGGTCTTTGAGCCGGTAGCCCATGGCGGGCCTGGGGGCACCTACATCCATGAGCCCGCGTTCTGCCAGAAAGTCAGCGGCCAGTGCGCGGGTTCTGAAGCCGCTTTTGTCTACCGGTCGGCCCAGCACGGCTTCATAGACGCGCTGCAGCTGGGGCAGGGTAAAGGGTTCGGGCAGCAAAAAGGCGGGCAATGAGGTGTATTCAACCTTGGCGCGCAGGCGTTCCACGGCGGCTTGCAGGATATGGCTGTGGTCAAAGGCCAGCTGGCTCAAGGCTGGGTCTTCATTGACCGGGTGCCAGCTGGCTGGTTTTTCATTTTCCTGCTCCAGCTGGGCGCTTGCAGCGGGCAGCAGCGCAAAGTAGGCGTGTGTGGCTGACCAGCCGCGTGGGTCGCGGGTTTTGCTGCCCCAACTGCCGAGTTGCTCCAGATAGGGGCTGCTGACGCCGGTTTTG
>JAZKIK010000587.1:0-5100 GCA_040384925.1 Pseudomonadota bacterium | reverse complement strand
GGATCGGGATCGGGATCGGGATCGGGATCGGGATCGGGATCGGGATCGGGATCGGATTCGGATTCGGGGAGCCCTCCCCGAATCCGCCCCCGCTCCCGCACTCGATTGCCCCGTCCTGGCTGGGCCTGTGATGTGACAGAAAAGCGGGATCAGGGCCGCGCGCTGTTTGAGCCGCAGGCGAGTTTGCGCGGACCCCCGCTATTCTGCCGCAGCACAGGTTTGCCCGGAGCGAAGCGCAGGGTCCCAGACTGCGGGTCGCCTTTCTTTTGGTTACTTTTCTTTGGCGAAGCAAAGAAAAGTAACTCGCTGCCGGGCGACTCCCGGCCTACTGCCTTTGAACACAGATGCAGCCATAAATTAAACCGTTCTTCATGTCCATCAACACAGGCAAGCAGGCCAACAGGGGTTTTTAACAACCGTCATTCAGCGTGTTTGAAGCTGCTTGCCGGAGTAGCCCGGCAACTACTCACTTATACGGATTGGCGATACCCAGCCCGGCCAGAATGTCTGCCTCATAGGCTTCCATTTCTTCAGCGTCTTCAGCACTGGTTTCATGGTCCCAGCCCTGGGCATGCAGGGTGCCGTGTACCAGCAGGTGAGCGTAGTGGTCTGCCAGTGACTTGTTGTTGTCGGCGGCTTCCCTGGCAACCACCGGAGCGCACAAGACCAGGTCGGCGGTAACGACGGGTTCCTGTGTGTAGTCAAAGGTCAGCACATTGGTGGCGTAGTCTTTTTTGCGGTAGTCGCGGTTCAGCGACTGGCCTTCTTCAAGGCCCACGATACGCACCGTGATTTCCGCGTCGCTGGCCAGTGCGTGGCGAATCCAGCGGCTGACCTTTTGACGTGGCAGCGCGGCGCGGTGCAGGGCAGCGTCTTCAATGCCAGATGCAAACTGCAGCGACAGGCTCAGGCCGTTAAGAGCCATTTTTGCTCCTTGCACCGGCCTTGCGGGTGGGTACAAGCATCTCGTCAATCTCATTGTCAATGCCTGCATCACCGCTCTGGGTCTTGTCATAGGCATCCACAATGCGGGCCACCAGCGGGTGGCGCACCACATCAGCGCTGGTCAGCCGGGTAATGGCAATGCCCTTCACGCGTTTGAGCACACGTTCGGCATCGACCAGGCCGCTCAGTTGTGTGCGCGGCAAGTCAACCTGGCTGACGTCGCCTGTGACCACAGCCTTGCTGCCAAAACCTATGCGTGTCAAAAACATCTTCATCTGTTCGGGCGTGGTGTTCTGGGCTTCGTCCAGAATCACAAAAGCGTGGTTCAGGGTGCGGCCGCGCATGAAGGCCAGCGGTGCAATCTCGATCTGCTGGCGTTCAAAGGCTTTTTGCACCCGCTCGAAGCCCATCAGTTCGTGCAGCGCGTCGTACAGCGGGCGCAGATAGGGGTCAACCTTCTGGCTCAGATCACCAGGCAAAAAGCCCAGGCGCTCGCCGGCTTCAACCGCAGGGCGCGTGAGCACGATTTTTTGCACTGCACTGCGCTCCAGCGCATCCACCGCGCAGGCCACGGCCAGATAGGTTTTGCCCGTGCCGGCCGGGCCAATGCCAAAGGTGATGTCGTGGGTGGCAATGTTTTCCAGGTAAGTGCCCTGGTTGACGGTGCGCGCACGCAGGTCGGCGCGGCGGGTTGACAATGCGGTGCTGCCGTCTGGCGCCCGGCTCAGCGCGGTGTCGCCAGCCAGCATCAGTTGCACCGTTTCTTCAGGAATCGGCCGCTGCGCCAGTTCGTACAGCGCCTGCAACACTTCCAGCGCCTGGGTGGCACGGGCCTTCAGGCCGTCAATCTTGAACTGCTCGAAACGGTGCGCAATCGTCACGTCAAGCGCCGCCTCTATGGTGCGGATATGGGCATCAAGCGGTCCGCACAGGTTGCCCATGCGGGTGTTGTTGGGAGGTGTGAAGGTGTAGCGAAGAATCACGTGGTGGTCTGGTTTGGGCTTGTTGGGCTTGTATATTGTGACGGCAACACCATACACAACACCCGGCCTTGAAACTCAGGCCCTGGCCTCAAGCAATACCCGGCTGGCCGCCAGCGACTGGCGCGCCCATTCGGCCTGGCCAGTCTGCGCCATGCGATGCAGATGCACGACCTCAACACTGACAGGCAAGTCCTGCGGCAGCGCATCAAACAAATCCCGCAAGTCAATGCCGCCCTCGCCGGGCAACAGGCGCGCGCAGCGTGCGGTGTGAATCATTTCATCCACCGTGAAGTCATGGCCAATCTGGGCGCGGGTTGGCGCGTCGCAAATCTGCGCGTAATGCAGCAACTCACGCGGAATGGCGCGAATGTCGTCCAGCGTGGTGCTGGAGCGGTCAACATGCAGCGCATCCACCAGAATGCCAGCGTTGGCCGGTTGCCCTGCCGCCTTGATGATGCGCAGCGCGGCCTGTGCATCGGGCACCGCCGTCCAGGGCATGAACTCCAGGTCAGCCGTCAGGCCATAGGCTTGCATGACTTCACACAAGCGGGCATAACTGTCGACAAGGCGTGCTTCGTTGGTATCGTCACCCGCAACCAGAACAGCCTTTGCCTGCAGCGCCGCACCGGCCTCAAACAGCGGCAGATATGCTTTTTCATCAAAACCCTCACCGATGCGGATGATTTCCAGATCAAAAACACACACGCCAGTATCTCTCTGCGCCGCCACGGTTTCACGCAGCACCTGGGGCTGGCCAATCAGAAACTGCTGCGGTGCGCCCGCCATATTCGGCAGCAGACGCAGGCCAACAAAAGCGTAGCCCAGCTTTGCCGCCAACTGTATGGCCTGCGGTGGTGTGCAGGTGTTGGACGTCAGGTAGGCCAGTGAATAAATACGCGACATATGCCCAGTCTCCAGCAATGCTTTATTTGAGCGGCGACACAGCCGTGGGCAGCGCAATCGTTGAAGTCATGCTTGTTGTCAGAAGCGCTGGCCCGCCTTTTGGCGGCCAGATGCCCTGAGCCACTGCATCGGCGCGTGCCTTGCTGCGTGCGTCCAGTGTGGGGTAGGCCCATATATTGGTAAAACGCAGCGGGCCATCTAGCGCCACCATGGCCACAACACAGGGCGACAGCGCTTCACGGGCTGGAACATATTGTTCCCACAGGTCAATCGTGGTCTGCATGCCACCGGGTTTGATGCCGTAGCTGCGTATTTCATACACAGGTCCGCTGATGCCAGATTCAGCCGATGGCTGCACCGGTTTCATCCACGGAAAGCCTTTGTAGCTGTGCTGCTCCAGGGTCAGGAAGGTGGTGCCGCAGCCAAACGGGTCAGCGCTTTTTTGTGTGCGTTCACGTTCAGCCAGCAGGCTTGGCAAGTCGGTAAAACCGCGCAGCACCAGCATCTGGTTAAGCTGGCCAATGTCGGTAAACCAGCAGCCCAGCAGCTCGCCTGCGGCTTCGGGCGCTGTGGAGTAAGCCTGTACGCTGGTTGCGGCCTTCGCGGCGGTGCCAAAAGGCAGGGTCATGGTGGCGAGTTCGTAATACATGCGGCGGTGTCCTTGAGTGAGAATTGCGATCAAAAATGGAACTGGTCATGACTGCTTTGGGCGGCATGATGGGCTGCAATAAAACCAAATGTCATGGCCGGCCCCAGCGTGATGCCGCCACTGGGGTAATGGCCGCCCATCATGCTGTTCATGTCATTGCCACCGGCATACAGGCCCGCGATGGGCTGGCCGCTGGCGTCCAGCACCTGCGCGCTGGCATTGGGCTGCAAGCCGGCAAAAGTGCCCAGGCTGCCCGGCAAGACCTTGACCGCGTAAAACGGCCCGCGCTCCAGCGCCGCCATGCAGGGGTTGGGCAGGCCGCTGGCCGCGTCTCCCTGCACCCGGTTGTAGGCGGTTTCACCCTTGGCAAAGTCGGGGTCTGTGCCAAGCCTTGCCTGTGTGTTGTAGTGCTGCACGGTCTCAGTCAGTCCAAGGGCGTCCATGCCGCAAACCAGGGCCAGTTCGGCCAGGGTGTTGCCGCGTTTCAGATAACCATTTTTAAGCATCGCGCCCATTGGCATGGGCGCAGGCTTGACAGCACCCAGACCATAGTGGCGTATAAAAACGTGGTCACAAACCAGCCAGGCTTCAACCGCCTGGCCTGTCGGTGTGGTGTTGATCAGGTCGCGCATGAAGTCGTAATAAGAGTCGGCTTCATTGGTAAAACGCCGGCCCGTCGCATTGACGGCGATCAGACCGGGTTTGGCGCGTTCAATCAGATGCGGAAAGTGGCCGACCGAGCCGTCACTGCGCGGCACCAGCGACACAGGTGCCAGCGCAGCGGCCTGCACCAGCCCGCCTGCCACCACACCCCCGGCGCTTTCACCCAGGCGCAGCCCATCGCCCGTGTTGCCTGGTGAGGCGGCTGACCAGTGCTCCAGCCCGGTCGGTGCATGCGGCAACAACTCTTTTTTGCGAGCCACATCATGCGGAAAACCTCCGCAGGCCAGCACCACACCACGTGTGGCGTGGATCTCAATCTCGCCTTCAGGCAAGCCAAGCACTGCACCGCTGACCCGGCCATCAGCCATCAGCAGGCGGTGCGCCGGGCTGTTGACACGAATGTCCACACCTGCTTCAAAAGCCGAAGCCGCCAGCCCCGCCACCAGCGCATTGCCATTGACCAGCCGCAAACCGCGCTTGTGCAGCAGCACATCACGCCAATGGCGCAACACCAGTTTGCTCACATGCCAGAATGAGGCAGGAGAGTGCAGGGCATTCAAAAAATGGCGCAGCTCCGCACCCGAGGCAATGCCCATGCCCCACAGGGTGGTTTCAGGCAGCGGTGATTTGAGTTGTTTGATGTTGTCACCCAGCCTGCGGCCATCAAATGGCGCGGCGCAGATGGATCTCCCACCCGTGGCCGCATCGGGCGTTCGGCCATGAAAGTCCGCAATGGCATTGCCAGCGATGAATTGCAGCGCAGTCTTGCGACGGAAAAACTCCACCATGCGCGGCCCGGCTTCCAGAAAGGCAAGTGCCCTGGCCTCGTCAAACTGCGCGCCCAGTTCATGGCTTAAATAAGACAAGGGTTTGTCGATAGCTTCGGTGATGCCCGCGTCAAGCGCCAAGGGATTGCGCGGAATCCACATCCAGCCGCCCGACCAGGCCGTGGTGCCA
>JAZKIK010000586.1:5370-7476 GCA_040384925.1 Pseudomonadota bacterium | reverse complement strand
CAGGGCATCGGCCTCGGCGTTCATGGGCTTGTCGCGGTCGGCCTTCTCAGCTGCGACCGGTGTCACGGCCAGCGCAGTGAACGCGGCCATTGCAATCATCAGGGAAGAGGTGTATTTCATAAAGGCACGAATCTTGCTGCTTGGGTTTTGGCCCATTGTAGCCATGCCAGGCACCATGAATCTGCCATAGCCCGCCTTTTGTTCAGGCTTTGTTCGTTTGTGCAGTGGCCCACCCATAAAAAAACCGCCATTTGCAGGCGGTTTTTGTCAAGCCTGCAGTCCGGCTTATTTTGGCTTGCGTGCCAGGCCGACCAGGTAGTCAGTCACAAGCAGCGCACGCTCCATGGTCTGCGCGACGGAGCCAGAGGTGTAATAACGCCCGGCCACACCCAGCGCCGGAACGCCGTCCACCTTGTAGGAGTCCTGCAGCTGAGTGGCTTTACGCACCTTGGTCACCACGGGGAAGGAGTTGTAGGCCTCCACAAACTTGGCCTTGTCGATGCCCTGCTTTTCGGCCCAGGCAAAAATCGTGTCTGCGGTGTTCAGCAACTGTTTTTCCACATGAATGGCGTAAAACACTTTTTTATGCAGTTCTTCGACCTTGCCCATGGATTCGAGCACGTAATAAAGACGCTGCTGCGGCTCGAAATCCGGCCTGAAGGAGATGGGAGCGCGGCGAATGTAAACATCTTTGGGTGCTTGTTTGATCCACGCTTCAAGCTGTGGCTCAAAACGGTTGCAGTGCGGGCAGCTGTACCAGAAAAACTCCACGACTTCGATCTTGCCTGCGGGGGCTTCAACCGGCGCTGGTTTGTCCAGCAACAGATAGTCAGTGCCTTCCTGCGGTGCCTTGCCCTGGGCCTGGGCAGAGGTGGACAGTACCAGACCACTGCTCAAGGTGGCAGCTGCGGCCACGGTGGCACCTGAAATCGAAAACTCGCGTCTTTGCATTTATTTTTCTCCTGGAAGGATCGGAAACCTGGATTAGGAAGGGGCATGCCCGCTTAAACGGGCAGAAATCTGAAAAAACCGGCCCCGCGTCTGGAGCCCGCTGCCTGTTGGATGCACCAATCCAAAAAAGTTCAGCGCTGCGCCCTGACCAGGGCAGTTTCGATGGCATTGCCTTCGAGTCGCTCCTTGGTTTTGTCAGCGTCATCTTTTTTGTCAAAAGGCCCCAGGCGCACACGAAACACGGTGCGGCCAGCCTGTTCACGTTCGGTAATTTTGGCCTGAAAGCCAAGCAGCGAAAGTTTGGCGCGCTGTTGTTCAGCGTCTTCAGGCGTGCGGAAGGCACCGACCTGAATAAAATAGTTAAACGGGTCCACACCGCCGGCTGCGGCAATGGCATCCGGTTTGGGCTCAGGCTTGGCATCGGGTTTTGCCTCTGACCGCGCCTTGGCCAGATCACCCAGCGGGTCTGCCGATGCGGTGGGTTTGTTGGCAGCTACCGGTGCAGCCGGGGCCACGGCGGTTGCCGCCGGGGTAGCCACAGGTTTGGTTGCGGCAAGCACCGCAGGAGCAGCCGGTGTTGAAGCAGGTGCGGCCACTGGTGCAGCGGCGGCAGTGGCCGCAGCCGCCGACGCGGGCTGGGCTGCTGGTGTGACGGGTCTGACCGGGTTTTTACCGGCCAGTGGCGCATTCGGGTCCCAATCCTTGTTCTTTTTGGCCTCGGCAGCGTCGTTGTCGGCGCTGTGCGGCTGGCTTTTGTTCAGAAAAGGCACAGGCACCTTGGTCACATAAACAGCCACGGCCAGCGCCGCCCCCAGGCCGAGCAGAGCACCAATGACCAGGCCCAGCAGGGTTCCACCGGTCTCTTTGCGGCCAGTTTGCCGGCTTGCCGGTTTGCTGGCTGGTTTATTCGTCTTTTTCGTCATAAATGCCTGTTTCGCTATTTGCTGGTAATTGTGCTGTGGCCCTGTGACTCATTGTGGCAATGCTGGCAGGCCAGCCTTACATCTTGCGCGGCGCACTGACTCCAAGCACCGCCAGACCATTGTGCAATACCTGTGCCGTGGCAGCGACCAGTGCAAGACGCGCGGTTTTGACGGCCGCGTCATCCACCAGAATCCGCTCGGCATCGTAATAACTGTGGTAGCAGGCTGCCAG
>JAZKIK010000586.1:0-5270 GCA_040384925.1 Pseudomonadota bacterium | reverse complement strand
ATTCGGTATCCGGCTTGCGGCTGAGCAGGAAAAAGCGCACTGCATCGGCACTTGTCCACTCGATCAGGTCACGCAGGGTGACATAACTGCCTGCGCGTTTTGAAATCTTGACTTCCTCGCCATCGCGCACGACACGCACCATGGTGTGCAACACGTAGTCGGGGTAACCCAAAGGCACACCTTCATCGGCTGCCTGCAGACCGGCACGCACACGGGCGATGGTGCCGTGGTGGTCCATGCCCTGGATGTTGATGGCGCGGGTGTAACCACGCTCCCATTTGGCCAGGTGGTAGGCCACGTCAGGCACAAAGTAGGTGTAGCTGCCGTCGCTTTTTTTCATCACGCGGTCTTTGTCGTCACCATAGTCGGTGGACTTGAGCCACAGGGCACCATCCTGCTCGTAGGTTTTGCCGGCTGCCTTCAGCCTGGCGACGGCTGCATCGACCTTGCCCGAGCTGTACAGGCTGGACTCAAGGTAATAGTTGTTGAAGCGCACCGAGAAAGCCTGCAGGTCCAGATCCTGCTCATGGCGAAGGTAGGCCACGGCAAACTGGCGAATCGAGTCCA
Source organism: Pseudomonadota bacterium (assembly GCA_040384925.1). GTDB lineage: Bacteria > Pseudomonadota > Gammaproteobacteria > Burkholderiales > Burkholderiaceae_C > Polaromonas. Next base: position 4,703 of record JAZKIK010000586.1, on the reverse strand, counting down.
TGTCTTCAACATCACCCGACGCAGTGTATTCACGGTCATCGGACTTGACAGTCTTTTTGGCCAGGAAGTCGGCGGCGATATCAGCTATGTACTCGCCGTTGTAAAAAGCCTTGCTGGCGGGGTTGTCAGGGTCAGTCGGCCAGCACTCGTCACCTGGCTTGAAGCCTTTGGCCCGCAACTGGGTGCTGGTGGCCAGGGTGTTGATCTGCACACCGGCATCGTTGTAATAAAACTCGCGGTGCACCTGTGCACCCTGGGTTTCAAACAGGTTGCAGATCGCATCGCCCAGCGCCGCCTGGCGGCCATGGCCGACATGCAAGGGGCCGGTCGGGTTGGCAGAAACAAACTCAACCACCATGCGCGGCCCGCTGGTCGTGGGTTTGACGCCAAATTGGGCCCCGGCCAGCAGCACTTCGCGCACGGTTTCCTGCTTGGCAGCGGCTTTCAGGCGGATATTGATAAAACCCGGCCCGGCAATTTCAACCGCATCGACCCAGGCCTGAAAGGCTGGCTGCGCTTCAAGCAGGGCCTTGAGGGCTTCGGCGACCTGGCGTGGATTCTGTTTCAGGCCCTTGGCCAGTTGCATTGCAGCCGTGCAGGCAAAGTCACCATGGGCAGCCACCTTGGGGGATTCAAACGCGGCTTTTTCACCCGCACCTGGAGAGAGTTGTTCAAGCCCGGCGGCCAGCGCAGCGAGCAAATCAGTTTTTATCGAGAGCATGGACCGATTTTACGTTTAACAAAACACGGGGATTGCCCCGGCAGGCTTGCCCGGTTTTGGGCTCTTGATTCGGCCCCAGCCGATGACTGACTGCCGACAAAAACAAACATCTGGGTCTCCGCCACAAAAAGCGGTAATTAATCACACTTCAAAATCCGGGTAAACCCGTTTTTTGGATGAGAAGCCGTTGACTAAACTGTTTTTTCGCGGCGTCCGCCGCGGCAAACAGGGAGTTAAAAAATGACAAACAATCCGTTCACGGTAGCGGACTATCTATTGACGCGCCTCAAACAGCTCGATGTCACCGAGGTGTTTCAGATCCCCGGCGATTACGTCAAACACTTCACCCAGGCGCTGGAGCATTTTGATGGTGTCACAGCCATAGGCGCCATCAACGAACTGGACGCCGGTTACGCGGCTGATGCCTATGGCCGAACACGCGGGCTGGCGGCAATTTCACTGCAATATGGCGTCAGTACCTTCAGCGCACTCAACGCAATTGCCGGGGCTTATGTAGAGCGCAGCCCGGTCGTTGTCATCAGCGCCGCGCCGGGTGCCGATGCCCGGCAGATTGGCAGCATGTACGGTGTGCTGTACCACCACTCCACCGGCAATCTGAATGCCGACCAGGCGGTTTACAGCCATGTCACCGTGGCGGCAGAGACACTTTCGACCTCGGTCGGTGCCGCTGAAAAGATTGACGCGCTGCTGGTGGCGGCCATCACACACCGCCGCCCGGTGTACATCGCCTGTTACAAGGAAGTCTGGGGCGAACCATGCCCGCGACCATCCGATGCGCAACTGCAGCCGCAAGTGGTTCAAAGCGAGGCGCTGGCGCTTGAAAATGCCGTGCAACAAGCCTGGTCACAAATCACGGCCGCCAAAAACCCCATGATTTTTGCTGGCGCCGAAGTGTTGCGTTTTGGCCTCAGCGGCCTGCTGCAGGACATCATTGACGCCAGCGGCATGCTTTACACCACCACCAGCCTGGGCAAGGCTGTGCTGGCCGAGGGCGGCGACAAATTTGTTGGCACTTATTCAGACGCGGCATCCATTGACAGCGTGCGCACGCTGGTGACGCAGGCCGACTGTTTTTTGAACTTTGGCACCATCATCACTGACGACTACCTCGTCTTCATCGAAAGCAAGTACCCCAGCATGGTGCTGGCCACCAGCGAGGAAATCCGTGTCGGATATTTCAAATACCAGGGTGTGACCATGAAGGACTTCATGCAGGCGCTGCTGGAGCGCTTCAGACAGGACACCGCCTACCCGCTGACAACCATTGCCCCACCACAACCCGAATACCCCGAACCCTGGCTGGCCAATTCAGACCCGCAGTGGAACAACAGCCCGCAAACCCTGACCTACAACCGCTTCTTCCAGCATTCAATGAAGTTTTTGCACGACGAAGACATGCTGGACGACATTGTGATGACCTACGGCGTCAGCTCGGCCATGTATGTGGCCACCAACGCCTACGGCCTGGCGCAAAACAGTTTTATCTGCTCAGCCGCCTGGCAGTGCATAGGTTTTGAAACCGGCGCGGCCAGTGGCGCACAGCTGGGCAGCGGCAAACGCGCCTGGACGGTGGCCGGTGACGGTGGTTTCATGATGGTGTGCCAAAGCCTGTCCACCCTGGCGCGCAACAAAATCAATGCCGTGGTGTTTGTGATGAGCAACGCCGTTTACGCGATTGAACAGGTTTATGTGGACATCACCTCGTTTGAACCCGGCCCGGCCCACATCTTCGACACCTTTGACCTGCTGCCCGAGTGGGACTACCTGGCGCTGGCCAAAGCCTACGGTGCCAGGGGTTTGCGTGTCACCACAGTGGACGAACTGCTGGCCGCGCTGCATGAGATCAAGGGCGTCACCGACCAACCCGTGCTGGTGGAGGTGGTGATTCCGCAAAAAGACTTGCCAAGGCAGATGTATCGCCTGGGCATTGAATAAATTTCAAAAAATTTCAAGGAGCTAAGCATGACCCAAAAAACCTATTCCATCTTCGGCGCAGGCGCAGCCGGTTTGTACACCGCCTGGCGTTTGCTCAGCGGCCTTGCCAAAACCGGCGCTGATCCCGACAAACTGCTGGCCAGCGGCGACACGCTGGAGCTCTATGACTGGGGCCAGTACGACTTTTCAAGCCAGCACCCCGGCAGCCGCGAATCCGGCGCGCGCGTGTGCACCTGGCATTACAAAAACGACAAGAACAACTCCTATCTTGAAGTGGGCGGCATGCGGTATTCAGACTGGAACGGCACACCCGAAGGTGCCGGGCACCGGCTGGTGACCACGGTGATTGAAAAGCTCGACCTCAAAAAGTACTCAATCCCCTTCAACGAATCAAGCAACCCGCTGTTTTACCTGCGCACCAAAAACATGTACTTGAACGACATCACGTCGTCCAACCCCGCGCCCTACCAGGTGGACCACTACGGCGCAGCGGCCCAGCCCGACAACGGTTTTGCAGTGGTTGAAAACCTCGCCGTGACCAGCAAGAGCGGCCAGCAAACCCGCCGCCAGTGGTGCGAGTTTTTCAAAGACGGCAGCATCAATGTGGACTTGCCCGACAGCTCGGTCTTCAAAAAAGGCGATTCACTCAAGGACATTGGTTACTGGAACCTGATGTTTGACCAGCTTGGCTCCGAAGGGTTTAACTACACCGCCGACGGCAATGGCTACTCATCCAACGTCATCAACTGGAACACCGCAGTCGCCATCAACGCCAACAACGAGTTCACGCCAGGCAATGAGTACAAAACCCTGAGCACAGGTTATTCAAGCATGTTTGCCGCCCTGTTTGCCGCGATTGAACAGCTGGCGGCTGAAAAAGGCGTCAACTTCGTCTACCAGCCCAACACCCGCCTGCATTCGATCTTGAACATCGACGGCAAAGTCCATTACAGCCTGGCCACACGCGAGAACCCCAACAAAAAGTCAGCCAGCAGCGTGACAGACGCCGCCTGGCTGGCCATGCCACGCGCCTCGATTGACCTGGTGGCACAGGCCACCCAATATGCCGACCATGAGGGCCTGGACGTGCTGAACCACCCAAAGGTGCAGCTTTACCTTGAGTCAGCCGTCATGCAGCCCTCATACAAGGTCGGCATGTTTTTTGACGAAGCATGGTGGGCCGCAGACGCAAGCAACCCGCCCGCCTACCCGCCGCAGCTCACGGGTTATGAAATTACCGAAGACGTGCTGACGGCGCTGGCCGCACAGGACTTTCCACCACAATATATCGCCGCCCTGCAGGCCGATACATCCATCATCGAAACCCCGTTTGCCAGTGCCCCCGCATTTGTACAGGCCGTGCAAAGCTGCCTGCAGGAGCGCCTGACGATCAGGCAAGAGCAGACCCTTCTGCTGACTGCCGAACGCAACACCATTGGCCCCAGCGTGACCGATTTGCCGATACGCCAGGTGGTGTACTTCGGCAACAACGCCCTCGACCAGAGCGGCAAAAAAATATACGGCGTGCTTGCCAGTTACGACGACGAAACATTCACCACCTTCTGGCAGGAGCTGGAACTCGGGCCAGACGGCGAACGAACAATCCCCATCTCTGACGACCTGCAAACCCTGGCCGGCCCGCGTGAACCCTCTCCCGCCATGGTCAAGATGCTGCGCAAACAGTTAGCGGCCATCCACTTCGGCCCCCAGTCCGACTACAGCGCCGTGCCCCCACCGCTTGAAACCCGCTACATGGACTGGTCCCTGCCTCCCTTCAACGCCGGTTACCACGCCTGGGCCGCCCACTACAACGTCTGCGACGTACAACAAAAAATCCGCAAACCCTCACAACTCATAGAAGGCGCAGACGCCAATATTTTTATCGTAGGCGAAACCTATTCCAACGACCAGGCCTGGGTAGAAGGCGCGTATTGCACGGCAGAGTCGGTGCTGAATGACTTTTTTGGTGTGGAACCCATCATTGATGATGCGGAGTATCCGTTTATTTGTCCTTGTTGAAATACTA
>JAZKIK010000585.1:0-8948 GCA_040384925.1 Pseudomonadota bacterium | reverse complement strand
ATTGGCGGCGGGCAGCGCCTACCAACGCATCCCGGCAAGGCTGCTGCGCGACCCCGTATAGACCGTGAACACGTTCTAAAGGCTACCGCTCGGTGCTGGTGGTCAACACGGTACTGGTCGGTCTGACAATGAGCAGTTTTGCCTTCATCACACCGGCCCAGCCGCTTTGGCTGCATATCTTGCAGCTGGCAATCTTTGGCGCAGTCAACTCCATGCAGTTCACCGCCATGAACACCGTCACACTGCGTGACCTGGAAAGCAGCGCCGGCAGCAGCGGCAACAGTCTGCTGTCCATGGTGCAGATGCTGTCCATGAGTATGGGCGTGGCGGCTGCCGGTGCTGTGCTGGCCGGTTTCACCACATTTTTTGACAGTGGCGGTGCAGCGCAGACACTGCATGCGTTTCAGGCCACGTTTGCCTGCATGGGTTTGATCACCATGGCGTCGGCCGGCATTTTCTGGCAACTTTCGCCTGAAGTCCGGGTAGTGAGAAAAGCCGAATCGACCGAAAGCTCGGGCCAGGGCTGATGGCTTTGGGCACGGGGAAACAGGTCAGGCCGGATAAATCGCGCCCAGTATTCGAGGCCCGGCTGCACCTGTCACACTGGCCAGATTGCCGGGCTGGCGCTGCATGGCCTGTTTTGCCAGCCAGGCAAAAGCGGCTGCTTCAACCTGCAGCGGCGGCAAACCGCGCTCGGCCGAAGACAGCACCTGCAAATGGGGCAAACCGGCCTGCAGACGCTGCATCAGGTAGCTGTTGAATGCACCACCACCGCAGACAATCAATTCTTTGCTATCTTTTGCGTGGTCGCGAACGCCCGCCACGCAGGCGCAAGCGGTAAATTCTGTCAATGTAGCCTGGATATCGACAGGTTTTTCTGCTGCAAACGCTGCCAGCTTGCCCGCCAGCCATGCCAGGCTGAAAAGATCACGCCCTGTACTTTTGGGTGGCGGTTTTGAAAAATAGGGCTCGTCCAGCAAGCTGGCCAGCAGCGCCGCAACGATGTTGCCGCTGGCTGCCCACCGGCCATCCGCATCAAAGGCCTGGCCGGTGTGCTGCTGGCACCAGGCGTCCATCAGGGCATTGCCTGGCCCGCAGTCAAAACCTGTGACGCTCGCTACAGGGAAGCTGGCGCTGGCAGGCAGTATGCTGAGGTTGGAGATTCCGCCCAGATTCAGCACGGCCACGGTACTGTCAGTCTGGCCAAACAGGTGCTGATGAAAAGCCGGCACCAGCGGCGCACCCTGGCCGCCTGCCGCCACGTCACGGCTGCGAAAGTCGGCCACCACATCAATACCCGTCAGCTCGGCCAGCAAGGCCGGGTTGTTGAGCTGCAGGGTATAGGCCGAATGATGGGCCTGGCCTGCTGTTTCTGGTGGCTGGTGGCGCACCGTCTGGCCATGCGCGCCAATCGCAACTATCTGGCCCGGTTTGATGTGTTGGGCTGAAACATTCGCCAGCAGCGTGTTGACCACCCTGGCGTAGATGCCCGCCAGCTGATTGCCCGCCAGCGCCGCCCGGTGCAACTCATTGTGTGACGGGGTGTTCAGCGCCAGCAACTCGGCCCTGAAGCTGTCTGGAAAAGGCTCTGAGCTGGAGGCCAGAACCTGCAGTGGCGAGGCTGAAAAATCAAGCAGCACGCCATCAGCGCCGTCGAGTGAAGTGCCTGACATCAGGCCAATATAAAAATCAGGCATGCACTTATTTTGCCGCAACCAGTATTGGCTGTCGTTCCAGTCGGCACAGGCTGCGGCTCCAGCCGATGCTGCTGGCGGTTGACTACTCTGCGCGGGTCTGGGAAATGGTTGCTGCGGCCTGCAGCTGTGAGCTGACCTGGGCAGCCAGTTGCCTGAACTGCGGCAGGGCTGCATTTGAAACCGGAATCGCCTCACTCTGTTTGGCGATGGTCATAGGGTCTTGTTGTGTGCCGTTGACGCGGAACTCAAAATGCAGATGCGGGCCGGTGGCCCAGCCCGTGGCACCGACCAGACCAATGGTCTGGCCCTGGCTGACGGCCTGGCCGCGTTGCACCATCAGTTTGCTCAAATGGGCGTAAACCGTTTCATGGCCGTTGCTGTGCTTGATGAACACCACGTTGCCATAACCGTTTTGAACGCCTGAAAACTCGACCACGCCGTCACCCACGGTACGTGCCGGCGTGCCGGTGCTGGCCGCAAAGTCGGTACCCAGATGGGCGCGCCATGTTTGCAGAATCGGGTGAAAACGCATCGAAAAACCACTGCTGATGCGCGAAAACTCAACCGGCGAACTCAGGTACGCACGGCGCATGCTTTTGCCGTCAAGAGTGTAATAAGCGCCCTTGTTGGCCCGGCCTGTGCTGTCAAGGCCCGGAGGCTGGAACCACATGGCCTGAAAAGCCTTGCCGCCGTTGACAAATTCAGCCGACAGAACACGGCCTGTACGCATCGGCTCGCCGTCGGCTTCCAGCGTTTCATAGACCACATTGAAGCGGTCACCCTTGCGCAGGGCACGGCGAAAGTCAATGTCGCCTGAAAAAATCTCGGCCATCTGCGTTGCGATGTTGTCCGGAATGCGCGCTTCATCGGTGGCGGCGAAAAGCGAGGTCTGTATGCTGCCGCTGGACAGGCGCGACGTTGCAACATATGGCGCATTTTCAATGCGTGAAACAAACCCGTTGCCAATGCGCTCGATCACCAGGCGTTTGAACTGCGCTTCGTCATCTGTTGCCCAGCGGGTGCTGAGTTTGACCAGATGCTGGTCGTCACTGGCTTCAGCGCTGACATTTTTGCCTGGGCGGCCAGCCAGCAGCAAACGTGCGCTGGCATCGTTACGCAAAAAAGCGGCAGCAGCTGCATCGTTGATGCCCATGCGATTGAGCAGGCTGTCTGCCGTGTCGCTGCTGCGTGTGCTTTCAGTGCGGAAAAGATTAAAACGAAAGTCCGACAGCAGATCAAGCTGGTTTTGCATCGGCAGGGGCTGTATCGACTCCAGAACCTGGCGAACCGGCAAGTCTGATGCATCAGGTGCAAGAGGCGCAACGCCAAAAGCGGTAACACCGGTGCCAAGAAGTAACACCGCCAGGCTGCCAGTGACCCGTTTAGGGTGGTGGCGCAAGCTGTTGGCAATGATCAGAAGAATACGGGAAGGCAGGGACGGCTGGTTCAAAACAAAAAATCCCAACTGGATGCTTCTGGCCACCAGACCTTGAGTCTGGCGCGCCTCACTGCAGCTTTTGGCTTGCCATGTCATCGTAAACAGCAAGCTAAAGTAATAAAAATATCGGTCACCGGCCCTATGGATTCGATTTTTGAAGGGGCTGGGGTCACCGGGCTCTAAACTGACGTCCCTGATAAACAAGCTCTAGCAACCTTCAAGCCAGAGCCTGGCTTGGGATGAGGCCCCTAAAATGGTGCCCGATTGCCGGAGATCCGCCAGTATATCTGTAGGACGGCACCATGACATGTGAAAAACCCTTATGAATCAAGACCTTGTTACAAAATTCCCCGTGACTGACCGTGTCAGGGCCGCGCTGGCGGTGTCGCTGCGTGGCTGTGAAGAGCTGATTCCAGAGGATGAATGGCTTAAAAAACTCGCCCGCAGCGAAGCCACAGGCGTGCCTCTGCGCATCAAACTGGGGCTTGACCCGACCGCGCCCGACATCCACATCGGCCACACGGTGGTACTCAACAAAATGCGTCAGCTCCAGGATTTGGGGCACACCGTCATTTTTCTTATTGGTGACTTCACCACCCTGATTGGTGACCCGTCGGGCCGCAACAATACCCGCCCACCCCTGACCAGGGAGCAGATCGAGGCCAACGCCCAGACCTATTACCGCCAGGCCAGCATGGTACTGGACCCTGAAAAAACCGAGATTCGCTACAACAGCGAATGGAGCGACCCGCTGGGTGCACGCGGCATGATCGAGCTGGCGGCCAAATACAACGTCGCCCGCATGATGGAGCGCAATGATTTCCATGACCGCTACAAGGCCGGCACACCCATCAGCGTGCATGAGTTTTTGTACCCGCTGATGCAGGGTTATGACTCGGTAGCTCTCAAAAGTGATCTGGAACTGGGCGGCACCGACCAGAAGTTCAACCTGCTGGTGGGTCGCCATCTGCAGGCTGAATACGGCCAGGAGCCGCAGTGCATTCTGACCATGCCGCTGCTGGAAGGCCTGGACGGCGTGGACAAGATGTCCAAAAGCAAAAATAACTACATCGGCATTTCAGAAGACGCCAACACCATGTTTGCCAAGGTGCTGAGCATTTCCGACGTGCTGATGTGGAAGTGGTACACGCTTTTGAGCTTCAAGAGCGAAGCCGATATTGCAGCCCTGAAGGCTGAGGTTGAAGCCGGCCGCAACCCGAAAGAAGCCAAGGTCGCGCTGGCCAAGGAAATCACCGCACGTTTTCACAATGCAGCCGCCGCTGATGCGGCCGAGCAGGACTTCATCAACCGCAGCAAGGGCGGTGTGCCTGAAGACATTCCGCAAATGTCGCTGTCAGGCGCGCCCATGAGCATCAGCGCGCTGATCAAGGCCACAGGCCTGGCACCGTCCGGCAGCGAGGCGAGCCGTCTGATTGACGGCGGCGGTGTACGGCTTGACTCCAGCGTGGTCAGTGACAAGGCGCTCAAGGTCGAGGCCGGCACCTACGTGCTGCAGGTCGGCAAACGCAGGTTTGTAAAGGTCACGCTGCGCTGATCGCTGATAAGGCCTGTTAACGCATGAAATCGCCATTCGGCCCAACCACGGTGATTTCCACAAAATTGGAACCGTGGTGGTTTTGCGGGCTGTAGGCCATGAGGTAGCCGCCCAGGTCCAGCGGGTTCAGTTTTTCCATCGCCAGCGTCAGGCTTTCGGGTGTTGGTTTCTTGCCGGCGCCGCGCAGTCCTTCAATCAGCACCCGGCCATTGATGTAGCCCGCAAAATGATCGTAATCAACTGGTTTGGCGGCCTTGTCCATCAGAATCTTGAAGTCGCGTGCCAGCGGCGTGGTGGCGCGCCAGGGGTAGGGCGTGGCGCGTGAAACAGCCAGGCCACGGGCATCGTCACCCAGCGCCTTGAGAATGGCCGAGCCGACCGACAGCGAAAACGTGTACACCGGCACGCCCAGAAAAGCCCGGTTGGCCTTGACATATGCCACCACCGCCGGGCCGGCCACAATCATGATGACGGCCTGGGGTTTGGCCGATGCCAGGTTTTGCGCCACCGCCACCGCGTTGGCACCGCTGGATTCCAGCGAGCGTGATGCGACCATGGACGCACCTTCGGCTTCAATCACCTTTTCAGCCAGCGGCAGCAGCAGTTTGCCAAAGTCATTGTTCTGGTAAACCACGGCGATACGGCTGGTTTGCGCCGAGCGCAGGTTGCGCACCATCTTGACCAGTTCATCGGCATAACTGGCTGTGGTCGTGAAAAAATAGGGGTTGGGCTGCAGGCGCAGGGCTGGGCTGCCGCTGTAGGCTGAAATCAGCGGTACACGTTTTTCCATGATGTAGGGCAACACCGCAGCCGTCTGTGTGGTGCCGAAAGTGCCAAACAGCGCCAGCACCTCCTGTTTTTCAACCAGATTGCGTGCGTTTTCAAGCGTGCGCTGGGGGTCAAAAGCATCGTCCAGAATCTCCAGCCTGACCTGGCGGCCATTGATGCCACCACGTTTGTTGACTTCATCAAAAGCCAGCTGCTGGCCGCCTATGACACCGGTAATGGTGGGCGCCATCATGCCACTGAGCGGCGCGCTCTGGCCAATCAGCAGTTCGTTTTTTTGTGCATGAGCCAGGCCAGGGGCCAGCACCGGCACGGCCAGTGCCGCAAGGCAGCTGCGGCGGGATATCAGGGGGCGCCGGTTGGCAGCGGTCGAGGGGAAAGGAGTTTTATGCATGCTGGATGTGTCTCTTGATGATGATTGTTATGGGCGCAGGCAGGCAGCATTTGCCGCTGCTGTATGGCGGCGGGTATGCAAATCCTGCTGTTTGGGGGTGCGGCTTCCAGCCGCTTCATGCAGGCAGGGTGCCTGCGGTGTCCAGGGGAGATTCAGGGTGCTGGTGTGGCCAGCGGTTTGCCTTTTTCGACCACATAAACCCCCACCAGCTTGATGGCGACGCTGCCGTTGTTGTGGGCGTCATGCACCACACCGGCAGGAACCACAAACGATTCACCTGCCTTGACCTGTTTTGGCGGCGCGCCGTCCACCAGCAAGGTGGCTTCACCTTCAAGAACGTAGCTGATTTCGTCCCCCGGGTGGGTGTGGCGCCCGGCTTTGGCACCCGGTGCCACCTCGACACGCGCCACCACGGCCTCACGGCCAGGCACCGACACATCAGCCTTGCCAACCAGCGTGCGCGTCAGGCCCGTAGCCTGCGCAAACAAGGCACCAGCGGCCAGCGTCAACATGCCAGCGATCAAAAGGCTGATGCTGCGGGTTTTGAGTTTCATTTTTGTCTCCTCGGTATTGCGGGGTGCGCCGCAAGCCTGTCTGCCTGCTGCGCGCCAGCCATCGTAGGACGCGATACCAGTTCCTGACTTGGGAACAACCCTTGATCTGTCTGCTTGGCGACGCCTGGATAAGCCCTGCGCCAGTTTTGGCATCTGCAAAAAATGCTGCCGCACGTCAATAATGGCGCCGCCACTTTGCAAATCCTGAATCTTTCAAGGAGTTTTCATGAAACCCACCTCGCCATTTTTCAAAACACTGGCCTTGAGCGCCTTGCTGCTTTCAGGCATTGGCAGCGCTGCACAAGCCGCCGACATCGCGGTGCTCAGTGCCGGTGCCATTGAACCTGGCCTGAAAGCCGCTGTGGCAATTTTTGAAAAACAGACCGGTCACAGCGTCAAAATCACCTTCAACACCGCCCCCGAGCTGAGAAAACGCATGGAAAGCAATCCCGCATTTGACGTGGTGATTGCACCGCCAGCTGTGATTGGCGAGTTTGCAGCGGCCAGCAAACTGGCAGAAACACGGGCCAATGTAGGCCGGGTCGGCATGGGCGTGGCCGTGCGTGAGGGCGCACCGGTGCCGGACATATCAAATGCCGATGGGCTCAAACGCTCGGTGCTGGACGCCGAATCGCTGGTATTTAACCGCGCCTCAACCGGCCTTTATCTTGAAGGCTTGCTTAAAAAAATGGATGTGTATACGCAGATTGAAGGCAAAACCACCCGTTACCCCGACGGCGCGTCGGTTCTGGAGCATGTCATCAAGGGCAAGGGCCGTGAACTTGGTTTTGGTGCCATCACTGAAATTCTGCTTTACCAGGGCAAGGGCCTGAAGTTTGTCGGCCCCTTGCCTGCTGAAATTCAAAACTACACCTCTTACACCGCAGCCCCACTGGCTTCAGGCAAACAACAGGCCCTGGCACAGGAATTTGTGGTCCTTCTGGCCGGGCCACAAGGCAAGCAGGCATTTGTTGCCGCTGGCGTAACGGACTGAGCGCCCTGTATGAAAGCATTGCTTCAGCGCGTTACCGAGGCCCGGGTAGTGATAGAAGGTGAAGTCGCCGGCCAGATCGGCCACGGCCTGCTGGTACTGGTCTGCGCCGAGAATGGCGACAGCGAAACCCAGGTCGACAAACTGCTGGCCAAAATCCTTAAATTGCGTATTTTTTCGGACAAGGCCGGGAAAATGAATCGCAGTGTGCAGGATGTGGGCGGCGGGCTGCTGATCGTCAGCCAGTTCACCCTGGCAGCCGACGTATCAGGTGGCAACCGGCCCAGTTTTACCGGCGCAGCCCCGCCTGATCTGGGGCGCAGGCTGTATGACTTTTTTGTGGCCAAGGCAAAAACTGCACATCCGGTGGTGCAAACCGGGCAGTTTGGTGCGGACATGAAGGTGCATCTGGTCAATGACGGGCCGGTGACGATTCCGCTGCAGGTTTGATGTATCAGCCTGCCAATGTGTTCCGGGGAAAGACTGGGTTCACCCACTGCCAGTTCCTTTTCACCCCGCTTCAGCCCGCCTTGCCAGCCCGCTCCAGCATCTGCACCATTTCCCTGTAGCCGCGTGACTTTGCAAGCTGCAGCGGCGTATTGCCCTGGCGGTCAGCAAGTTGCAGATTGGCACCAGCCTTGATCAGGGCGCGCAGGGTTTCCTGGTGGCGCGGCCCGCCGTCGCCCAGCACCACCGCTTCTATCGCCGCTGTCCAGTGCAGGTTGTTGACATGGTTCAGCGGTGCACCGGCTGTTATCAGCTGCTTGACCACCCCCTCATGCCCCAGGTGCGCTGCCGCAATCAGCGCCGTACCGTCATAGCGGCTGGTGATCAGTTTTGCGCTGGCACCGTGCTCCAGCAACACACGCAGGGTTTCCTCGTCGTTGGCGACGGCGGCTATCGTTACGCCGTCGTAGCGGTCCTTGTCCAGCAGGTTGATGTCGGCGCCGTGTTTGACCAGCGCCTTGATGGCCTCGCGCTGGCTGGCAAAAGCTGCGACGTGCAGAGGCGTGCGTCCATTGCCGTCACGGGCGTTGAGGTCGGCCTTGGCGGTGGCAAGGCTGTCGATTTTGGCGAGGTCGCCTTTCTGGGCGGCGGCGTGCAGGCCGGTATAGGCCGCCACCTCCGCTGCACTGGGTGCAATCTGCGCCAGGGCGTGGTTGCCTGCTGTTGCAGCCAGGACCATGGTGATGGCAACAAACAGGCTGCGTGCTGAATCAGGATATGTGCTGTGCATGGCGTTCTCCTTGATTGATGGGCATTCTTATTTCAACTGCTCCTTGACCTTGTCAATGGCAGCGATGGCACACTGCTCGTCCAGGTTGCCGGCTGGTGCACCGCCCACACCCACAGCACCTATCACTTCATTGCCCACCTTGACAGGCACACCACCGCCCAGCAACAGATAACCAGGGATGTAAACCAGGTTGGCCGCAGCCGGGTTCTTTTGCGCGATTTCCATGATTGCCAGCGTGTTGTTTTTGGCAGAAGCCGAGGTGAAAGCCTTTTGCTGGCTGGCACCCAGGGTGTGCG
>JAZKIK010000584.1:0-2390 GCA_040384925.1 Pseudomonadota bacterium | reverse complement strand
TTCAGGCTGGCATAGGGTGCGCGGCTCATGTTTTCTGCACCACCACCAATGGCGATGTCGGTGTCGCCCAGCAAAATGCTCTGACTGGCGTTGACGATGGCCTGCAGGCCGGAGCCGCACAGGCGGTTGACGTTGTAGGCCGGGGTGCTTTCAGCGCAGCCACCGTTGATGGCGGCGACACGGCTCAGGTACATGTCCTTCGGTTCGGTGTTGACGACATGGCCAAACACAACATGGCCCACATCGGCACCGTCAACACTGGCGCGCAAAAGCGCTTCACGCACGACCTGGGCGGCCAGCTCGGTGGGGGCGATGTCCTTCAGGCTGCCGCCGTAGGTTCCAATGGCGGTGCGCACTCCGCTGACGACGACTACTTCACGGGTCATGGTTTATCTCGGTAGTTGAAAAAGGTTGCTGAACTTTTGTAATTATGAATTATAGATGCCGCTGGCACCATGGTCTCAAAACGGTTCCATGCCAGGCGCGCCGCGCGCCGGGCACTGCGGTATCACCGGCTTGACTTGCGCGCCACAATCCCCTCCGGGTTCAGTCTGTGTTCGGGTGGCCTGTTGGCCCCTTGACCTGGTTTGTTGCCGAAAAAGCGGCGACTGTTTGCCCATGATTTGCCGGCTTGAGCCGCTGGAGTCGCAAACCATTGCACCCCCTCCGCCTGCGGCGCACAGATCGGGCTGTCCCAAATGAATACTTTTATTTGACAGAAGCCCCGCAGGACGCTCCGCAGAAAGGGCCAGATAAATATTTTTGTAAAAAAAAGATGGTTTACAAGGCAACAAAATATAGAATGATTTACAGCATGGACGCAAACCATGTAACTTGGTTTTTTAAGCCATCCGACGGGGCAGCCTCGGTAAATTGGGAGCATTTCATGGCACAGGCAATGACAAACCTATCCAGCAGCAGCAACGATAACAAAGTTGTACGGGTCACCGTGTTGAAGAAAAACACCGACGGCTCCCGGCTTGTTGTTCCGGTTTACGATGAGTTGACGGCTTCAGTGGCGCTGCCCACCAAAAAGCAGACGGGTGTTTACAAGGTAGCCGGAAAAAAAGCCCGCAAAGGTGCCATTCGCGGCATCAGAATGCTGGAAATCTATCTCGCACTGCACGAGCGTTCAAACAAAAAGAAGAAGAACGGCTGGGCGCGTGATGTGCTGAAAAACTCGGTCAAGGCAGTGCGCAAGAGCAGCAACGACGACTGATTGTTTTCAGGTCTGACTTTGCTTTCCCAACTTTAAAACGAGGTAACCGCAATGGCAAACAATTCTGTGGCTGAGGCAAGTACAGCCAAGGCTGTCGAGCCGGTCAAGGCCAGTGATCTGTGTGTGGTCGAGGTAGGTCAATACAGCCGCAAACAGATCAAGC
Organism: Pseudomonadota bacterium; assembly: GCA_040384925.1. Lineage (GTDB taxonomy): Bacteria > Pseudomonadota > Gammaproteobacteria > Burkholderiales > Burkholderiaceae_C > Polaromonas. Next base: position 1,008 of record JAZKIK010000584.1, on the reverse strand, counting down.
GTCTGCGCAAGGGTGAGGGCAAGCTCCTGTCCAATGTCGAGCAGATCATCCAGGACATGAAGGACGACGGCGTCCTGACCAATGACAGCAATACGGTTGTATTGGTGGTGCGTCAGGAAGTCAGCCTGCGCACCCTGATGGACGACGAGGATTGATTTCTGGAGTCAGGCGAGGTAGTTGTCCGGGTTCTGGCGATTGATTCATCGACCGGCGCAGACAGTTCCTCTTTGGAAGTGCTCAATGGCATGGAGCGTGACAAGGCTTTGGCCTTTTGCTTTGACGCTGATCGGCACTCTTATATCGCAGCTCACGCATTGCTCAGACGCATGCTGTCCGGGCTTGTTTTTCCCGGTACTGGGCTTCACTCGCCAAAAGACTGGCGTTTTACAGCAGGCAGCTACGGCAAACCGCAATTGTCAGCGGGTCAACTGGATATAGACCTGCGCTTCAATCTTTCACACACCCACGGCATGGTGGCAGTAGCCATCGCCATTGGCCTGGATGTTGGTATTGATGTGGAGCGTATAGAGCGCCGGGTGGCTGATGACATGGCCATTGCAGAGGCCTATTTTTCACCTTCCGAACAGGCGCAGTTGCACGCGATCACCGATCCAGCACAGCGCAGGCTGGCCTTTATTGACTTGTGGACGGCAAAAGAGGCTTTCATCAAGGCGCTGGGTCGTGGGCTGTCCATGCCCCTGGACAGCTTTTCCGTGGATTTGCTGCGCGCTTGTTACACCGAAAAATGCCTGCCTGCCGAAGCACTTCATCTGTCATGGACCTTAAGGCGCTGGCAGTCAGCAGACCATCTTGTTGCGCTTGCCATTGGATCTGATCCTGCGGCTTTTCCGCCCCGCGTCAGCTATACCGCTCAGAATGGCTCTGTTGATGTAATGCAATAAATGCCGCTTTCTGTCTGAATATTTCCCCGCTTTCAATCCGTTTCAGGTCCCCGAACCCGTTTGTTGAAGTGGCATCCTAAAAGTCCGACCTGATTTTTTGACCGTC
>JAZKIK010000583.1:0-10954 GCA_040384925.1 Pseudomonadota bacterium | reverse complement strand
CGGGCGAGTTTGTCGAGTACTTCGGCCCGGGTGTGAGCACGCTAAGCGCCGGTGAACGTGCGGTGGTGGCGAACATGGCCCCTGAATACGGCGCCACCACCGGCTTTTTTGCAGTGGATGCACATACGCTGGACTACCTGCGCGCCACTGGCCGCAGCGCATCCCATATCGCACTGGTTGAGGCTTATTGCCGGCACACCGGCCTGTGGTTCGACCCCGACGTCACGCCGCGCTATACCCGCGTACTGGACATCGACCTAAGCACCATAGGCAGGCACATCGCCGGCCCACGCCGCCCACAGGACTTGATGGACTATGGCGACAGCGCCAGGGTGCTGGCGGCGCTGCAGTTCCAGCCGCAGCCGGGCGGCCTGCTGCCGACCCACCCGGTGGCGCTTGCTGCCATCACCAGTTGCACCAACACCTCGGACCCGGCCTTGCTGATCGCCGCCGGCCTGGTGGCACGCAAGGCCCGCGCGCTGGGCCTGGCCGTGCCAGCCTGGGTCAAGACTTCGCTGGGGCCGGGCTCACCGGCCGCAGCAAGTTATCTGCAGCGCGCTGGCCTGCTGGCCGATCTGGATGCAGTCGGCTTTGGCATCGTTGGTTATGGCTGCACCACCTGCATAGGCAACCCCGGGCCCCTGACTGCACCCATCCGCACAGCTCAGCAGGCCGGCCAGAGCAAGGCAGTCGCCATACTCTCGGGCAATCGCAACTTCCCCGGCCGGGTTCACCCCGACATTGAGCTGAGCTTCATCATGTCGCCGCCGCTGGTGGTGGTATTTGGCCTGGCCGGCGACGCCGCCCGCAATCTGCGCGAACAGCCAGTGCAAATCACGGCAGATGGCCGCAGCATCTGGCTGCAGGATCTGTGGCCAACACGTGAGGAAATCGCCGGGCATCTGGCCCTTGGGGCCGACCCGGCCGACTACAAAAAGGATTTTGCAATTGCCAGCCAGAACCCGCTGTGGTTTGCGCTGCAGGCGCCGCAAACGCCGCTATTCCCCTGGGATCCGGCCTCTACTTCCTTGCGCAGGCCGCCGTTTGCTTCCACCAAATCCGGCAGCCAGTTGGGCAGCTACCAGGCCTATCCACTGCTGGTACTGGGCGACGACATCACCACCGACCATATTTCACCGGCCAGCGCAATCCCCCCAGATAGTCTGGTGGCAGACTTTCTGGTGGCCCAAGGCGCCGACCGGCAGGACCTGAATGTGTTCGCCTCACGGCGCGGCAACTGGGAGGTGATGCTGCGCGCCGCCTTCCACAACAAGACGCTGAAAAACCTGCTGGCCCCAGGCGCACCGGTGGCCCACACCCTGCACGTGCCCAGCGGCGACGTGCTGCCGATCTGGGACGTGGCGCAGCGTTACCGCGATGCCGGCCAGGCCGTGGTGCTGGTGGCGGGAGAACGTTATGGCACCGGTTCGTCCCGCGACTGGGCGGCCAAAGGGCAGCGCCTGCTCGGCATACGCGCCGTGCTGGCCATGAGCTTTGAGCGCATCCATCGCTCCAACCTGATCGGCATGGGCATTTTGCCTCTGCGCTTTCCGGCTGGCGTCGGCCCACAGACCCTGCAACTGCAGCCGGGTGACCGCATTGAAGTGATCGCGCCCGCAGAGGCTCTGGCACCGCGTTGCGCGATTGTGGTGCGCGTGCTGCGCGCCAACGGCAGCGCGGAAACACTGCAGGCCACAGCCGCCATCGAAACCCAGCTGGAGCTGGAACTGCTGCGCAGCGGCGGTGTGATTCCGCTGATTCTGGGCAAAACGATTGCCGAACACCGGGCTGTCAAAAAGTAAAAAGCGCAGCCAGCCATGCAACTGCAAACCAGTCAGGGCACCGGGCAGGATGGGACAATCTCTCCCATGAAGCCAGCAGCCTCCATTCCAGCCCAGATCCTCACCCTGATCCAGACCGAAGACTGGCCCGTGGGCACCCATTTGCGCGCCCAGGGCCTGGCCGACCGGCTGCGGGTTTCGCGTTCGCCAGTCAACGAGGCCTTGCAACTGCTGGAAGACAAGGGTGTGCTGATCCGCGAGCGCAATCGCGGCTACTTTCTGGCGCTGGCAAAAGCTGAGCTGCCAGCCGGGCTGCTGCAGGAAGTGGGCGGCGACACCGCCGACGCCAGCGTTAGCGCCTACTTCAGGATTGCCGAAGACCATTTGCAAGGGCGGCTGCCCGACTCCTGCTCGGAGGCCTCGCTCAAGACCCGCTACCAGCTATCACCTGCGCAACTGAAGATGGTGCTGAACCGCATCGCCCAGGAGGGCTGGGCCGAGCGCAACCCGGCCTATGGCTGGACTTTTTCTTCCATGCTGACGACACCCGACAGCCTGCTCAAATCCTACCGGTTGCGCCTGGCGCTGGAGCCAGCGGCCCTGCTGGAACCCGGTTACCGGCTGGACAAGCAGGTGCTGGCCCGCTGCCGTGCGGCTGAGCTGCATTTGCTGGAAGGCGGCATTGCCACCGCCTCGGCCGACCAGCTGCACGATCGAGGTGTGCTCTTCCATGAGTCACTGGTCGAGGCCTCGGGCAATGCCTTTTTTGTGGACACCATACGCCGCGTGAACCGCGTGCGCAGGCTGCTGTCGTACCGCTCGATGCGAGACCGCAGCCGCTACACAGAGCATTGCCAGCAGCATCTGGAAATCCTGCAACTGCTGGAGCTCGAGCGCAATGACGAGGCCTCGGCCGCAATGCGCGAGCACCTTGGCAGCACCTTGCGCAATCTGGAGCGCATCAGCGACCTCCTGCAGACCGAACCAGTTGCACCCCTTGTTTGACAACCACCCTCAGAGACACAAACCATGAGCATTTCATCCGACCTCGTCACCAGCTTTGCACCAACCGGCACCCTGCACGCATCCATCAATGTGGGCAACCCCATTCTTGCCAATCTGGATGCCGGGGGTAAGCCCTTTGGCGTTTCCATCGACCTGGCACGTGGTTTTGCGCAGCTTCTGGGTGTGGATATCGAGCTGATGGTGTTTGACGCTGCGGGCAAATCAGTCGAGGCGGTCACGCAGGAACAGGCCGATTTCGGTTTCTTCGCCGTGGACCCGGTGCGCGGTGCCGGCATCGCCTTCACCGCACCTTATGTCCTGATCGAAGGTGCTTATCTGGTGCGTGAGGACTCAACAATCACCGACAACGCAGAAGTGGATCGCTCAGGCAACCGTGTGGTGGTTGGCAAGGGCAGCGCCTATGACCTGTACCTGAGCCGCGAAATAAAACAGGCCGAAATACTGCGCGCGCCCACATCCCCCACCGTGGTCGATACCTTCATCGCCCAGGGCGCGGAAGTTGCGGCCGGGGTGAAACAACAACTCGAAGCCGATGCGCGCCGCGTGCCCGGCCTGCGCCTGCTGCCTGGCCGCTTCATGGTGATCCAGCAGGCCATGGGCTTGCCCAAAGGCCGCAGTGCAGCTGCGGCCCAGTTGCTGCACAAGTATGTGGAAGACATGAAAGCCAGTGGTTTTGTGGCCGATGCCTTGCTGCGCCATGGCATCCAGGGCGCGTCGGTGGCACCAGCCGCGCAGGCATGAGCGCAGCGCTGTACGCCTATGTCGGCTCGCGTACCACCCGCGAACGCAATGCGCGCGGCGAGGGAATCAGCGTCTACAGGGTTAACGCTGCGCTGGGACAACTGGAGCGGGTACAACTGGTGTCCGACCTCGTGAACCCGTCTTTTCTGGTGCTCAATCAGCGGCGCGATCGGCTGTATGCGGTGCACGGTGACGGACACGAGGTCAGCGTGTTCAGCGTTGACGCCGGCGACGGCAAGCTGCAGTGGCTGCAGCGGCAGGACTGCGGCGGCCGCAACCCCGTGCATCTGGCGCTGGATACCGGTGAAAAGTTTCTGCTGGTGTCCGACCACCTGGGCCAGCAGGGCGGCAGTCTGGCAGTGTTGCCAGTGATGGAAGACGGCCGCCTGGGCGAGGTTCAGCAGCGTGTGTCCATGGTCGGCACACCCGGCCCGCACCGGCACGAGCAGCCCTTTGCCAAACCGCATTTCAACCCCTTCGACCCGAGCGGCCGTTTTGTGGCCGTGCCCGACAAGGGGCTGGATCGCGTCTTCATGTTTGCTTTTGCCCAAGGCCGGTTGTCACCAGCAGCAGAACCCTGGCTGCAGGCCCGCGAGGGTGCCGGGCCGCGCCATATGGTGTTCCATCCGCAGGCACCGTATGCCTATGTGGTGAACGAGCTGGATTCGACGGTCACAGCTTGCCATTTCGATGCAGCCAGCGGGGCACTGCGCGCACTGCAAATCGTTTCGTCACTGCCCGACAGCTACACCGGTAACAGCCGCGCCTCGGAGATTGCACTGTCACCCGACGGCCACACGCTGTATGCGTCCAACCGTGGTTATGACAGCATTGCAGCATTTCGTGTAGATACAGCCAGCGGCCGGCTGGCCTGGCTGGAAGCCACACCTTCACAAGGAAAAACACCCCGTTTTTTTACCCTCACGCCAGAGGGTCGTCACATGTTTGTGCTCAACGAAGACAGCGACAGCATTGTGACTTTTGCCATCGAACCCGGCAGCGGACGCCTGCTGCCCACAACAATGACCGCCCCATGCGGCAGCCCTGTGTGCATGATCTTCAAGTGACAGGACTGGGGTCAGCCGCCTGGCCCGATACTGGATCAGGCATGTGGAATCCGGCAATCAGACACAGAAATCAGCATTTTTTACGCGAAAAACCGGCATTTTTGCTGTGCGTTTCAAGCTATTCGTATGCTTGAAGCTTAACAAGACCACCAGCAGCAGAAAGCCTTCCAACGCGCTTTGAACTGGTGGGAGAAGACATGCAAAAAAGGCGTGAGGAACGCCTCAAGCCGGGGCTCAGGTGGAAGGGTCTATGAGTCGCTCTATTGGATAGTGTTGCTTGATGAAAGGGGATTTGATGACAATAAAACTAAAGTATTTCTCAATGCCTATATTGCGTTCGAGCAGGCCTTCAATAATGCTTTGATAGTGGTTGACACCGCGCGTGGTGAATTTCAGCAGATAGTCATAACCGCCGCTGACCAGATGGCATTCGAGGATTTCGTCGATGTCGCGGATCGCCAGCTCGAAGCGCACAAAATCCTCGCGCCGGTGATCGGCCAGCGTCACCTCGGTGAAGACGGTCAGCATCTCGCCCAGTTTGTCGAGCTTGAGCTGCGCGCCGTAGCCGGCGATGTAGCCGGCTTTTTCCAGCCGCTTGACGCGAATCAGGCAGGGGCTGGGCGACAGCCCCACCGCGTCGGCCAGGTCAACATTGGTGATGCGCCCGTTCTTTTGCAGCTGGCAAAGGATGCGCAGATCGAGACGGTCGAGTTTGGAGTTATCGTTCATGGGCGTCCCGTAATCGTAGAGGTTGGCTATTTTGCACTCCAGCGCCTGCTTTACCTAGCGCAGTGCGCGCCGGACGTGCGGCACGTCCAGAACGCTGTCAAGCGTCTTTTTCAGCCGCTCGAAAAGCTGTGCAAACTCGTCCTGGGTGTAGCACAGCGCCGGCGCAAACCCCAGGATATGGTCACCGAATGAGCGGAACACCAGGCCGTTGCGGTAGCCCGTCTCAAACAGCAAATCTGCCATGCCCAGTGCCGGGTCAAAACTGCTCTTGGTCTTCTTGTCGCTCACCAGTTCCAGCGCGCCCAGCAGGCCGCGATGCCGCGCTTGGCCGACCAGCGGGTGATCCTGCAGCGCATCGAGCCCCTGGGCAAAGCAAGGTGCGACCGAACGCGCATGCTCCAGCATGCCACCCTCCTCGTAGATGCGCAGCACTTCCAGCGCAATGGCCGCGCTCACGGGGTGTGCCGAATAGGTCGCGCCGTGGCCGATGGGCACCCCGGCAGGCGTGCCGTCCGCAATGCCGGCGTACACGGCCTCGGACATCATCAGCGCACCCATGGGCGCGTAGCCCGACGTCAGGCCTTTGGCCAGCGTCATCAGGTCAGGCTCGACGCCTTCGTCCTCGCAGGCGAACATCGGGCCAGTGCGGCCAAAACCGGTGATCACCTCATCGACCACCAGCAGGATGTCCAGGTCAGTGCAGGCCTGGCGCATGGCCTTGAGCCAACCCTTGGGTGGCACGATGACGCCGCCCGAACCCTGGATGGGTTCGCAGAAAAAGGCCGCCACATTGGCCGCGCCCAGGCTGGCCACCTTGGCCCGCAGGGCTTGCACCGAAGCGTCGATGATCGACTGGTCGGTGCTGCCTTCTGGGCTGCGGTAGGGATAAGGGGATGCAATGTAGTGCTGATCGGGGCGGGGCAAGTCAAAGCCACGGTGAAACACCGGCAGGGCGGTCAGCCCGGCGCCGGTGGACGATGAGCCGTGGTAGCCGCGCTCCAGTGAAATGAAGTGCTTCTTGGCGGGCCGTCCGATGGCGTTGTAGTACTGCACGATGAAACGGATCGCCGCATCCACCGCTTCAGAGCCGCCCAGCGTCAGATAAACGTGCCGCAGTGACCGGGGTGCAATCTCGACCAGCTTGGCTGCCAGACGGATGGCCGGCTCGCTGCCGAAGTGAAAATAACCCGTGGCATACGGCAGCCTGCGCATCTGCTCGGTCGCAGCCTGAACCACGCTTTCCTGCCCGTATCCCACGTTCACGCACCACAGGCCGGCAAAGGCATCGAGCAACTCATTTCCAGCTGCATCCTTCAGCCAGGCCCCCCGGCCTGATTCCAGCACGGTGACACCGCGCTGCTCATGTTTGCGCCACGGGGCGACAGGGTGGATCAGGTGAGCGCGATCTAGATCAACAAGGGAAGAAGTGCTTGAGTGCATGGTGTTGCGGCTATGGTTCGATGAGGTAGGTGCCGTCATCGTAGGCTGGAGCGGCTGCTCAGAGGTGCTGCTTTTGGGGTTTGTGGCGCAGCAGCATGCTGTTGTTGCAGCTGGTTTAGCACATCATGTGGCGCGTACCTTTATTGAGGTCGCGCAGCCTGGATGCCTTGGTCCTTCCCGCCTTTGGGGCTGCGGCCCGAGGCTCCAGGTCCGCCTGCGCGGACCTGGACGGGCCAAACGGTTGTCGTGTCTCACGACAACACGGCGCATCAGGATGGGGGCTTTGGGCACTGGTTATAAGCCGCATGGATGGACAGGCACAGGCCCTCATCCCTGCCCCCCAGCAGGGGAAGGGGTAAGGCATAGCACCACGAGGTCATGGCCGCACTGCTTCAGCCAAGTGGCTGGCCGGCTATTGCAAACAGTTGCTCTCCCGACACTTTGCGCATGACACGGCACCAGACCGTGTTACTGGCGGGACTTTTTGCTGTGCTCTTTATGGGGGGAAACTCCTGTTCTGGCGTGCTTTATGGGTGCCCGTTTGCATGCTTGGCATGCATACCGCAGTCCATGCCGGAACGCCCTACCAAAACCACAGTTTTGACTTTGAACCAGTCTCAATACACCTCAAATATTTTTGGCCACATGTTTCAATTGCTTCACCGTGACAGCCCGATAGTCACATCGCCATAAAAAGTTTGTTACGCCTTTTCAGCCTGTAAAACCAAGGAACTCTGTTCATGATCTTCCGCCCCAAATTCCATGGTCGGCACCCGTGACATCAAGGTGCCGCCACGCCGCCAGCTCGGCGGCATTTTGGAAATCCTGTGCCACCACACCGAAGCTGACTTGATCGCCCTTCAACCCGCCCGCGCCTGAGCCGAATGATCCACTCCACAAAAAGACACCCTCCATGCCTCTGACACTTTCCCATGCCGATTTGCTGCGCCAGCAAAACTTCATCAACCACCAGTGGCAGGACGCCCTGAGCGGCCGCTGGCTGCCTGTCAGCGACCCGGCCACCGGCCTGGTCTTTGCGCAGGTGCCCGACAGCGGTGCCAGTGATGCACTTGCCGCCGTCGATGCCGCCCACGCGGCGTTTCCTGCCTGGCGGGCACGCAGCGGGCGCGAACGCGCACAGTTGCTCAAGCGCTGGCATGCGCTGATCCTGGCGAACCAGGAAGACCTGGGGCGGCTGATTTCGCGTGAACAGGGCAAGCCGCTCGCCGAAGGCCGGGGCGAGGTGCTGTACGCAGCCAGCTATGTCGAATGGTTTGGCGAAGAAGCCACGCGTACCTACGGCGACATGATTCCCGAACCTGCACGGGGGCGCAAACTCATGGTCGTCAAGGAGCCGGTCGGGGTGGTCGCAGCCATCACGCCGTGGAACTTTCCAGCCGCCATGATTGCCCGCAAGATTGCGCCAGCGCTTGCGGCTGGCTGCACCGTGGTGGCCAAGCCGGCGGAAGACACGCCGCTGACTTCGCTGGCGCTGGTGCGGCTGGCCGAGCAGGCCGGGATTCCGCCGGGCGTGCTCAACATCGTCACCTCCTCGCGCGAGATGACACCCGAAGTCGTGGATGTGTGGCTGGCCGATTCACGAGTGCGAAAAATCACTTTCACCGGCTCCACGCCGGTGGGCAAGCATCTGGCCCGCCAATCCGCAGGCACACTGAAAAAGCTGTCACTGGAGCTTGGCGGCAACGCCCCGTTCATCGTCTTCGACGATGCCGATATTGATGCGGCCGTCGACGGGCTCATGGCAGCCAAGTTTCGCAATGGGGGCCAGACCTGTGTCAGCCCCAACCGCGTGTTTGTGCAAAGTGGCGTGCATGACGCTTTTGTGGCCAGGCTGGTGGCGCGCGTCGGCGCCCTGAAGGTCGGGCCAGCCAGCGCGCCCGACTCGCAGATCGGGCCGATGATCAATGCGCGGGCGGTGGAGAAGATCGAACGCCATGTCGCCGATGCCGTCGCCCTAGGCGCGCAAGTGGCGGTGGGCGGCAAACGCCTTGAGGGCGCGGCATATGCCAGCCCCAACTACTATGCGCCCACCGTGCTGACCGGCGTGCATGCCGCCATGGCCTGCTCGCTGGAGGAAACCTTTGGTCCGGTGGCACCGGTGACGCGATTTGAAACCGAGGCCGAAGTGATTGCCGCTGCCAATGACACGCCTTTTGGCCTGGCCGCATATTTTTATTCCAGCCAAATCGCGCGCGCCTGGCGGCTGGCCGACGCCCTGGAAAGCGGTATCGTCGGCATCAACGAAGGCGTGCTGGCGGCCGAGGTGGCCCCCTTTGGCGGCGTCAAGGAGTCGGGCTATGGACGGGAAGGCTCGCGCTATGGGCTTGACGACTACATGCACACCAAATACCTGTGCCAGGGGTCCTTGTCGTAGGACTAAAGCCTGACTGGAACCCCTATTCACCAGGAGACAAAAATCATGAACGAGAGTCACAAGCTACAGGGCCTGATCGGGCCTGATGAGAGTGCCAGGGTGATGGGTGCGCTCCAGCGCGGCGCAAGCCGCCGGGACGTGCTGGCGATGCTGGCGGCTGGGGGCATGCATGCCGCGCTGGCAGGGAGCATTGCCGCTGCTGCGGGAGCGGCCCACGCCCAGACGCCCCGGCGCGGCGGGCGCATCCGTGTTGCCGGATCGGCGTCGTCCGTCAAAGACACGCTGGATCCGGCCAAGCAGTCCAATCACACGGACTACATCCGTGGAAACATGTTCTATAACGGCCTGACCTCCCTGGACGCCAGCCTGACGCCGCAGCCGGCTTTGGCCGAGGAGTTCAGCAGCCAGGATTTGATCACCTGGGTGTTCAAGCTGCGGCGTGGCGTGGTGTTTCACGACGGCAAATCGTTCACGCCCGCGGACGTGGTGTTTTCTATCATGCGCCACAAGAACCCGGCTACGGGTTCGAAGGCGCAGTCCCTTGCGGATCAGATCGAGGACGTGAAGGCCACGGGCCCCCACGAGGTCACCATCAAGCTGGTGGCACCCAACGCAGACCTGCCTGCGATCCTGGGAACCTACCACTTTCACATCCTGAGGAACGGGACGACTGACTTCAACGCGGCAAACTCGGGCGTGGGTACGGGGCCGTACAAAGTCAAAGAGTTCAAGCCGGGCGTGCGCTCGATTGCCGTTCGGAACGAATCCTACTGGAGGCCTGGCCGCCCCTACCTGGACGAAATCGAATATATCGGCGTCAGCGACGAAGCTGCGCGGATCAACGCACTGCTTTCGGGCGAACTGGACCTGATCGGTTCGGTCAATCCGCACTCTGTCCAACGCATCAGGGATTCGAGGCAGCACGCGGTTTTCGAAACCCGTTCCGGCGGCTATACCGACCTGATCATTCGCCGTGATACGGGGCCTGGCACTAATCCGGACTTTGTACTGGGAATGAAGCACCTGCTGCAGCGGGAGTCAATAAAGCGCTCCGTCGTACTCGATTACGCGGTGGTGGCCAACGACCAGCCTATCGATCCAACGAACCGCTTCTACTTCGCGGGGCTGCCCCAGCGCCCATTCGACCCCGAAAAGGCGCAGTTCCATCTACGCAAGGCCAATCTGGGCAGCGCACCCATTCCCGTGGTGGCGTCACCTGCAGCCACCTACTCCATAGAGATGGCGCAGACCCTGCAGCAGTCCGCGGAGAAGCTGGGCCTCAATCTCGATGTGAAGCAGATGGCAGCCGATGGTTACTGGTCTAATCACTGGATGAAGCATCCCGTGGGGTTCGGATCAGTCAACGCCCGTCCTGGCGCCGATGTGCTGTTCAGCCAGTTCTTCAAGTCGGATGCGCCCTGGAACGAGTCGGGCTGGAAAAGTCCGAAGTTCGACCAGCTCCTGGTGGCTGCACGAGGGGAAGCAAATCTCGCCAAGCGCACGCGGATGTACGCCGACATGCAGGTGATGATCCATGAAGAGAGCGGCATTGGCATCCCCCTGTTCCTCTCCAGCCTGGATGGGCATTCAAAGAAGTTGAAGGGCCTGTCGCCTATCCCCCTGGGCGGAATGATGGGCTTCGCCTTTGCCGAGCATGTCTGGCTGCAGCCATGAACCTTGAATGGCAGAGTTCCTGGCAGCAAGCCGATTGCCATTTAATTTATATCTATCTGCGCCCGATCTGCCTGGACAGGAAGCGGATTTGATTGCAAAAA
>JAZKIK010000582.1:0-6474 GCA_040384925.1 Pseudomonadota bacterium | reverse complement strand
CCACCACCACCACAAAAGCCGAGCCTATGGTGTTGAGGTCCATCTCCAGCGTGGCGGGTTCACGCGGCAATTGCAGCGCACCGCCCAGCCCGGCCAGCATAGCGCCCAAGGCAAACACGGCGGTAAACAGCCAGGCCTGGTTGACGCCCAGCGCGCTGACCATTTCACGGTCCTGCGTGGCGGCGCGCACCAGCGTGCCCCAGCGGGTACGCGTCAGCAGCAGCCACAGCAGGCCCAGCACAATGGGCCCGACAACAATCAGAAAGAGGTCATAGCTTGGAAACTGCCGGCCCAGAATTTCAACCGATCCGGCAAGGCCTGGCGCACGCGGGCCCAGCAACTCGTCTGGCCCCCACAAATAAAGAACCGCATCCTTGATGACCAGCACCAGTGCAAACGTCGCCAGCAACTGGAACAGTTCGGGTGCCTTGTAGATGCGGCGCAGCAGCACCACCTCAATCAATGCACCGACGATGCCGGTTGCCAGGGCCGAAAGAATCAGCGCAGGCCAGAAACCCAGGCCGGTGCCGAGCTTTTCCACCATGGTGTAGGCAATGTAGATGCCCAGCATGAAAAAAGAGCCGTGGGCAAAATTGACGATGCGTGTCACGCCAAATATCAGTGACAGCCCGGCCGCCACAAAAAACAGCGATGACGCGCCTGCCAGCCCATTGAGCAGTTGAACGATAAAACCTGAAAAACTCATGGCGAGCCAGTCCTCACGGAATCGAAGCCGGGAAAAGCCCTCCCCAACCCTCGGCAAAAAAAGCGGAAGGCAGCAGGAAGGAACAAAAAACCAAGGACAGCCGGCAGAAACCGGCCGTCAACTCAAGCCAGCTTAGTCAGGAGCGCGTGACTTCTTCACATCAGCGGCAGGTGGCTGGAACCTGGCACCGTCAAAGTACACATAGTCCACCATCACACCCTTGCCGCCTTCGTTTTTGGTCTTGCCAACAAAAGCGCCCATGGTGGACTGGTGATCTTCTGCGCGGTAGGTGATCTTGCCAAACGGTGTGTCAAGCTGCAGGCCCTTGAAGGCTTCAACCAGCTTGAGGCTTTCGGTGCTTTTGGCCTTGGTGATGCCGGCAGCGACCGACTTGATCATGGTGTAACCGACGACAGAACCCAGACGTGGATAGTCCTTGTACTTGCCGTGGTAGGCCAGAAAGAAGGCCTTGTGTTCAGGCGTCTGGATGCCGTACCAGGGGTAACCCGTGACGATCCAGCCATTGGGCGTTTCTTCCTTCAGCGGGTCAAGGTACTCTGGCTCGCCGGTCAGCACGCTGACCACAGTACGGTCCTTGAACAGGCCACGGGTATTGCCTTCACGAACAAACTTGGACAGGTCAGCACCAAACAGCACGTTGAAAATCGCGTCAGGTTTTGCATCGGCCAGTGCCTGCGCCACGCTGCCGGCATCAACCCGGCCCAGCGGGGTAGCCTGTTCAGTCACAAACTCGACATCAGGCTGTGCGGCTTTGAGCAGTTGCTTGAAGGCTGCGACTGCCGACTGGCCGTATTCGTAGTTGGGGTAAACAATGGCCCAGCGCTTTTTCTTGAGCTTGGCGGCTTCAGGCACCAGCATGGCGGCCTGCATATAGGTGCCGGGGCGCAGGCGGAAGGTGTATTGGTTGCCCCCCTGCCAGGTCATCTTGTCGGTCAGTGGTTCACCAGCCAGAAAGAAAAACTTCTTCTGTTTGGCAAAGTCAGCAACGGCCAGGCCAGTGTTTGACAAAAAGGTGCCTGTCAGCACGTCAATTTTTTCGCGGGCGACCAATTCTTCGGCTACACGAACCGCATCACCGGGGTTGGCGTTGTCATCGCGGGTAATCAGCTCGATTTTTTTGCCGTTGACACCGCCTTTGGCATTGATTTCTTCAACCGCCAGTTCCATGCCTTTTTTGTAGGGCTCCAGAAAGGCGGGTTGCGCCTTGTAGCTGTTGACCTCACCAATCTTGATCACTCCCTGGGCCTGCGCAGTGACCGTGGAGGCCAGCAGGCCCAGGCAGACTGCGGTGCCCAGCACTTTGTATTGCATCTTCATAAAAACTCCTGTCGTGGATAGCGTTTAAAAATCAGGTTTGGTTTTGCTCAATGGTTCAGGCTTTAACGCAGACCGTCTACACCCTTGATCTCGTGGACTTGCAAACCGCCCACTCGCGGCAGGGGGCGGCCACTGTCGGTCACAACAACCGCCACCACAATCTCATTGGCCCTGGGTGCGTCACTGACCCGCGCTTCCATCGCATCAAAGTGGCTGCGCACAAAAGCGGCATCCTTGTGGCCCAGCGGTACATCTATTGCCGTGCCCAGGCCACCCTGTTTTTTGCTGGACGGCACCAGCGCAGCACCCTTTTCAACGGCCAGCCGCAGCGGCGCGCCCAGTCTGGGGTGAAGTATGGCAGCAGCGTGCTCCAGCTCGCCGGCCTCACCCACAATCGCGGCCTTGCCGTAACTCTGGGCCTGCCCTGGCTCAATGCCCAGCGCCAACACACATTTTTGGCCCAGCAGCCCGCCCAGTTCTTCGCCGATGGTCATCAACTCGTCGAGGTTTTCTTCGTAACGGCCGGCAAACGGGTTGCTGATCACGGCCATGGCCAGCGCGCGGCGGGTTGGCGGGCTGATGGTTTTACCCATTTCGATGTGCACCTCATCGACCTGGACGATGATTTTGCGGATATTGGCAGTCATGCTGGTTGTTCCTTGATTTTTTGATTCTGCCTGGGCCAATTAGCGCAAGCCGTCCCATTTGCTGATGGCACTGGCGGCCAGACCGCCCACCCTGGCGTGTACACGCGCACCGCACGCCATGGCCAGAATAAACACAATCTCGTCGGCCAGCGGTGCGCCCGGCACCCGCACTTCGATTGCATCAAAGTGGCTGCGCACATAACTGGCGTTGACGTGTGTCAGCGGCACATCCAGAGCCGTGCCTGGGGCACCAACTTTTTTGGTCGATGGCACGATGGACAGGGCATTGCCCGGCTGGCCGGTCTTGTCTTCGGCCTGGCCTTTGGCGTAGGCGTTGCGGTCGCCCTTCCAGCCCAGCAACTCACGCATGGCATAACCACCGGGCACATGCCACAGAGCGCCGTGCTCCAGCTCGCCAGCGGCACCGATCACCGCACCCTTGCCATATGACTCGATTTTTTCGGCAGGCACATTCATGGCGGCACGAAGCCGCTCTGCCATGTTGATGCCCACCGCCTGCAGTGCGTCCATCATGGGCAGAATGTCTGGCTCATAACGGCCGGCAAACGGGTTGGTCAGTACCGCACCAATTGCACCACGCAGCAGCGGCCTGGCTGCCACTGGCCCAAATTCGTGCCGAATTTCTTCGACGTGGGTAAAGATGCGCCTGATCTCAATCATTTCTTGCAATCATTTTTCAAGTCCATATTTTTGTTAAGCAAATACTGAACCAACCTGCAATTTCCACTCTGGATGGTGGCCCGGATTTGCATGTTTTTCGTCCAGCATGCGTATGCCTGCAAAGGCTGTTGTAGCCAGCTGTTTCTGGCACACCAGCGCCGCCGACCAGATCAGCCCGGCAGCGCGCAGCTCGTTGGCCCTTTTGAGTCCGGCGCGCAAGGCTTTTTGCACCAGACCAGCCTCCAGCGGCGGAACATCCACCGTTACCGCCATGCTGCCCAGGTCACTGTCGTCCTTCATCTCACAGGCTGGCCGCCGCACAATCCGGGCGTCCTGAACATTGACGGCATTGGCTATCACCGTGGCTGCGGCATCGGCCTCAGCGGCGGTACGCGCGAGCACCGTCACGCTGTCGGCAATGCCGAGTGAAAAACTGCGGCCACGCCAGCCGCTGGTGGCCACGCCGCGCACCGGCAGGGCACCCGACACTTCAAACTGGCCATCGGTCTGCAGCGTTTGCCGAATGTCCTGTGCCCCAAAATTGGCCATATCCGCATACAGCCCGATGCGAAGTGACTCCGAAGGCAAAAGGTGCAGTGCAATATCACCGCCGTTGTTGACCCACGCGCGGTTGATGCCATTGCGGGCATAACAGGCAATCAACTCCTGCGCAACAGAGCCCGCCACAGCCGCCATGGGCGTGATGTAAGTGCTGCGGTAAGGCTGGCAGGCCTGCCACATGCGCCGCGCAACCGGGCCCTTTACCGTACAGCGGGCACCCCCCACTGGCTGGCGCAGCAAACCCAGCTCCTGCACCAGCTCGTCCAGAATGCCTGAAAACCTGCCCCACGCCTGTGCATGGGCGGCAGCCACTGCATGGTCAACGCCGTCGGCACCAATGATGATGTCTATCGGGCCGTGCTGAAAATGCATGCGGCCATCGGGCAGTTGTTTGTATTGCGCAGACATGCAAGGATCATCCAAGAAGCGGTGGCCTGGCCAGCGGCCAGGGGTTGACGGCGGGCAACTGGGTCCACTGACGCGCCAGCGGCGCACCTTCGTTGTGCCACGCACCCCGTTTCAGTGCATCACTAAGGGTGCGCACATAGTCCATATGGCCACCCAGCACCTGGTAGTCGTCCAGCTTCATGCTGAACTCGATGGGCGCGACGATGGCCGGTGTGGGCACGGTGCCAAAGCTGTTGTCTGGCATGCGCATCACATCCACCATCACGGTAATGCCGCCACCTGGCCAGACATAGGCTGGTGCCCCGCCGCAAGTCACATTGACCAGTGCGTCCTTGATGGCGCGTGTCAGCAAGACCGGGTTTTCAGTCACGCCGGCGCGCAGGCTGCCGCCCGCACCACCCAGAAAAAGCACGGTACACAGTGATGGTTCGCAGTTTTCACCAATGCGGTTGACGACACTGCGAACATCGGCAGGCATCTCCTGCTCAACAGGATTGAGCGACTCGTCCAGCACATACCAGCTGGCATGTTCACCTGTGGTTGAGGTCATCAGCAGGCGCAAACCCGGCCAGGCATCGTCTGTATCCCAGCCTTCGATGATGGACAAGGGCTCGTCAATGTCGGTGCCACCCCAGCCCGTGCCGGGATTTGCCACCTGGAAATAGCGCCCCGGTGTTGACTTGCGGCCGCGCATCATGATGCCCGAGGCGCGCATGTCCAGGCAGCGCCCGGCCTGGTGTTCGGTCAGCACACCGGTGATGTGGTCATCAACCACCACCACCTCATCAAGCTTGCCAAACAGCTGTTTGGCAAAAATGCCTACCGTGGCCGAACCGCAGCCTACCCGCATGCGCCGCTCTTCCACACCGTTGACGATGGGCGCACGCCCGGCCTGCACCACCACCTGCGAGCCGCCGTCAATGGTGAATTCCACCGCCTGCTTGTTGCCCAGCGCCTTCATCATTTCAACCGTGACACGGCCTTCTTTTTTGCTGCCACCGGTCAGGTGGTGCACACCACCCAGCGACAACATCTGCGAGCCATATTCAGCCGTGGTGACATGGCCGACCACCTCACCCTTGCAGCGCACATTGGCCTGTTCTGCACCCAGAAAACGGTCGGTATCGATCTTGACCTTCAGGCTGCAGTAGCTGAAGATGCCCTCGGTCACCACCGTGACCAGGTCAACACCTGCGGCCTGCGACGAAACAATGAAGGGCGCGGGTTTGTAGTCAGGGTAGGTTGTCGATGAGCCGACGCCGGTGATAAACACCTCGTCAGCCAGCAGCAGATCACCATTCCAGGCGGTATCAGCACCGGCATCAGGTGATTCGTTTTCAGCAGATGCGGTGCGCGCAGAAAAAGCCACCAGCGGCGCTTCGGCGCTGTCCAGTGTGCGGCGCAGCAGAACCACCGGGTCCACCCGTATCAGGGTGCCGCCGCTATTTGCGTAACGGTCGCAGGCACCACTTCGGCCATCGGAAATCTGGCAAAGAACCGGGCAGGCGTTGCAGGCAATTTTTGCACTTGCCATGCGGCCCTGACGCGCGCCGCCCTCGCCTGATGCGGGCAAGGCAGCTGCAGAAAATGGTGCCATATCCATGCCTGGCAGGCCATCGGTTTTTGTATGCTCGGTCATCGTTGGGGGCTTCCGCTTGCCATGCTCATTGTTTGCAGCTGGCATCTGATACTGGTCATTTTGATGTTGCATTTGCTACATTTAACGCCAATGTATCGCATAGGATTTTTCAAGGCAATAGCGTTTTCGCCAGATTCAGAAAACTTTCAAAAAATGTTGCATTCACTACATCAGCGTTAATTCATGTTGCAAACACTACATGAATATGGCACATTGGTGGAGTGGAACGGGCCGTTAGAACGTGTTCTCGGTCTCAGACTCGTTTGCGCCAAACCCGCCAGGATTCATCAACCCTTACCAACCAGCATCAACATGAGCGCTTTTAATGAAGAACGGGTGCTTTCCGTTCACCACTGGACCGACCGGCTGTTCAGCTTTACCACCACCCGCGACACCTCGCTGCGTTTTTCCAACGGCCACTTCACCATGATTGGCCTGCGCGTCAACGACAAACCGCTGCTGCGCGCCTACAGCATCGTCAGCCCCAACCATGA
>JAZKIK010000581.1:2304-29704 GCA_040384925.1 Pseudomonadota bacterium | reverse complement strand
GATTGATGCCGCCGACGAACGTGGTGTGGTGATGGTTTTGTCGGGTGTACGCCACTTCAGGCATTAAAAAGTGCAGCAGCGCCCATTCGGTGGGCGCTGAATGCTATCTATTTAATAGCGTTTAACCGGCAAAAAACCTTGCGGCGGCGTCTACTGTCGCTTCAATATCGGCAGCTGAATGCGCTGAGCTGACAAAACCGGCTTCATAAAGCGCCGGTGCGTAATACACGCCGGCGTCCAGCATGGCGTGGAAAAAGCGGTTGAAGGCCGGGCTGTCAGTGCTCATGACGGTGGCGTAGTTTTGCGGCAACTGCGCCATCAGGAAAAAACCGAACATGCCACCTTCACTGTCACTGCAGAACGGCACACCGGCCCTGGCCGCTGCAGCTGTCAGGCCGGAGACCAGGCTTTGCGTGCGCTCGCCCAGGGCTTCGTAAAAGCCGGGTTTCTGGATTTCTTTCAGTGTCGCCAGGCCGCAGGCGGTGGCTACCGGATTGCCTGACAGCGTGCCAGCCTGGTAAACCGGGCCCATGGGCGCGAGTTGCTCCATCACGGCGCGGGTTCCGCCAAAAGCTGCCAGCGGCATGCCGCCGCCAATCACCTTGCCCATCACTGTCATGTCGGGTTTGAAGCCTGGAATGCTTCTGGCATAAACGCTCTGTGCACCGCCGAGCGCCACCCTGAAACCGGTCATGACTTCATCAAATACCAGCAAGGCACCGTACTGGGTGCAGAGTTCGCGGCAGCGTTTCATGAAGGGCACACTGGCACGCACAAAGTTCATGTTGCCGGCAATCGGCTCAATCATCAGGCAGGCCGTGCTGCTGCCGTGCAGGGCAAAACATTCTTCCAGCTGGGCCAGGTTATTGTATTCAAGCACCAGGGTGTGCTGAACCACTTCGGGCGGTACACCGGCGCTGGTCGGGTTGCCAAAAGTGGCCAGGCCAGAGCCTGCCTTGACCAGCAGGGCGTCGGCGTGGCCGTGGTAACAGCCTTCAAATTTGATGATCTTGCTGCGGCCCGTGGCACCGCGCGCCAGGCGGATGGCGCTCATGGCGGCTTCGGTGCCCGAGCTGACAAGGCGCAGCATTTCAATCGAGGGCACCAGCTTGACAATTTCTTCGGCCAGTTCAACTTCGCGCTCTGTTGGTGCGCCGTAGGAAAAACCTTCAAGCATGGCTTTTTGCACGGATTCAAGCACGGCGGGGTGTCCGTGACCCAGAATCATCGGCCCCCAGGAGCCGATGTAGTCGATGTAACGCTGTCCGTCAGCATCCCAGAAGTAAGCGCCTTGTGCACGCTGTACAAACCGTGGTGTGCCGCCAACGGCCTTGAACGCCCTGACCGGTGAATTCACACCACCAGGTATCAGCTTTTTTGCGCGTTCGAACAGTAGCTGGTTGCGGGAAGCACCTTTTTCAGGGGCGTTAATGTCTGGTTGTTCCATTGGGTGGCAAATCAAAAAAAGGTTTGAGTGTCAGCGCTGCGTCGTCACTGTCGGGCAGGGCTGAATCGGTTTCGCTGTCTGCGTCCAGCGGCAAATCGTCTTCGGCCTGCGCCCAAAACATGCGGTCAGGCACGACATGGCCCATGCCGGGATGAAAACCTGCTTCCAGGCTGTGGTCAAGATAAGTCAGGGCTTCTGCTGTGGCCGCCTGCAGGTCGTGGCCATTGGCCAGCAATGCAGCAAGAGCGGCTGACAGGGTTTCACCGGCACCCGTGAACACGGCTTCAAAACGCTCGAATTTTTCACTGTAAAGCACGGCTTGCGGCGTGGCGAGTACGTTGTCTATGAACTGGTCTGGCAGGGGAATGCCTGTGACCAGCGTGTAGGAAACGCCCAGTTCGGCTGCCGCCTTGGCAATGTCCTTGGCAGACGGATTACGCGCGCTTGACCAGTCAGGCAACAGCCAGCGCCACAGGCTGCTGTGGTTGCCGACCAGCAGTGTCGTCTGCGGCAGCATCAGCTCCCGGAAGGCATCAAGGTAGCTGTCAATCTGGGCTTCGTTCCACCACGACAGGTCCGGCATGTAGGCAATCAGCGGCACATCTGCGTAGTCGGAGGCGATCTCGGCAATGGCGCTGATGTTTTCCGGGCTGCCTGCAAAACCGACCTTGATTGCGCCTACCGGCATGTCTTCAAGTGCTGTCCTGGCCTGCTCTGAGACTGCCTCTTCGTCAAAGGCGAAGTGATCTCGTATTTCCGAGGTGTCACGTATGTAGGCACCCGTAACTACGGCCAGCGCGTGTCCGCCAGCTGATGAGATGCTTGTGATGTCAGCCGTCAGGCCACCGGAGCCGCTTGGGTCGCTGGCGTTGAAGGTCATGACGCAGACCGGGGCACCGTCGCCGTCTTCTGCCTGCAGTTGCCTGCTGTCTGGTATTGTGGGGAGGGGGTTTGCCATAGGCTGCGATTTTGCCTTGTACGCGAATAAGCAACGCTGCCTCGATACAATTGTTGCATTCTATGTGAAGGCAACTTAAGCTGTGACTCAAACTATGACCTGGATGTGCTTGATTTGTGGATGGATTTATGACGAGGAAGCTGGTGCGCCAGATCACGGCATTGCTGCTGGAACCGCATGGGCACAGGTACCCATGAACTGGACTTGCCCTGAATGTGGGGCACGAAAAGAAGACTTTGAAATGGTTCAGCTATAAGCATAAACGGGTACATTCGGGTATCTGGTTTGGCATAACAATTGCTGATTGCTTGAGGTTGACCAGATCAGGAGTATCAGCGTTGCAAATACAGGAGCGAAGACAGTGAGCATTACCAGTTCCGGACTCAAGGTCTTGGTTATCGATGACAGCAACACCATCAGGCGAAGTGCCGAAATCTTCCTGAAGCAGGGCGGGCACGAGGTGCTGCTGGCTGAAGATGGTTTTGATGCGCTTGCCAAGGTCAACGATTACCAACCCAACCTCATCTTTTGTGACATCTTGATGCCACGCCTTGATGGGTATCAAACCTGCGCCATCATCAAGCGCAACGTAAAATTTTCAATGGTTCCGATTGTCATGCTCTCGTCCAAGGACGGCGTGTTTGACAAGGCCCGTGGCCGCATGGTGGGCTCGCAGGACTATCTGACCAAACCTTTCACCAAAGATCAGCTCCTGCAAACCGTTCAGGAGCTGGGTAACGTAAAACAAGGAGTAGCGTAATGGCGATAAAAAAGATTCTGATAGTGGATGATTCCAAAACAGAATTGATGTACCTGACGGATCTTCTTGTCAAGAACGGTTTTACCGTAAAAACCGCAGAAAATGCCGAAGATGCCTTCCGTCGTCTGGCCGAAGAAAAACCCGAGCTGATATTGATGGACGTTGTGATGCCGGGGCAAAACGGCTTTCAGCTGACACGTGCGATCACACGTGATCCGCTCTACTCTGACATCCCCATCATGATGTGTACCAGCAAAAACCAGGAAACTGATCGTGTCTGGGGCATGCGTCAGGGCGCAAGAGACTACATCACCAAACCTGTGGATGCGAGTGAGCTGATGGCCAAGATCAAGGCTTTGGGCTGAACGGGCCCGACGGAACATGGCCAACAGACAAGCCCTTAGGGAATTGCAAAGCCGCCTTGCCGAACGGCTTCAGCTGGCTCGTACGCAGGGCGTTGCGCCTTCGTGGCTGGCTGTTGAAGCTGGTGGCAACAAATACCTGTTCCCCATGGGGCAGGCTGGTGAAATCTTCCCCTGGGTTGTGACCCAGGCGGTACCGTATACCCAGGCCTGGTTTCTGGGTGTTGCCAATTTGCGCGGTGGCCTGTTTGGTGTGGTCGACCTGGCCAGTTACGTCACGGGACAGCCTCTGCCGGCAAAAACCGAGCTGGCGCGAAAAGAGTCACGCCTGATTGCGCTGAACAGTGCACTTGATATCAATTGCGCCTTGCTGATTGACAAACTTGCCGGTTTGCGAAATCAGGAGGCGTTTGTTGATTTTTCAGAAAAATCTGCTGACGCACCTGCATTTTTTGGCAATCGTTATATTGATCAGAACGGCGCGGCCTGGCAGGAAATCAACTTGCAGTTACTGGCTCAACAGGCCCATTTTTTGACTATCGGCGCCTAGCGCACAACGTTTTCCCCGGAAGGCTCACATGTCAGTTATCGAAAAAATACAGAAAATATTCAAAACCAAATCTGCGCAGCCTGATGACAGCATGGACATGGCCTCTGTGAGTATGCCTGTTGACTCCGTGGTCGGCACCATGGATGAGGCTTCGATGTCTACCTCAGTGTTCCGTTCGGCCGAAAACAGCGATGATTCATTTTCTTCCACTCGCCTCGCCAGCACGGAAGAAACAGCTGCGATTGTCAATCCGGACCTGTTGACCTTGCCTTTTCTTGGGCGTCGAACCATTGCCCAGCACCAGCGGATCTTGCTCAGTCTGCTGGGCGTGTCTGTGCTGGTTCTGGCGGTGGTTGCCTACCGCGCCCTGAGTCAGGCTGAAACAGTGGCTCAGCAGGTGGCTGCAACCGGCCAGTCACTGATGCAGTCACAGCGGCTTGCAAAATCCGTGTCCCAGGCTCTGGTGGGCAGCGCCCAGGCTTTTCCTGACGTGCGTGAGAGTTCCGATGTGCTGGCCAAGACGGTGCGTGGCTTGAAAGCCGGTGAAGAAAGCCTGCGGCTGGCACCGGTCAGTCAGGATCTCCAGGCGGACGTTGAAAAAGTCACTCCGCTGATGGAACGCGCCGAGAAAAATGCGACCACCGTGATGGGACAGCAAAATATTCTGACCCAGGTGGGTAACGCCTTGCGCACGATTAACCGGCAATCGTCCGATTTGCTGGAAATTGCCGAGACGGTGTCCTCCTTGAAGCTGCAGCAGAATGCAGCCCCGGCAGAAATTTCTGCCTCTGGCCAGTTGGTGATGTTGACGCAGCGTATCGGCAAGTCTGCCAATGAGTTCCTGACCATGGAGGGTGTGAGCCCTGAAGCCGTGTTCTTGCTTGGCAAGGATTTGAATTCGTTCAAGGAAATTGCCCAGGGTCTGCAGGAAGGCAGCCCTGAACTGCGTCTGACAGGCTCCAAGGACCCACAAACCCGTGAACGTCTTGACGCGCTCATGGCGCTTTATGAACAAACCCGTGTACAGGCTGGTGCGATTCTGGGTAACTTGCAGGGTCTGGTCTCTGCCCGTGAAGCCCAGGCATCCATCATTGCTGACAGCGAACCTCTGCGCCGTGGTCTGGAAGACCTGCAGAGCAAACTGTCCTCTCAGTCAGGTTTGAGCGCTGGCTCGGTCACGGCGCTGATTGTTGCTGCCCTGTTCGGTTTGACTTGCGCCATCGGTATTGCACGGGTTCAGCTGCAGGACAGCCGCCAGCGTCAGACGGTTGCTGAAAAGCAGCAGCTTGAAGCACGTGGCCAGGAGCAGGATGCAAAACGCGTGAACGATGCCAATCAGGCCGCCATTTTGCGTTTGATGAATGAGTTGCAGACAGTTGCCGAGGGTGATCTGACCCAGGAAGCTACCGTGACGGAAGACATCACCGGCGCTATCGCCGACTCGGTGAACTACACGGTTGAAGAGTTGCGGCAGCTGGTAGGTAACGTACAGAACACGGCTACCCGCGTTGCACAGACGACGGCCCAGGTGGAAAGTACCTCTACCGAGCTGTTGGCCGCATCAACCGAACAGCTGCGTGAAATTCGTGAGACCGGTCAGTCCGTGCTCGACATGGCGTCCCGAATCAATGAAGTGTCCACACAGGCGCAGGAATCTTCCCATGTTGCGCGCCAGTCGCTGACTGCTGCCGAATCCGGCTTGCAGGCTGTGCAAAATGCTATCGGTGGTATGAACTCCATCCGTGACCAGATCCAGGAAACCTCCAAACGTATCAAACGGCTTGGTGAATCCTCCCAGGAGATTGGTGAAATTACCGAACTGATTTCGGACATTACCGAACAGACCAACGTTTTGGCGCTTAACGCTGCCATTCAGGCCGCGTCAGCCGGTGAAGCCGGACGAGGCTTCTCGGTGGTTGCCGAGGAGGTGCAGCGACTGGCTGAACGTTCCGCAGATGCAACGCGTCAGATTTCGGCGCTGGTGAAAGCGATTCAAACCGATACCCAGGATGCTGTGGCCGCTATGGAACGTTCCACGCAGGGTGTGGTGGAAGGGGCCAAGCTGTCAGATAACGCAGGTACCGCACTGTCCGAAATTGACCGGGTTACACGCCGCCTTGCGGATCTGATTGAGCAGATTTCAAGCTCTGCGTCCCGTGAAGCCGAGTCCGCCAACGTGGTGGCCGGCAATATCCAGCACATTTTTGCTGTGACGGAACAAACAGGAGAAGGTACCCGTTCGACTGCACAGCAGGTGCGCGATTTGTCCCGCATGGCAGAAGAGCTGCGTCAATCGGTATCACGATTCAAGATTGCCTGATTTACCTCATACGGCCTGTAGCCTTGCCAAGTGTTTCTGAAGTGAATCCGTACCCTGAACCGGTCTGTTATTTATGCAATCCAACGCCCTGAATTCAACAGCCACTGACCTGGACCTGGCCGTCAATGATCTTGGGCCTTTGGCCTGGGTTCTTGATGAGCTTCGCAAGTCACTTGATGGCGCAGCCAAGGCGCTCAAGCGTTTTGTAAGAGACGCCGAGGCCGCCAGGGGCTCTGATCTGGCCGCCATTGATGCAAGTCAGTTGCGTATAGCCCGTCAACAGCTTCATCAGGCTGTAGGTGCACTCGAAATGGTCGGGCTGGCCGGGCCAGCCCTGGTGCTGCGCGCAATGGAGGCTGCAGTCCAGAAGTTCATCCAGCAACCTGAGCAATGCAATCAGGATGCTGCTGCAAAAATCGAGCGTGCCAGTTTTGCCCTGACCGAATATCTTGAAGCGGTTCTGGCTGACAAACCCATTTCTGCGGTTTCACTGTTTCCGCAATACCGCGAAGTACAGGAACTGGTTCGTGCTGACCGCATTCATCCTGCGGATTTGTGGCCTCACGAATGGCGCTGGATCGAACCAGATCTGCTCAAGTCTGCAGCACCGGTTGCGTACAACGATGCTGGCCGCTCTGTTCTTGACCAGTCTGTACTGCAAATCATGAAGGGTGATGGGGTGCGGGCGGGCGAAAGTCTGTTGGCCCTGTGTCTGGGATTTGCTGCCAATCAAACGGATCGCCAGCCCCGGATTTTCTGGAAAATTGCTGCAGCTTATTTTGAAGCGCTGGCTCATGGCCTGCTTGGTTCTGACATCTACATCAGACGCGCGGCATCGCGGATTCTTTTGCAGTATGCATCGCTGAGCAAGGGAAACCACGGAATCTCCGAACGACTGGCCCATGATCTGCTGTTTTTCTGCTCACAGGCGGTTGCAGCGCGTGCAACCGATACGCCGGTCTTGTCGGCAGTTCGTGCCGCTTACGGTCTGGCACGTTTCAAACCAGTGGATTACGAAGCCGTCCAGTTTGGTCGTTTTGATCCGGCATTGCTGGCCCAGGCGCGCAAACGCATTGTTTCAGCCAAGGAAACCTGGTCGTCCCTGTCCGCAGGTGATGCCAACAAATTCAAGCAGGTGGTGGACCAGTTCAGCCTGGTTTCCGATTCCCTGGTCAAACTGCATCCCCCCAGCGAGCCTCTGGCGCAGGCGCTGACACGCGCCATTGACATGACGGCTCGTTCCGGTCATGCACCGGGTATTGAACTGGCGATGGAAGTAGCGACTTCCGTTCTGTATCTTGAAGCTGCTTTTGAAGATCTGGACCCCCGTGATCCCCAATTGGCCGAGCGCACCCGGCATCTTGCCGAGCGCCTTGAATCTGTCAGGGCTGGTGGTCAGCCCCAGCCACTCGAATCGTGGATGGAAGAACTCTATCGGCGGGTGAGTGACAAACAGACCATGGGCAGTGTGGTCGGCGAATTGCGCATTTCTCTCGGAGAACTTGAAAAATCACTCGATCTGTTCTTCCGTAACCCGCAGGACAAGGCAGTCCTGCGCAATGTGCCAGGACAGCTGTCGCAGATGCGTGGCGTTTTGTCAGTATTGGGGCTTGAGCAGGCCTCGCAGGCCGTGCTTCGCATGCGTGACAGTGTCGAACAAATGTTGGTGACCGAAGTTGACGAACAGCGGGCCCGTGCAGCAGGTACTTTTGACCAACTGGGCAACAATCTGGGTGCCTTGAGTTTTCTGATTGACATGCTGAACTACCAGCCAGTGCTGGCGAAAAAGCTGTTTGTTTATGACAACGAAAAAGGCGAATTGAAGCCTTTGATGGGCCGTAGTCACAAACACGATGATCCTGCGACCAGTGTGACTGTTCCGGGCGAGACCTTGTCGCAAGAGGTCATTTCAGTGGTACAGGAGGCCGATTCAGGCGCTTCCGAGGAAAAACTGACAGACAAGCTGGATACCCTGGCGACCCATGCTGCTCTGGCAGGGCAATCGGCACTGGCCCAGACTGCGCATAAAGCATCGATTGCGGTATCCGGACACAACCAGGAGGCAACGGCCACTGCCCTGACCAGCCTGGTTTCTTCGGTTGCACCCATACCTGCACCACCTGCTGTGGTTGAAGCCGATAACTTTGAAGAAGACGACCTGCGCGATATTTTTCTGGAAGAAGCGCGCGAAGTGGCTGGCAATGGTCAGGAAGCGCTTCGTATATTGGCCAAAGAACCTGGTGATATCGGCCAGTTGACTGTATTGCGGCGCGTGTTTCACACCCTCAAGGGCAGTTCACGCATGGTGGGTCTGAACGAGTTTGGTGAAGCAGCCTGGTCGCTGGAGCAAATGCTCAACGGCTGGCTGGCTGAGCAGAAACCCTCGACTGAAGAACTGCGCACGCTGTGCGCTGAAACGCTCGGTGGTTTCTCTCTCTGGATTGAAGATATTGCTTCCAACAAGGACGGTGTCTGGCTTGCGTCCAGCTTCCGTTTGTGTGCTGACGCCATGCGTGTAGAGGGACGTTATGTCCCGCTGAAGCTGCCCTCATCCAAATTGCCTGAGCCAGTCGCTGCTCCTGCTGTTGTTGAGTTGCCGCAAGCCATTGTTCCCGTTGCGGAGCCAGCTCTGACCGCTTTCGCAGCCTTTGAGGCCTTTGAGGCGCTCGAAGCGCTAGGGGTTGCCAATACCGCAGCTGCACCTGCCGTGGTTCTTGAGGTAGTGCCAGCGGAAATGCCGGTAGCTGAGCTGGAAGTGATTGCAAGCCCTGTTGCACAAGCCAGTGACACAGTTGAGCCAGTCAAGGCCGTCGAGTTGCTGCAAATTGCCCCGCTGGTGGAGCCCGTTCCAGTAGAGCCCGCTCCGGTAGTTGAAGCGCCAGCCGCCGCAGTTGAAGAAGAAATTCTGGACTTCGATGTCATGTTTGACATGACGCCGCCGGTCGAGCCCAAAGCTCTGGATGTTGTAGCGCCTGCTGCCGATATTCCTCAAGCAGCGGTCAAAACAGGGATTGCTGAAGAGATTCAAGGCATTGACTTTGACAGTCTGGCCATTCTGTCGGCAAGTCATGAAGTGGAAAGTGTCGAGGCGGTTTCTTCTGCCCTGACAGCTGAAGTGCCGGTGGTGCTGGTTATTGAAGCGCCCGTTTTGCCCGCTGAGCCCGAAGCAGCAGCTTCAGTTGACGTGCTTGAGCTTTCAGCTGCAGATTTTGATGCCCAGTTCCTGGCAGAAGCTGATTCAGCACCAGCGCTGTCTTTGCCTTCCGTCAGTGAGACCGGCAGTCCTGCAGTGATGGACCTTGCTGGCACCGCGGACCAGGCAGAGACTGCCGAAGCTGCTCCGGCTGAGGCAGTCGAGCTGGTGTTTGATGATGTGGGGTCGCTTGCCCTGAAAGCGCCAGTTGTCGAGGTGCTGGCAATAACACCAGAGCCTCCCGTCGCACCCGTCGCCAAGCCTGAACCGCTTGTTTTGCCTGTTGCTGATGTTTCGCTACAGACAGAGGAAGAACTGGATGCGGCATTCGCATCTGATGACGGCGCAGATGAACAAGTCAAGGTCATTGGGTCCTTGCGTATCGGAATTCCGCTTTACAACGTTTATCTGAACGAAGCTGATGAATGGTCGCGCCGTCTTGTGACCGAGGTTTCCGAGTGGACGATTGAGCGGCATCACCCGATCAATGATTCGACAGTAGCGCTCGCACACTCCCTGGCTGGCAGCTCTGCCACTGTTGGTTTTGAGGCTTTGTCGGAGATCGCCCGTGCACTGGAGCATGCGCTGCAGCAGGCGCAAGCGCACCACAGCAGCGCCGCAGTGGTCGATTATTCAGGCCTTTTTGTTGACGCCGCAGAAGATATCCGGCGCCTCCTGCATCAATTTGCAGCAGGTTTCCTGAAGACGCCAGACGCCAGCCTGCTGGAGCGTTTGCGCAATCTGGAGTTTGCCGAGTCTGCATCCATTCTGCCCACCGACGAGGATGAGTTTGACTTTTCAACACCGGAGGCTGAGACAAGCGATGCTGATCTGGCCATCATTCGCGCCATGGAAGCCGAGGCGCAACAGGTTTTTGAGGAAAAACAGGCTCCTTCGGTAGACCTGTCGGTCACACAGCTTATATC
Organism: Pseudomonadota bacterium; assembly: GCA_040384925.1. Classification (GTDB taxonomy): domain Bacteria; phylum Pseudomonadota; class Gammaproteobacteria; order Burkholderiales; family Burkholderiaceae_C; genus Polaromonas. The sequence continues at coordinate 19,188 of JAZKIK010000581.1, read as the reverse complement.
TCTGCCCTCATTTGCGTCGGCCCCTGCGGTTGCCGAGCCCGCCAAAGCTGTCGAGCCGGCAACTCCTGTGCTCGCAGCGACCCCGGTTGTGGTCGAACCCGAAGCCGCCCCGTTGCCGTCCGCAGAGCTGCCCCGTGCCCTTGTGGATACAGCGCTTGCTGTCACACCAGAGCCGGTGCTCGAGTTGCCGGAAGTAGCTGATTTTGTGCAGCCGACCTACCAGGTGCCGGTGCTGCCTGTGTCATTGGCGGCAACTGCTGCAGAAGCTTTGGCTGACGATGAAGATGATGAGATTGACGCGGTTGATGCAATTGACCCAGAGCTGTTCCCCATCTTTGATGAAGAAGCCTCTGAGTTGATGCCTCAATTGGGCGGTGCCTTGCGCCAGTGGTCATCGCGGCCAGGCGATCTGGGCGCACGCATGGAGGTTTTGCGTGTTCTGCATACACTCAAAGGCAGTGCGCGACTGGCCGGTGCCCTGCGTCTGGGTGAAATGGCCCACCGGATCGAGTCTGAAATCGAATTCATGGGGTCTGACTCTGCCGAGTCGCAGGATTTTGATCCTTTGCTGACGCGCTTTGATGCCATGCAGCTCACGCTTGAAGTTTTGCGCAGGGCTGACCAGCCAGGGGCTGAAACCAGCCAGGGGGTGCCAGAAGTCATTCCTGTTGCTGCGCCGGCAAGTGTCAAACCGGTCATGACGGCTGATATGCAGTCGCCTGTTGCCGTGCCAGCTGTTGATGCGCCTGCAGTTCCTGCCGCAGCGCAAGCAACTACAGGCACAGTGCCGGCCACAGTGCCAGCGGGCGGCAAGATCATGATTCCAGCGCCGCAGGCCATGGCAATGCAGCCGCTCAGGCAGGCCGCTTCTGCATCCATACGGGTTAAATCACAACTGCTTGACCGCATGGTCAACCAGGCGGGTGAGGTCATGATTACCCGTTCTCGCCTTGAGGTTGAGCTTAACCAACTGCGCGGCTCGCTCAGTGACATGAACGGTAACTTGAACCGTTTGCGTCAGCAATTGCGTGACATTGAAGTGCAGGCTGAAAGCCAGATGCAGTCCCGGTTGGCGCAGGCAAAAGAGGCGCAAGCCGGTTTTGACCCGCTGGAGTTTGACCGCTTCACCCGCGTGCAGGAACTGACCCGCATGATGGCGGAATCGGTCAATGACGTTGCGACGGTGCAGCGCACCTTGCAGCGTACGGTGGAAGCAACTGAAGACGACCTGATTGCCCAGGCCCGCCAGACCCGTGAACTGCAGCGCGATTTGCTGCGTACCCGCATGGTGGAGTTTGAAGGTATTTCTGATCGCCTGTACCGTGTGGTGCGTCAGGCGTCCAAGGAAACCGGCAAACAGGTTCGACTTGATCTGCTGGGTGGCACGATCGAGATGGATCGCGGCATGCTTGACCGCATGACGCCCGCTTTTGAGCATTTGCTGCGTAACTGCGTGGCCCACGGTATTGAAAGCCCTGAAGTACGTATTGCTGCCGGTAAAGACCCTGTTGGTCTGATTACCGTCAATCTGCGCCAGGAAGGCAACGACGTTTCCGTTGACTTCAGTGATGATGGTGCCGGCCTGAACCTCGTGCGTATCCGCGAAAAAGCTGTTTCTCTGGGTATGGTGAGTGCTGACCAGGCCGTGACTGATTCGGAAGCTGCCAATCTGATCTTCCTGCCGGGCTTCTCGACAGCATCCCAGGTGACCGAGCTTGCGGGTCGTGGCATTGGTATGGATGTGGTTCGTTCCGAAGTCAATGGTGTCGGTGGACGGATTGAAACATCCACAGTCACGGGTGGTGGTACCCACTTCAAGCTGGTGCTTCCGTTGACCACCGCTGTAACGCAGGTGGTCATGCTGCGTGCAGGCAATTTGTCTGTGGGTGTGCCCGCAACCGTGGTTGAAACGGTGCGCCGCGCGACAGCCAAGGAATTGCAGCAGGCCTACAACATCGGCACGCTTGACGTTGCTGGTGAGGCCGTGCCGTTTTTCTGGTCGGGTGCCTTGTTGCAGGCCTCGCACCGTAGCGCTGATGCACAGGGCAAAACCACGCCGGTGGTGATTTTCCGAAGCGCGGCGCAGCGTATCGCACTGCATGTGGATGAAGTTTTGGGCAACCAGGAGGTTGTGGTTAAAAATCTCGGGCCACAGTTGTCCCGACTGCCGGGTCTGGCGGGTATGTCTGTGCTGGCTTCCGGCGCAGTGGTGCTGATTTACAACCCGGTGGCGCTGGCTTCGATTTATGGCGAACAGGCGCGCGCCTGGAGCAGGGACAGTGCAGAGCCACACATGCTCGAAGGTGCCGCGCCGACAGCATCGACATCCGGCGAGGTGCCCAGGGCTTTTGTGCCAGTGCCCGTCGCGCCCAAGATTCCGCTCATCATGGTGGTTGATGATTCCATCACAGTGCGCCGCGTGACACAGCGTTTGCTGCAGCGTGAAGGTTATCGTGTGGTGATGGCTGCCGATGGTCTGCAGGCCCTGGAGCGGCTGCAGGAAGAGCTGCCGGTCGTCGTGTTGTCCGATATTGAAATGCCGCGCATGGACGGTTTTGACCTGGCGCGCAACATCCGGGCTGATGCACGGCTGAGAAAACTGCCCATCGTCATGATCACTTCACGAATCGCTGAAAAACATAGGGACCACGCCAAAGAGCTGGGTGTTGACCACTATCTGGGCAAACCTTATGCTGAAGAAGAGCTGATGAGCCTGGTCAGGCACTACTGCAACGTGGAAGTCGCCGCCTGAGCGTCAAACAGTCCTCTTGCGCACGCCATGCAAACATGACTGGCTATTAAAATAGTAGTAAAAACATGCAAGAAGACTGGTGAACCCGGTCTTTTTCTTTTTGCGGTTCAGTTTCCGGACTTTTTGACCACGGCATAACGCTGCAGGGTCAGCGCCCTGGCCTCATCGTGTTGAACAATCGGGCGGGGATAGTTTTTCCCGAGCTCCACACCGGCTGCTGCAAGTTCAAGCGGTTTGGCCAGCCAGGGGCTGTGCAATGCATGGGTTGGCAGTTTTTCCAGAACCGGCAGGTAACGACGAATGAATTTGCCTGCAGCATCAAACTTTTCGCTCTGGCTGACCGGGTTGAAAATCCTGAAATAAGGCTGGGCATCACAGCCGCTGCTTGATGCCCATTGCCAGCCGCCGTTGTTCGAGGCCAGGTCAAAGTCGTTGAGCTTTTCTGCAAAATAACGCTCGCCCCAGCGCCAGTCCAGGCCCAGGTCCTTGGTCAAAAAACTGGCCACCACCATACGCAGCCGGTTGTGCATATAACCAGTCTGGTTGATCTGGGCCATGGCAGCATCGACCAGCGGGTAACCGGTGCGGCCTTCACACCAGGCGTCAAACAGCGCCTGGGCCTGTGGGCCTTTTTCCCAGACAATCTGCTCATATTCCGCTTTGAACGACTCATTGGCTGCGTGAGGAAAGTTGCTCAGGATTTGTGCGTAGAAATCGCGCCAGATCAACTCACTTAGCCAGACTGCAGCCCCTTCGCTGCCTTTTGTCGATTCAGCCATAGCCACTGCAGCCAGCTTGCGAATCGATACCGTGCCAAACCGCAGATGAATGCCCAGGTAACTTGGCCCTTTGACAGACGGGAAGTTGCGTGTTTCGCCATAGTCCTTCATGCGCCCCAGGAAATCGTCAAAAAGTGCGATACCGCCGCTGCTGCCGGTCGGTATTTTCAAGCTTGCCAGATTGGTTTTTTCAAAACCCAGCGCCTGCAATTCAGGAATATCCGTTTGATGATTTGCTGGCCTCTCTGCCAGGGCGTGGCCGTATTTCTCAAGCGGATAGGACTTCAGATAGAAGTCATCAAGCTTTTTAAGCCAGGCATTCTTGTACGGTGTGAATACGCTGTACGGTTTGCCGGCCAGTGTCAAAACCTCGGTGCGCTCAAAAATGACATGGTCCTTGAAGGTATGAAAGGCAATGCCTTGTGCCTCAAGCAAGGCCTGCACCCTGGCATCACGCGCGAGCGCCTGGGCTTCATAGTCATGATTGGCAAAAACTGCCTGCACGTCCAGCTGGCTTGCAAGCCGGGGTATGGCATCACTGGCCACTGCATGCTGAACCATCAGCCCTGCATTGCTGGTTTGATGTTTTTCGGCCAGCCCGGCAAGCTGCCGGTTCAGGTCTACCAGTGATTCCCGAATGAATTCAACCCGCCGGTCAGCCAGGGGCAGGGCGTCAAGAATCTCGCGGTCAAAAACAAAGACACAAAACACCTGACTGCATGCTTTAAGCGCGTGGTACAGCGCCGCATTGTCTTCAAGCCGTAAATCACGGCGAAACCACATCAGCCCGGCCTGGTATTTCTTTTGCATCGGGCTATGTTAGCCAAAGCCCTGCAGACCCCACGACCTTGTCGTTTTTATCCAGTCTGCTGGTGCGCGTAAAATCATGGCATGGCTTTTGACTCCGCACTGATTAATCTGACACACCACTTTCTGATCGCCATGCCCGGTCTGGAAGACGAGGCTTTTGCCAAAAGTGTGGTTTATATGTGTGAGCACTCCGAGCGGGGTGCTCTCGGGCTGGTGATCAACAAACCCAGCGACATCAATCTCAAGAACCTGTTTGACAAGGTCGAATTGCCGCTGCACCGCGAGGACCTCACCTTGTCACCCGTTTTTCAGGGTGGCCCGGTGCAGACCGAGCGCGGGTTTGTGTTGCACGAGTCCATGATGCCGGGCAATGAATCGGTTTATGCCTCCACCATGACGATTCCTGGCGGCCTGGAAATGACGACCTCCAAAGACGTGCTGGAAGCACTGTCAACCGGTGCCGGGCCACGCCGCATTTTTGTATCTCTCGGTTATTCGTCCTGGGGTGAAGGCCAGCTGGAGTCTGAAATCTCTGACAACAGCTGGCTGACCGTCGCGGCTGATCTGGCGGTGATTTTTGATACCCCAGTAGAGCAGCGTTACGACAAGGCCTTGATGTTGCTGGGTCTGGAAAGCTGGATGCTGTCCCCGGACGCTGGTCACGCATGAGCGTGGGCACCGTCCCCGCTCTGGCCGATGGCCTGCAAACCTTTCTGGCTTTTGACTTCGGTCTTAAACGTACCGGAGTTGCCAGCGGCAATCGCCTGACCCGTACCGCCACACCACAACAGACTATTTCAGCCAGCGGTGATGCGCGTTTTGTCGCGGTGCAAAAACGGCTGCAGGAGTGGCAGCCTGATGCGCTGGTGATTGGTGTTCCGTTTCACCCGGATGGGGCCAGCCATGAAAACACCTTGCGGGCGCAAAAGTTTGCGCGCCAGTTGCGTGGCCGTTTTGGTTTGCAGGTGTTTGAGGTTGACGAGCGTTACAGCACCACAGAAGCCCTGTCGGGCGGCGCAAGTGATGCAGATGCCGCTTCGGCCTGCATTATTCTGGAGCAATTTTTAAGGAGCCTCCCATGAGCAGTCTGACCCTGGACGCCGAAGCCCTGTACCTGGACTTGTTTCGCCAGATGCAGCAACTGCTGGCCACTTATGGCGAGCCGCCCCGGCTGGTAGGCGTGGCTTCAGGCGGTGCCTGGCTGGCAGAGCGCCTGCAGCTTGACCTGGGCTTGGGTGGCAAGACCGGCACGCTGTCATCCAGCATGCACAGGGACGACTTTTCAAAACGCGGGCTGGCACCGGGCGGCCAAACCGTGCTGCCTTTTGATGTCAATGGTGCCAACCTGATTGTGGTGGATGATGTGCTTTACACCGGCCGCACGATACGGGCCGTGCTCAACGAGCTGTTTGACTACGGCCGGCCGGCCAGTGTCAAACTGGTGGTGCTGGTTGACCGGGGTGGGCGTGAGTTGCCGGTGCAGCCCGACCTGGCGATTGCACGTGTGGCCTTGCCTGCGGCACAAAGCCTGGAGCTGGCAAGGCGCGAGGATGGTCACTTCAGCTTCAAGGTTCAGGACAGGTGAGTTGCACAAACCGCATGGCCAGTCGTGGCAGAGATGCCAGAAACCACCCATAGATCAATAGATAGCCCAACAGGCACCAGGAGCTTAAAACGTGTTGTACCGACGAAATCCGCAACTCAATAAAAACGGTGAGCTGATTCATCTGCTGTCCATTGAGGGTTTGCCCAAAACCATACTGACACACATTCTGGACACCGCTGGCAACTTTGTGTCCGTCAGTGACCGTGAGGTAAAAAAAGTCCCGTTGCTGCGCGGGAAAAGTGTTTTTAACCTGTTTTTTGAGAATTCCACCCGCACCCGCACAACCTTTGAAATTGCCGCCACCCGCCTGTCGGCCGATGTCATCAACCTCGACATTGCGCGTTCGTCAGCCTCAAAGGGTGAGTCGCTGCTCGACACCATTTCCAACCTGAGTGCGATGGCAGCCGATATTTTTGTCGTGCGCCACAGCGAATCCGGCGCACCCTACCTGATTGCCCAGCATGTGGCACCACATGTTCATGTCATCAACGCCGGTGATGGCCGCCACGCCCACCCGACCCAGGGTTTGCTGGACATGTACACCATACGGCACTACAAAAAAGACTTCAGCAATCTGACGGTGGCCATCGTGGGTGATGTGTTGCACTCGCGCGTGGCGCGCTCCGACATTCATGCGCTGACCACTTTGGGCTGCCCCGAAGTGCGTGTGGTGGGCCCCAAAACCCTGGTGCCTTCAGACATGGCACAAATGGGCGTGCGGGTTTGCCATACGCTTGAAGAAGGCATCAAGGGTGCTGACGTCATCATCATGCTGCGCCTGCAAAACGAGCGCATGTCGGGTGCGCTGTTGCCCAGCAGCCAGGAATTTTTCAAGAGTTTTGGACTGACCCCCGAAAAACTCAAACTTGCCAAGCCCGACGCCATCGTGATGCACCCCGGCCCGATCAACCGTGGGGTTGAAATTGACTCGGCCGTGGTGGATGGCGCGCAGAGTGTGATCTTGCCGCAAGTTACGTTTGGTATTGCCGTGCGAATGGCGGTCATGGGCATTGTTGCTGGAAATGAAGCCTGAATGTGGCCCCCACGTTCGCTCACTGCGTGTAGCTCTCTGCCCCCCGAGGGGGCCGCTGCGCCTGCGGGCCGGCTAAGCCGGACCCGCGGCCCCTGCTTGGATGGGGTGCATTTTGTTTTGCTGATGATCTACAAGAGATAAGAACATGAAGCTACTTATAAAAAATGGCCGTGTCATGGACCCGGCTTCGGGGCTGGATGCTGTGGGTGACATCGCTATCGCCGGTGGCCGCATTGTGTCGCTGAACATGCCGGTGGCTGACTTTTCACCCAGCAAGACCCTGGATGCCAGTGGCTGCATCGTGATGCCTGGGCTGATTGATCTCTCGGCCCGCCTGCGTGAGCCTGGCCATGAGCATGAAGGCATGCTTGAAAGTGAGCTGGCCGCAGCCGTGGCCGGTGGTGTCACCAGCCTGGTCTGCCCGCCTGACACCGACCCGGTTCTCGACGAGCCCGGCCTGGTCGAGATGCTCAAGTTCCGTGCTGAAAAACTGCACCAGTCGCGTGTTTTTCCGCTCGGTGCCCTGACGCGGGGTTTGAAGGGCGAAGCCCTGACTGAAATGGTCCAGCTGACCGAATCCGGCTGCGTGGGTTTTGGCCAGGCTGAAGTTCCGCTGCTCAATACCCAGGTGCTGATGCGTGCGATGCAATACGCCGCCAGTTTTGGCTACAGCATCTGGCTACGTCCGCAGGAGATTCACCTTGGCAAGGGTGTGGCCGCCAGCGGTGCCCTGGCCACCCGGCTGGGTTTGAGTGGTGTGCCCGTGGTGGCAGAAACGATTGCGCTGCACCTCATTTTTGAGCTGATGCGATCCACAGGCGCACGTGTGCACCTGTGCCGCATCAGCAGTGCCGCTGGTGTGGCGCTGGTGGCCGAGGCCAAAAGCCAGGGTTTGCCAGTAAGCTGTGATGTCAGTATCAACAGCCTGCATCTGACGGATGCCGACATTGGCTACTTTGACAGCCGCATGCGGCTGGACCCGCCACTGCGCCAGCAGCGTGACCGCGACGCACTGCGCCAGGGCCTGGCCGACGGCACGATTGATGTGCTGGTGTCAGACCACACACCGGTTGACGAAGACGCCAAAACCCTGCCGTTTGCAGAAGCCGAACCCGGCGCAACCGGGCTGGAGCTGTTGTTGTCCCTGGCCTGCAAATGGGGCCAGGACGACAACAAAACCCCAGGTGCCGGCCTGATGCGCGCACTGGCGGTTTTGAGCTGTGAACCCGCACGTGTGCTTGGTTCTTCACTTGGAACGCTGCAAGCCAGCGCAGGCCAACTGGTCAAGGGCGGTGTGGCTGACATCTGCATTTTTGACCCCTCAGCTGAATGGACGGTGGAGCCCGCTGCCTTGCGCAGCCAGGGCAAACACACGCCGTTTTCAGGTTACCAACTGCCAGGCCGGGTGCGCTACACCCTGGTGGGCGGGCAGGTCGCCTATCAATCCGCAGTCTGATTTTTCAGGGTTTATTCATGAGCAGACTTCGGGCTTTGGGCAAGCTGCTGCGCGCGCTGCTGCATATCGTTGTCGGTTTTTTTACCATCCTGCTGGTTTTTCCACGGCTGGAACAGGCCGACAAAGAGAGGCGGATCCAGGTCTGGTCGCTTGAAATGCTCGCGCATATAGCGATCAAATTAATAGTAAAAGGCAGACCCGCCATCAATGGCCCCATGCTCATGGTGGCCAACCATATTTCCTGGCTGGACATCACTTCGCTGCACGCAGCGGGGTTTTGCCGCTTTGTATCCAAGGCAGACATCAAAAAATGGCCTGTGATTGGCCGACTGGCAACAGGTGTGGGCACACTTTTTATCGAACGTGAATCGCGCCGCGACGCCATGCGTGTTGTGCAGCATATGACAGAACGGCTGCGGGTCGGCGACGTGATTGGCGTGTTCCCTGAAGGCACAACCAGCGACGGTGTCAGCCTGCTGCCCTTTCACGCCAACCTGTTCCAGGCCGCCATTACTGCCAACGTGCCGGTGCAGCCGATTGCACTGCAGTTTATTGACGAAACCACTGGCCAGCGCAGCGCTGCGCCTTGTTACATAGACGACGACACGCTGATGGGTTCGGTCTGGCGTACCTTGTGTGCGTCAAATATTGCGGTTGTCATCACTTATGGCGAACCGCAACTGGCGCAGGGCCGCGACAGGCGTGCCTGGGCGCTGGCGCTCAGAACGGACGTCGAGAATTTGCGGCAGCCGTGATTCGCTTGCTTCGATTCAACTGATTTTTGGACACCTCATCCTGTTGCACAGGCAGCAGGTATGAAATGCTATTAAAAATGCAGCACTTCCATACTGCGGCAGACCTGTAGGCACCTGCCTACGTTTTTCAGCCGCACCGGCCTACCGGCCCGGCCAGTGCCTGCACCTAAGGTGTCTTTACCCGCCGCCGGTCCCTGATTCAAACAATTCATGGGCAACGCAGGCGGATTCATTGACATTTTCAGGAGAAAACCATGAACAAAGACCGCATCGAAGGCAACTGGCTTCAATTCAAAGGCCAGGTCAAGGAGCAATGGGGCAAGCTGACCGACGACGACCTGGACGTGATTGCCGGCAAACGAGACCAGCTGGTCGGCAAGATTCAGGAGCGCCACGGCATCACGCGTGAAGAGGCCGAATCACAACTGGCTGACTGGCACGACAAAAATCCGACCCACTTTTTCGAGCGCTACTGAAGCTGATGCACTGCCGGATTGACCAGCATTGTCATTTCGGCAGCCAGGCTGAATAGAACAAATCAAACACCATCCAAAGGAAATCCAAATGAAAACACGTTTACTCATGCTGACCGTCGCCATGTCCTGCGCTTTTGCAGGCAATGCCATGGCACTGACCAAAGACGAATACAAGACGCAGAAAACCAGCATATCGACCTCTTACAAGGCCAGTCGTGACAAATGCGACGCGTTGAAATCCAATGCCAAGGACATTTGTATGTCTGAAGCCAAGGGTGCTGAAAAAGTCGCCAAGGCCGAGCTGGAAGCCCAGTACAAACCGAGCGCCAAACATACAGAAGCAGTTGCGCTCGCCAAAGGTGATGCGGCTTATGACACTGCAAAAGAAAAGTGCGATGACCTGAGCAGCAATGCCAAGGACGTCTGCATCAAGGACGCCAAGGCCGCCCATGTCAAGGTGAAGGAAGAAGCCAAGGTCGCCCGTACTGCGGCCACCACCAGCAATCCTGACAAGGTAGTAGCTGCCCGCAAGGAAGCCAATAGTGAAGAACGCGAAGCCAGCTACAAGGCCGCCAAGGAACGTTGCGATGCCATGACGGGTGCCGGCAAGGACACCTGCCAGAACGATGCAAAAAACAAGTTTGGAATGAAATAAGCCACTGGCGGGGTTGGAGTCAAGCTCCTATCCCTTTCAGCCTGATCAGTTAAAAATCCCGGCCATGCGGTTTGCAGTCCGGGATTTTCTTTTTCCATCTGGTACCAAATCACCCGTCCGCCATCAGTGTAAAAAACACATCCCTCAGATAGACAGAAGCAGCCTCCTAAAATAGCAGGCTGACCCGGAAAGCCTTGTAGCCTTGGCCATTGCCAGCGCCTCTTTCCTGGCCTGTTCCCAAAGGTTTGCATGCTTGTTCAGGATGGTTTGCCCCCGCAGGAGCGTTTGCGGGCCTTGCTGGTCATCATTCTCGGGATTGTGATGGCGGTGCTGGACGGCACCATTGTCAATCTGGCCCTGCCCGACATCACCCGTGAGCTCAATGCCAGCGCCGCCCAGTCCATCTGGGTGATCAACGCCTACCAGATGGCTACCCTGGCTTTGCTGCTGCCCCTGGCCACGCTGGGCGACAAAATCGGTTACCGGCGGGTTTACCTGGTCGGCATGGCGATTTTTGTTGTCGCGTCGCTGGCCTGTGCGCTGGCCAATTCCCTTGCAACGCTGGCTCTGGCGCGGGTGCTGCAAGGTGTGGGCGCGGCCGGCATCATGAGTGTCAACAGCGCGCTGGTGCGGCTGATTTACCCCCAACACCTGCTGGGGCGAGGCATTGCCGTCAGCTCACTGGTGGTCGCCAGCGCTTCGGTCGCCGGGCCATCGGTGGCAGCAGCGATTCTGTCGGCCGCTTCATGGCCCTGGCTGTTTGCCATCAATATCCCGATCGGGCTGCTTTGCCTGGTGCTGGGACCCAAAACGCTGCCGCACAACATCGCCAAGGCGACGGGGGAAGGTTTAGCCTGGCTTGATGTGTTGCTCAATATTTTGATGTTCAGCTTGATTGTGCTGGGCCTGGACGGCCTGGGTGCCCATGCCGAAGTGCTGCCGGGGCGTGCTGCCGCGCCTTCTTCACTGTGGCTGGCGCTGGCCGAACTGGCTGCAGGTGTTGTCATAGGTGTGTTTTATGTGCGGCGCCAACTGAAGCAGACCTTGCCGCTGTTTCCGGTTGATTTGCTGCGCATTCCGGTGTTTGCGTTGTCCATGTGCACCTCAATCGGTGCGTTTTGCGCGCAGACGCTGGCTTATGTCGGCCTGCCGTTTTTGCTGCTCGACAGCTATGGCCGCAGCCATCTTGAAACCGGCCTGCTGCTGACCGCCTGGCCGCTGGCGATTGTGGTGGCTGCGCCCGTGGTGGGCCGGCTGATTGGCCGTTATTCGGGCGGTTTGCTGGGCGGTGCAGGTCTGAGTCTGTTGGCGCTGGGGCTGTTATTGCTTGGTTTGCTGCCTGATGCACCGACTGACCTGAACATTGTCTGGCGCATGGCCTTGTGCGGCCTGGGTTTTGGCATGTTCCAGTCGCCCAACAACCACATCATTTTGACTTCAGCCCCAGCGCATCGCAGCGGCGGTGCCAGCGGCATGCTCGGCACGGCGCGCCTGACCGGCCAAACGCTGGGTGCGGTATTGCTGGCCGTGATTTTTGGCATTTTTGACCCGCATGACAGCCAGGGACCGCTGGTGGCCTTGTGGCTGGCGTCCGGTTTTGCGGCGCTTGCAGGTTTGTGCAGTGTTTTGCGGATCAGGCAGAAATAAAGGGTCGCTGACCGATCAGGTCTTGGTCGCGCTGGCCGCCTGCCGTATGGCGTCCAGCGTGACCTGTCCAATAATTTGTCCGCTGGTGTCTGTAATGCAGGCTTCGCTGCTGCCCGCTGCCAGCATGGCTGAAAGCTCGTCACGCAGCGCTGCGGTGCCTGGAACAAGCGGCAATCCCTCAGTGGTTTTGCCGGTTTCGATGGCCTGCATGTAAGCGCCTGTTGTCAGCAGTGCCAGCCGTTTCAGGGAACGGTCACCGCCTACAAACGCTTCGACAAATGAATCTGCTGGCTGGGCCAGAATGCGTTCGGGTGTGTCGTACTGCACCAGCTTGCCGGCACGCAGTATGGCAATGCGTGAACCCATGCGAATGGCTTCATCAATGTCGTGGGTGACAAACACAATGGTTTTGCCCAGTTCGCGCAGGATACGCAAAAACTCGTCCTGCAGCAGGCTGCGGGTGATGGGGTCAATGGCACCAAACGGTTCATCCATCAGCATCACCGGCGGGTCGGCAGCCAGGGCGCGGGCTACGCCGACACGCTGTTTTTGCCCGCCTGACAGCTCGCGCGGAAAACGGTTGCGATACATGGCGGGCTCCATGCGAACCGTGGCCAGCAATTCGTCCACCCGCGTGGTGATACGCGATGCGCTCCAACCCAGCATTTTGGGTACGGTGGCAATATTTTCACCAATCGTCATGTGCGGGAAAAGGCCTACCTGCTGAATCACGTAGCCAATCGAGCGGCGCAGCTCGACGGCATCAATTTTGGACACGTCGCGTCCACCGACTTCAATCCGGCCTGAGTCAGGCTCGACCATGCGGTTGATCATGCGCATGGTGGTGGTCTTGCCGCAGCCCGAGGGGCCAATCAGCACGCAGATTTCACCCGTGTTGATGGTCAGGGACAGGCCATCAAGCGCTGACTGCGCATTGTTTCCAAATTTTTTGCTCAGCTGGTCAAGAACGATCATGTTGGTTTCAGTCCCTGCGGAGTCAAGCGGCGCTGCAGTGCGCCAAAAAGAAAGTCGGTTCCCAGCGCCAGCAGGGTCACCGGCACAGCGCCTACCAGCAATTGCGGCACGGCCATCATCGCAATGCCGGCGGTAATGAAGTCACCCAGTCCGCCGCCACCAATAAAGGCAGCCAGCACGGCACCTGAGATCACCTGTACCGCCGCAGTACGCAAACCCGCAAATATCACCGGCAAGGCCATGGGCAACTCGACTTGCCAGAGCAGGCTGCGGCGTGTCATGCCCATGCCAATTGCGGCGTCCACAGCATCAGCATCCACACCACGCATGGCGGTGATGGTGTGGGTAAGGATGGGCGGCAGCGCAATCAGGGTCAGGGCAAAAAGGGCTGGCGCAAACCCGGTGCCCAGCAGCGGCATGACCAGTGCCAGCACGGCCAGCGAAGGCAGGGTACGGCCTACATTGGCCACATTGACCACTGCCAGCGACAGGCTGTTGCGCCTGGCAAGCGTAATGCCCAGAGGAATGCAGATCAGTGCCGCGATGGACAGTGCCGACGCAGACAGCGTGATGTGAACCCCCAGCGCACGCCAGAACTGGGCAGGATGGGTCAGTATGTAGTTCCAGGCGTCAAGCAACATGGTCAACTCCCATGCCGGTTTCTGAGTTTTTTCTCGGCCAGGGCCAGCAGCAGATCCACCATTACAGCCAGCACACAAACCGTCAGCGCACCGGCCCAGATCTTGGCCGGGTGGTCACTGGCAATGCCGTTGAAAATCAGCGTGCCCAGCCCGCCTGCATTGACGTAGGCGGCCACCACCGTCACACTGATCACGGTCACGGCTGACACACGCAGGCCCGACACAATCAGCGGCAAGGCCAGCGGCAGTTCAATACGACGCATGATCTGGCCGGGGTTCATACCCATGCCGCGCGCGGCATCAATCACATCTGCCGGAACTTCACGGATGCCGGTGGCCACACTGCGTATCAGAATCATCAATGAAAACGCCACCATGGTAATAATGGCGTTGCTGCGACCCAGCCCGACCACAGGAATCAGAAAGGCCAGAAAAGCCAGCGTGGGTATGGTGTACAGAATGCCTGACACGGTCATCACTGCGGCGTAAAGCTTTTCACGCCGCGCAGCGACTATGCCTATGACGAGCGACACGGCAAACGCAATCGTCAGCGCGGTCAGCGAAAAGGCGATGTGCTGCCAAAGCGCCAGTGCCACATCCGTCCAGTTTCGAAGAAACCACTTCATGGCACAGTCGCCCTGGTTTCGGCAGTTGGAGAGCTGAAGTCAAACAGGCCCGCTGCCACGGCCATCTGTACACAGTCTATGTCCGGCCCGAGCGGGCGGTCTTCATCAAGCATGGGGATGATGGCCCTGAGCTGTCTGTAGGTGGCGCGTGTGCCTTCGCCCAGGTCGGCTTCAGCCAGGCCGCGCAGGTCCACGGCCTGCGCAGAAATCAGCAGCTCAATGGCGATCAGGTAACGCACACGTTCCAGCAGCTCACACAATTTTTCAGCTACGCCAAAAGCCATGCAGGCATGGTCTTCCAGTCCTTCGGACACTGGCATGTAGTCCAGCGAGCCGGGGTTGGCGCGCAGGCGTATCTCGGCCCACAGCGCAGTCAGGGTTTTCTGGACTGTGGCAAAACCAGAATGCGCCGGGCCATGGCGTGTGAGCTGCAAAGGCAGGCCGGTCAAGGCCGGTGTCATGAAACGCTGGCAACGTGCCACCGACATGCTCGATGCCTGTGCCAGCGCGATTGCACAGGCGTCCAGCGCCAGCGCCAGTGCTGGAATGTGAAAGTTGCCGTTGGACAACATCACACCCTCGTCTGCCAGCACCAGCGGGCTGTCGGCAGCGCTGTTCAGCTCGATTTCCACCTGCTGCCTGGCCGTGTCCACCATGCCTTGCACCGCGCCATGCACCTGGGCTACCACGCGCATGGATACCGGGTCCTGCACACGACGCGCCGCGCCTGACTGCAGCAGGGTGCTGCCCTTCAAAAGCTGCCTGAGTTGCTCTGCCACCTCAATCTGGCCAGTGGCAGGGCGTGCGGCAAGGGCAGCCGGGTGGATGGGCGAAAGATTTGATCTGAAACCCTCAAAGCCAAGTGCAACAGCCGCCAGCCAGGCCCTGAGCACCGATGCCACCTCATACAGCACCAGCGCCGCACGGGCTGTGGTGGCTGCGTTGGAACTGATCAGCGCCAGGCCATCCTTGGCGCCCAGCTTCACGGGTTTGAGTCCCGCTTGTTCAAGCGCGGCGCTGGCATTCATGACCACACCACCGACTTCAGCCCTGCCTTCACCAAACAGCGGCAGGGCCAGATGTGAGAGTTGCGGCAGGTCTGCCACGGCAATCGAGCCAAAACGTGGCACCACAGGATGAACCTGGTGATTGAGCAGGTCCACGCAGGCGTCCAGCACTTCAGGTGAAACACCCGAACCACCACGTGCCATGCCGGCAATACGTGCAAACTGCATGGCCCGCACCGAGGCTGTGTCATAAGCAGGCCCAACCGCCACAGCCCTGGCCCGCACTGCACGGCGCTGGTAGGCTTCAAGATCATCACCTGCCAGGACGGCACCGGTATTGGCACCCAAAGCCGAGTTCAAACCATAAATGGGCTGGCCCGAAGCTGCCAGTTGCAGCACCAGCGTGCGGGCTGCAAGCACCTTTTGCCGCGCAGCCAGGGACAGCTTGACCAACTCGTTTTTTCTGGCCACGCGCACCAGGTCAGTGATCGTGACCCAGTTGTCGCCAAGTTCAATGCTCATGAAGCCGGCTCGGGTTTATTTGACCAGGCCCTTGCTTTTCAGAAAGTCACGAGCCACATCCTTGGGCTCCAGTTTTTCGCCATCCACCTGCAGATTCATCTGGGCCATGGTGTTTTCGTCAAGCAGGGTGCTGACCTTGTTCAGTACCTCGCCAATTTTGGGGTTGGCGTCCAGCACTTCCTTGCGGATCACAGGCACCACAAAATACGGTGGCCACAGGCTTTTGTCGTCCCGCAGGCGTTTGAGTTTGAGGGCGCTGATCATGCCGTCTGTTGCGTAGCCATTGACGACCTGGATCTGGTCGTTTTTCAAAGCCTGGTAACGCAGGCCAATGGCCATTTGCAGGTCTTCACCAAACACCATGTCGTATTTGGCTTTCAGGCCGGGCAGGCCATCCTTGCGGTCACGAAACTCCGGGCCGGCACCAATTTTCAGTTCCTTGGCAACCTTGGTCAGGTCCGACAGGGTTTCGAGTTTGTATTTCTGAGCCGTTTCAGCGCGCACCACCATCACGTAACCATTGTTCAGGTTGGACTGGTTCAGCACCACCAGACCCATCTTGGCATAAGCGTCTTTTACCTTGTCGTAAACCGCCTTGGGGTCGGTCAGAGGGTCCTGCTTCAGCACGGCCAGCAACATGGTGCCGGTGTATTCGGGGTAAAAGTCAATCTGCTTTTCTTCCAGGGCTTTTTGCGCAATCAGCGTACCGCCAAGATTGAGTTTTTTCTCGGTTTTGATGCCTGCAGCTTCCAGCGCCTGGGCATAGATTTCGGCCAGCACAAATTGTTCCGTGAAGTTTTTGGACCCCACACGTAGCGCCTGCTGGGCCTGCGAGGCCAGTGGCGTGAGTGTGGCCAGCGCCAGAGCGGACAGGGCCAGAATTTTGCGAATGTTCATGTGATCTCCGGTAAAGGTGACGTAGGAGCGCCTGAAAAACTGAAACGAAAACTCTTGACCTGGATGCATGCACCTGCCGTGCACTGAAAATCAGCGATGCAGCATCATCAAGGTGCATCAACTTGTATATACAAGTTGATAATACTAGCATATGCAAATAACGTGCACAAACGCTGAAAACGCTTTATCAAAAACGTTTTTCGCATAAACAAACAGATTTCAGGCGGCCAGCCCCGTGTCCATTTTT
>JAZKIK010000581.1:0-2204 GCA_040384925.1 Pseudomonadota bacterium | reverse complement strand
GCACTGCTGATCGGTCTGGCCTTTCACTTTCTCAACAGCAGTCCCGGTGTCAAGACAGGGGTTGATTTTTGTGGCCGTACCCTGCTGCGTATAGGCGTGGCACTGCTGGGGGCGCGCATCACCTTGACTCAGGTGGCCAAACTCGGTGTTGAAACCGCACTGGTGCTGGTGCTTGCCGTCGCCCTGACCATAGCGTTTGGCCTGTTGCTGGCCAGATGGTTGAAGCGCTCGCGTGAAGAAGGCGTGCTGTCCGGTGGGGCGGTAGCCATTTGTGGTGCTTCTGCCGCACTGGCCATTTCCTCGGTATTGCCGCAAACCAGGGACAACGAACGATTCACCCTGCTGACAGTAGTGGGCGTCACCGTGCTTTCGACCTTGAGCATGATTTTTTATCCCTTTTTGCTCAAGCTCCTGAGCCTGGCACCTGCACAGGGCGGTATTTTTCTGGGCGGCACCATTCATGATGTGGCCCAGGTGGTGGCTGCGGGCATGATGTTGGGCCCGGAGGTTGGAGACACGGCAACCGTGGTCAAGCTTTTTCGTGTGATGCTGCTGATGCCCATTGTGCTGCTGATTGCTCTTGCCTATCGCAATCACCCCGACGCCAGGGTTGTGGATGAAGATGTGCCGCTGGTGCCCGGTTTTCTGCTGGCTTTTATTGTGCTGGTGCTGCTGGCCAGCATAGGGGCCTTCACGCCTTTAATGGTCAAGGCTGCAGGCGATACCTCACGCTGGCTGCTGGTGACGGCCATCGCCGCTGTCGGCATCAGGACCAGTTTTGAGGATTTGCTCAAGCTGGGCTGGATGCCGGTGGTGATGCTGCTTGGTGAGACGGTTTTTATCGCCGCACTGGTGCTGGCCGCCGTAATGGGCCTGCGGCTGGGCCTGTAAACAGCCTCATATCAGGCTGCCGCCGCAGCCTGCAGGCCCGCCGCGCGATGAACTTCCATGCGGATTTCTTCGGTCAGCCGTGCTTTCAGTTCGGTAAAAACCGGCGTTGTCTTGACCGAATAGTGACGCGGATGAAGCAGCGGCACGGCAATGTCGCATTTGATGCGGCCAGGCCGGGCGCTCATCACCATCACACGGTTGCCCATGAAGATGGCTTCGTCAATGTCGTGGGTTACAAACAGCACGGTCTTCTGTTCGGCCTCCCAGATGCCTTGCAGCAACTCCTGCATCAGCTCGCGGGTCTGGTGGTCAAGTGCGCCAAACGGTTCGTCCATCAGCAAAATGCGCGGGTTGTTGGCAAGCGCCCGGGCCAGCGCCGTGCGCTGCTGCATGCCACCTGAGAGCTGTTTGGGAAAGTGGTTTTCAAAACCCGTCAGCCCGACTTTTTTGATGAACTGCTGCGCAATCTCACGCTGCTGCGCAAGCGGCAGGCCTTTTTCACGCAGGCCAAAACACACGTTCTGCAAAATCGTGAGCCAGGGGAACAGGGTGTAACTCTGAAACACCATGCCGCGGTCTGCCCCCGGCCCGGTGATGGGCTGGCCGTCCAGCTTTATGCGGCCGCTGCTGGGCGTGTCCAGCCCGGCCACCATGCGTAGCAAGGTCGATTTGCCGCAGCCCGAGGGGCCCAGGATGGTGATGAAGTCGTTTTCGGCAACTGTCAAATCGGTGGCTTGCAGGGCGACAGTTTGCGCGCCGGTGTTTGTTGTGAAGGTTTTGGAGAGTTGCGAGACTTCGAGGATGGGGGCTGCATTCATAGACTGGCCCATGGGAAAAGTTTGCGATTTATTGCTTTGAAAGCCAGGTCAGTCACCAAGCCAAATACACCAATCACAATGATGCCAAAGATGATCTGGTCGGTAGCAAGCAAGGCCTGGCTGTCGGTAATCATGTGGCCAATGCCGCTGGAGGCACCAATCAGCTCGGCCACAATCACATAAGTCCAGGCCCAACCCAGCACCATACGCAGGGTTTCGGCAATTTCGGGTGCGGCACTGGGCAGCAGCACCCTGGTGACGATGCCCCGGTCACCCGCGCCCAGGGTGTACGCGGCTTCAACCAGGTCACGCCGGGTATTGCCCACACTGACGGCCACCATCAGCACCAGCTGGAAAAACGAGCCGATAAAAATAACAGACAGTTTTTGCGCCTCGCCAATGCCGGCCCACAAAATCAGCAAGGGAATAAAGGCCGAAGCTGGCAGATAACGTGCAAAGCTGATGAAGGGCTCAAAAAAAGCCTCCACCGGTTTG
>JAZKIK010000580.1:1918-13269 GCA_040384925.1 Pseudomonadota bacterium | reverse complement strand
TTGTAGTCGCCGGGTTTCTGGTCCTTGCGCACCTTGAGCATGCTGAACATGCCGCCCATTTCCACGCTGCCAAACGGGCCTTCACCGGTCATCATTTTTGCGGTGTTGTCGGGCAGCGGCATGTCCATTTCAGCCATGTCGGCCATGCCGCGTTCGCCCATCACCATGTAGTCGGGGATCACATTGGTGATGTCGCGTACGATTTTGCGGTGGTCAACACCTATGAGGGTTGGTACATCGTGGCCCATGGCGTTCATGGTGTGGTGGCTTTTGTGGCAGTGAAAAGCCCAGTCGCCTTCTTCATCGGCCAGAAACTCAAGCTGCCGCATCTGGCCCACGGCAATGTCAGTGGTCACCTCCGGCCAGCGGCTGGTTTTGGGTGTGGGGCCGCCGTCGGTGCCGGTGACGACAAATTCATGGCCGTGGATATGAATCGGGTGGTTGGTCATGGTCAGGTTGCCAATACGAATACGCACCTTGTCGTTTTTTCGGACCACCAGCGGGTCAATACCGGGGAAAACGCGGCTGTTCCAGCTCCAGATATTGAAGTCCAGCATGGTCATGATTTTGGGTGTGTAGGCACCGGGGTCAATGTCGTAGGCATTGAGCAAAAACACAAAATCCCGGTCAACTTCATCAATCATCGGGTGTCTGGACTTGGGATGGGTTATCCAGAAACCCATCATGCCCATGGCCATCTGCGTCATTTCGTCAGCATGGGGGTGGTACATAAAGGTGCCAGGGCGGCGCGCCATAAACTCATAAACAAAGGTTTTGCCGACCGGAATGGCAGGCTGCGTCAGGCCAGACACACCATCCATGCCGTTGGGCAATCGCTGGCCATGCCAGTGCACACTGGTATGTTCAGGCAGCTTGTTGGTGACAAAAATGCGCACCCTGTCCCCCTCGACCACCTCAATCGTCGGGCCGGGCGACTGGCCGTTGTAACCCCACAAATGCGCCTTGAAACCCGGCGACATCTCGCGCACCACGGGTTCAGCCACCAGGTGGAACTCCTTGACGCCATTGTTCATGCGCCAGGGCAAGGTCCAGCCATTGAGCGTCACTACGGGCTTGTACGGCCGACCGGTTTCAGGCACCAGCGGCGGCATGGTGTCGGGTTTGGTTTGCAGCACTGGCTCGGGCAGGGCGGCCATCGCTACACGGCTGACGGTTGCGGCAGCTACGGCGGTGGTCAAAGCGCCTGCGCCGGCTAAAAAGTTTCTTCGATTGGTCATGGTTTGTTCTTTTTCTTAGTGGGCCGCAGCCTCGCCGCCGTTGGTTGCGGGCGCAGCCATCATGGTATTGACAGGTTTGCCTGTCATGGAAGCAGCAAGCGCCGCATCAGCCAGCCAGAACTGCTCAAACGACTTGATGGCGGCAATGACGCTGTTGATCTGCTCACGGTTGTCGGCCAGCAGCTCAAACACGCCAATCAGCATGCCGTTGTAGCGCAACACGTTTTCTTCTGCCATGGCTTTGCGCAGCGGCACGATCTCGCCCTGGTAGTGGCGCGCCAGGTCATAGGCCGTGCGGTAGGCCGAATAACTCTCACGCAACTGTGAGGACGCGCTGCGCACCGTGCTTTCGTAACGGCTGGCTGCGGCCAGCGACTGTGCGTTCATCACATCGCGGCTGGCCGCGCCCCAGTCAAAAATCGGCAGCCTGATGCCCAGCTCAAAGCCCTTTTTGTTGCTTTTGCTGGCTGCCGCGTTGTCAAACACTGTATCGTGGCGCAGGCCCAGTTCTACATCGACCAGGCTGGTCAGCAGGTTCAAACCCTGTGATTTGCCCGCCGCATCCAGTTGCTGGCGCGCCATCAGCACATCCAGCCGCTGGTCGCTGGCACGGCTGCTGATGTTTTGTGGCTGACGCGGCTCTTTGGGCAGCTCGGGCAGGCGATCTGGCAGCTTGAGCTGCATTGCCTGCCCGTCAGTCAGGCCCAGCAGGCGGGTCAGTTCTTCACGGCTGGCTGTGGCGGCGTGCTGGCTGGCGGCCAGTTGCGCCGTGGCGTCTGCATAAAAAACCTGCTGGCGCATACGCTGCAGTTTGTTGAAGTTACCCACCTGTTGCATGCGTTTGGCCAGCTCGGCACTGGCCTGCGCCGAGGTATTGACCTGCCGCGCATACTCAAGCGCCTGCTGCGCCGCCACCGCCCGCACCCAGGCCTGGCGAGTTTGTGTGAGCTGTTCAATCACATTGGCGCTGAGCTGGACACGCGCCTGCGCGACCTGGCTGCTGCTGATGGCGCGTTTTTGCGGCAAGCTCAACAAGTCCAGCAGGCCAAATGACAGCAGCCGGCCAATTTCAAGCTCGTCGCCCAGACGCATGCGCTCAAAAGTAAACACCGGGTTGGCGATGCGCGCGCCCCGATCTGCCTGCGCCATGTCAGCCCAGCCTTGGGCCAGCAGCGTTTGCACGGCAGGGCTGTTGGCAAGGGCCAGTTGCACGGCAGCATTCATGTCCAGCGGCTGGGCCAGCAGTTCAGCGCTCAGTTTTGCCCGTGCCTCGCGCTGCTGCGCGCTGCGGCTCAGTTCCAGCTTGCCCTGGGTGAAATCCTGCGTTGCCGTATTGGTTTCATCAAGCGTCTGGTCAATATTGACCGACGCACAGCCCGCCAGCACCAGGGCAGCGGCTGCCAGCACACTTGATCTGAAAATTGTCTTCATGGTTGCTGCCTTCACGGTTTGGCAGGTGAAGTGGCAGGCGCTGGCAACATTGCAGGGGAGGGCTCAGCCACCTCCCTTGCATAAGCGCGCCAGCCGCCAATACGCGCCGTGTTGTCATTGGCCTGCTGCCAGTTGGCGGTTTTTTCTTCTGTATAGGGCTGGTAGGTGTCAAGAACCGAGCTGAATGCAGGGTGCGCAACAGGTGTACTGGCAACTGACGCAGGCCTTGGACTGGCACCAGTCTGGGCATAAACCGGAACTGCCACTAGCAGCAGACAGGCGATGGAAGGCCAGGCAACACGGCTTGAATAAAAGAAATGAGTCACAAAAAATCTCCTGAAAACTATGCAAGGCGACTGAAAAGCCGCAACAAATCCGGGCACGAGCTGCAAGGCAGCCCGCCGGAGGCAAAGTACAGACCCAGTTTGGGCCTGGGTTTCAGGAAATCGGTGGTTTTTGGCTCAGTGCAGCGTCGGCACTGGCAAAGGTCTGGGCAGCGGCGTCAGCTAGCGCCGCAGGGTTGAGGATGGCAATGGATTTTTCGGCAGGCACCGACAGCGCCACTGTGTGACAGGCCTGGCAGGAAGGGCAGTTGCCGCAATCCATGCTGCTGTTGCCATGGTCAGCCATTTCGTCAGGCAAGCCGGCCTGCATGTCGCCGCAGTCATGCATGGTTTGCGCTTTGGCAACTGGCTCGGCGCTGCTCAGGGCATGAGAGTCCGCGTTCTCTGAATGAGCATGGGCTGCTACATTGGGCTCATGGGCATGAACAGGCGTGCTTTGAGCTGCAACGGAAGCCGGTTTTTTCTGCACAGCCTGCAACTGGGCAGTCAACTGCCCAGCCGCCATGCCGATAGCCATGGCATCCCCAGCCCAGCCGCGCAGGGGCAGCAGCAGGATCATGAGGATGAGGGCGAGGCGGTGCATGGGTGGCTGATTGATGGTAGGAGAGGAAGTTCAATTTTGAGCTTGCGAACTCTTGTTCCATGTGAAATATATTCGATAGGCACCAAAACCCAGCAGAGCAATTGCTGCAATGCCTACAAGCAGGTTGATCATCAATTCGTTACCTTTGTCCGCAACCTTTGCCATTTGCTCAGCAACTTTGTTTTGCACGCCGTCGAACTCGTCCCAGTTCACAGGATGTTTTACAACATAGTTTTCGGGGTCACGCAACAAATTGACAGCATCTTCAAACTGGTGGTCAAGCCAGACATACAAAGAACGTACGTTTGCCCCTACACGAAAACCCGGCATATCTGAATGCTTTGCTGGCTCATGCACTGGAATTCCGTGTGCATGCAGCAATTCGCCAACAGCTGTGAATTGTTCCTGATCGTCTGTTGCAAGTATCAGTTTCATGATTGTTTATGCTGGATTGGAGTTACTTGAATTTTTGCGGCATCTCAGTTTGTGAGGCAGTTTCTTGGAGAGCATCCTGCTCTTTCCGCCCACGTTTCCACTTTGAATAAAAGTAGGCTCCACCCGACACAGCCCCGGCCACTGTAGCAACCGCGCCCAGCACGGGAACTGCTGCAACCATCAATGGCGCGCTGGTAACGCCCACCGCCACGCCTGCGGCTGCAAGTCCGCTGGGCGCTGCCACAAAGGCGACGGCAGCGGCGGCACCGGAGGCGATTCCAGCGGCCATTGAGACGTTTTCAACACGTTCGGCGATGGCTTCATGGTTTTCGTCAAGCTTGCGAAGACCTGTGGCTGCGTGTTCGCCCAGCACCTTGACACCGTCTGCCGCCTTTGAAGACAGCTGTCGGGCATGCTGCGAAGCCTGTCCTGCAGTCTCGGTGACCATGGGAACAATCCGCTCCGCCATGTTTTTGATCTCCAGCGAGGCATCAACAGACAGCGCCCGTGCCTTCAACGCCGCCTCGCCGGCCTTTTCGCCAATCGCGCTGCCTGCAGCCTTGCCAGCGTTCCAGGCCTGGTCACTGATGGGGCCGATGCGTTCCGCCATGCTTTTGATTTCCAGCGATGCATCAACAGACAGCGCCCGCGCCTTCAGCGCCGCTTCGCTGGCTTTTTCGCCAATCGCGCTGCCAGCAGCCTTGCCAGCGTTCCAGGCCCGGTCGCCGGTCTGTGCTGCCAAGCCGCCCGCCTGCAGGGCAAGCTGCTGGGCCGAGGCCAGGGTGCCTGTTGCAGTCGCTCCCAGGCTGTCTTTCAGTGCAATTGCGCTTTTCCACTTGTTTTCCATCACGACTCCTGTCTGCTTGCCATGATTATTTACCACATTTTTCCGGGTAACAGCTTGAATCGAGCATCAAGCTGCCCTGGCGGGTGCCGCTGCAACTCCCATCCGATCAAACCCCAGCGTCAGCAAAGCCAGCAATCCAAACGGCACACCCACCCAGCCCAGATGCGCAAAACCCACCTTGTCTATCAGGGCGCCGCTGATGACCGCTCCCAACGCAGTGCCTATGTAAAGCATGGAGCCGTTCAGGCTAAGCAGAAGTGGTGCCTGTGCGGGTGACAGGCTGGCGAGGCGGCTTTGTTGGGGGGGCATCAGGCCAAAACCGGCTATGCCCCAGGCGACCAGAACAGCCAGGGTGGCGGGCAGGTGGCCGCTGGTCAGGGGCAGCACGGCCATCATGGCGACCAGTACGGCCAGTTGTACACGCATGGAGCGGATGGAGCCAAACCTGTCGTTGGCCCAGCCGCCCATCAGGGTGCCGCCAACACCGGCCAGGCCAAACACGGCCAGGGTCATTGAAAGATGCGCCGGGCTCATGGGGTTGAGCGTCTGCAGTACCGGGCCTACATAGGCAAACACGCTGAAGATAGCGACAAAATAAAGCAGGGTGCGCAGCCAGACGCGCAACACCGCGCCCTGGCGTGCAGCGGCGCTGAACCCGGCAAAACCATTGCTGTTGCCGCCACTGCTCGCGAACTGGCCGGGTATCAGCCAGCTGGCTGCCAGCAGCGCTGCCAGGCTGGCGGCGGCTGAGAGCCAGACCGGTACGCGCCAGCCATATTCAAATCCCAGCCAGGCACCTATGGGTAGACCTACGGCGTAACTTATGCTCATGCCCAGAAAGGTGATAGACAGCGCCCGGCCGCGCTGCGCGGGTGCAACCATGCTGACGGCCAGCGCTGAGGCTGCGGCGGTGAACATGGCACCGGCACCCATCAGGACGCGGCCGAGCAAAAGCACTATCAGGCCGGGAGCCAGTGCAGACAGCAGGCAGCCTGCGGTAAACAGCAGCAGGGCGAGTTGAATCGCACGTTTTCTGGGCCAGCGGGCGGTGATGATGATCAGCGTGGGGGCCAGGACGGCGGTGGCAATTGCATAGGCCGTCATGACCTGCCCGGCTGCGGCCACGCTGATGCCCAGGGCCACACTCATGGGCTGCAGAATACCGCCCAGAACGAAGGCACCGCTGCCGATGACCAGGTTGCAGAGCGCGAAAAAGTAGAGGATGCGGGGCATGAAAAGAGTCCGTTCAGCGGGCAAGACAAGGTAAGGGATTTTGCAGGCAAGCGCTGCGGGCCGCTTTCGCACGCTGCAAAACCGTGGCGGCCAATCCGGGCAAAAGCGGGTAACAACGGGTAAAAGCGCTTAAAAGTCCAGCCGAATAGTCACATTGTCGGTATACAAACCGACCGGAACGTTCTGCCGTTGCGGGATGCGGCCATAAATTGGCAGGCTGAAGTCCGTGCCTGTAAATACCAGCCGCTGCACGACTGTTGTGCCTGCCGTGCCGTCGCCCCAGGTGGTGGTACGGCCGCTGTTGGTGTACAGGCCGTAGGGCAGGTAAACGCCGTTGCGTTGCATGACTCTTGCACCGACGGTGCCTGCCAGGCCGGTGCCCATGCTGATGCGCAGTATGGCAATGCCCAGGCCGGTGCAGCGCACGTTCATGCTGGTTTGTGCGTCATGGTTGGCAAAAAGCAGGGGGTTGTAGCCGCCAAAGGCCATCGGTGGTGCGCTGGCTATATTGCAGCTCAGCAGCAACTGGGCCTGGGCGGAGCCTGCAGACAGCATGAAGCCTGTGGCCAGCACCAGGCGAAAAAACAGGTGTGAAAAAAGTTTGCTGGCGGGGGACTTCATGGTTCGCATCGTAGTTCACCCAGGCGCTGTACGGTAGCGGGGCGGCCTGTCAGTGCTGCAAAACGCACACGGCAGGGGCTGGCTGACTGGCCTGGGCGTTCAACCCTGGCTTCACCCTGGGGTGGGTCGCCCTCAACGACAAAGTCACCGACTGTGCCGGTTGAAACACGCCGCCCGTCACCCAGTACGATGACGGCGCTGGCAACCGGTTTGCCGCCGGGCTCCAGCAAACGCCCGGTGCTGGCGCGGTAGACCTTGACGTCAAACTTCACGACTTCGCCGCCGCGCAGGGGTGGGCTGACGCGCCTTTCAACCTCGCCAACTTCGTAGTCAAGCGGCAGCGCTTCGGTATCTATGCTGATACGCTGGCGTGAATACGAACCCAGCGCGGGCACCAGCAGCACGCCGCTGTCATTGGTCTGGCCGGCAAAGCGGCCCTCCACCAGCACTGGCACCTGGGGTGCGCCTGGCACCCGCACCAGCGCAAAGGCATCGCGTATCGGTGTGGTGGCTGCGGCCACGCCGTCTATCAGCGCCAGCGCACCAGCGGCGCGCCAGCTGTACTGTGACTGGCCGGCAGCGTGGCTGGCCTGCAGCTGGAAGTCGCCAAACCGGGTGTCGCGGCTGACTTGTGCAAACTGGCGCTGGCTGCCGTCGGTGGCCCAGCTGTTGGACAGACGGTAGCCGGTGCTCAGCGCTTGCTGTGGTGTTTGCGACAGCTCAAGTGTGCTGGATGACTGGCCCGAGGCCCGGCTGGTGGAAAGCGACACGGTGTGCGAAGTATCAAGTGCATACGAGGCCAGCAAAAAAAGCGAGGTGTCGGCAAACTGCCCGGTCGAGCGGGCCAGTTCCACCACGGTAAAAAGGCGTTCGTTCCAGCGCCGTGTGGCAGTCAGCGACAGTCGCCGGGTGGACTGGCTGAGTGCGTTGCTGGTGGCAGTTAGCCGCAAACCCCAGTCCACCGCAAAAAAGCGGCGGCCAATGCTGAATTCGCCTGATTGCAGAACGCGGTCAGCCAGCAGGGTGGGTGATGACAGCTCTGCAAAATTGCGCTGCCGTTTTGCAAATGCTGCGCCCAGGCCCCAGACTGGTGTGCTGAGCCGATACGACAGGGAAAGCGCCATGCCCTCACCCGCGCCGGAATGGCTGCGCGCGAGCTGGGTGCCCAGTTCGCCCCAGTCTCCAGTGGTGGCCAACTGGCCAGACAGGGCCCGCAGATCACGCGAGGCCTGAACCCCGGCACCAACGGTAAGTGAATTGGCCAGGCCCAGAGATGCCTGCGCCATTACCACTTGTTCGCCATAGGCCGGGCCCAGGCCTGCACGGTCTTGCCGCAAACGACCTGCAGAAACCGAATAGGTCGACAGGCCAGGGCTTAAAAGCACGGGCGAGCCGTACAGGCTGTTGCCGCTGATGGTGGTTTCGCGGCCAAACGCGTCGCGCACCACGGCGCTGACATTGTTTTGACCGGCCTGGGCCAGAATGCTGCCCAGCTCAAATGGCCCAGCCGGAATCTGCCGCTGCCCGACCAGCGTGCCATTGACCAGCACATCCACAGTGGAAGGGGTGGCCGCATAACCGCGCAAATCGAGTGTGGGGGTGGAAATGAAACCGGGCTCAAAACCAAAAAATGACTGCAAGGTCACGCCGCCTACCGGCACGCTGCCGAGCAGGCCGGTGCCCGTCCACAGGCTGTCGCCAAGAATCAGCTGGCGTTTGCCTGGCTCGTCATTGAGGCTCAGGGACACGGCACCACGATAGCTGCGGCCTTCGCTGTCACGTGTAAAAAAGCCTTGCAGCGTGTGGCCGCGCATGCTGCCTGTGGCCTCCAGTGACAGTGATGGCCGGCCCTGGTCAGCTCCGGCCAGTGCGTAGTTGATGTAGGCTGAATTTGCATAGCTGCTGGCCGGCTGGACGGGGCTTTTGGCATCGGCAAACCCAATGCTGTTGACGCGCATGGCATCAGCTTTCAAATCAACTGTCAGGGTCAGATCGGCCGGGTCAAAATTGTGGGTCAGCAAGGCCGAAGTATCGGCCAGCCGGACATGGGGCGTACCACGAAGCTTGCGGATCAGATCCGGGCTGATGCGCCCCGGCAGCAGGCCAACGGCTTCCAGGTCGGCAATTGACATCCAGATATCGGCACCCTTGATCAAGGCCACGATGGGCTCGCGGGCCGTGCCGTTGACGGTCAAGGGGACCAGTAGCCGCTGGAACTCGGCGTCTGGCTGGGTGCTTGGTGGCGGGGCTGTGGGTATCTGGCTGATGCCGGGTCTGGCATGCAGCAAGCAGGCCATGGCCACAGCCAGAGACAACGCAGTACGCATCAAGCTCGCGCTTCAACCAGCCGCGCCAGGTGTGGAACAAAAATCAGCGACAGACCTCACGCGCATCCACTTTTTGCTGAACCAGCGTCTGGCCGTCGCGGTCTGAGGCGCGCAGGTCGAAACTTGTGATGTCTGGCGCGCACCAGCTCTTTTTGTCAGTTTTCAGGTTCAGCACACGGCGTTTGCCCGGCAGCAGGTACCAGCCTTCCATCTGGGCCTGGGCTGCGACTTCTTCACCACGCAGGGCGGTGACAGAAACGGCCGAAACCATCTCGTGGGCATTGCCCTTGTTTGAAATCGCCACCGTAGCTGTGACGCCTGCAACTGACTGCAGGGCCAGTTCCATGGATTTGCGGGCTGCCACCGGCGGCATGAAAACCGGCACGCTAAGCACTGAAAGCACATTGATGGTGGTACCCACGCCGCTGGGTGCGTCGGGGTTTGGCAGTTCTTCAAGCACGATGCGCCAGGTCTGTTCTGTGTCAGTGGCGGCCTGGTCTGTGCCTACGCGTATGTTCTGGCTGGCCTTGGATGCCACCACAAATGATGCCGGAAACACCACCAGCCTGTCGTCACCCGAGAGTTCAACCGCGCCGGTTTCAGACACCGTCCAGCCCGCAGACCGCACCAGAAAACGCGCTGGTACGCTGCCAATATTGGTGATGGTCAAAAGCTGGGAACGGGCTGCGCCTGACAGGTTAAGCCGTATTGGCGAAACTGAAAACTCACCCGCCTGGCTAAGGGAATGAGCCAGCAACAGCAGGGCGGCGGCAATGTATTGCAGATATCGGTTCATTGTTGTCCTGTGCGGGCGGTTGTATTGATTGGTCAGTCGGTCGTGTGATTATCAAACAAGGTGCCCATGAAAAAAGGCCCGTTTGTACGGGCCTTTGATGAGGGGGCTTGCGGCCCGTATCAGAACGCGATGTTGGCAACCACCGTATCGGTATAGGCACCCACTACGGCATTCTGGCCGACCGGAATCTGGCCGCAGACGCTGTAGGAGCGGCTGACCAGGCTCGGTGCTGCGGTGGCGGTCAATGCGGTACCGGTTGCACCACCATCACCCCAGGAGGTGGTGTAGGCGCAGGCTGCTGCTGGCAGATTGGTCGCTGGTTTGTACAGGTCGTAGCTCAGAAACGAGGCACCCTGGTTCATGCGGCGTTGTGCGCCAGACGCGTTGCCGCCGGCACCCAGCGAGATCACGGGAATCGAGCCCTGGCTGCAGGCTGCGGACACAGTGGTGCTGGCTTGCAGTGGTGCGCCGGCCAGCGAGTCATAGTTGCCGAAAGCCAGATTGGCCACGCTGATGTTACAGGCAGCAATGACGTTGGCCGACACGACGATGTTGCCAGTTGTTTGTGCAGAGGCACCAACAGCAGCAAAACCCAGAGCAGCGGCGATAAGTGATTTTTTCAAAAACATGATGATTTCTTAGGTTGGATTTGTTGGGCCAGATCAGTCGGGATCAGAGCGTGACTGTTACAACAACGGTGTCGTTGTAGGTGCCGATGGAAGAGGACTGGCCCGTCGGGATACGGCCACAGACGTTGTAGGTACGTGCGGTTGGTGATGCTGCAACACCAATGGCCAGCGAAGCGCCACCGGTGGTGCCATTACCCCAGGCCGTTGTGTACGCACAGGCTGCACTGGCGGTGGTGGCTGATGGCTGGAAAATCGAATAATTCAGGTAGTTGGTGGTCGCACCCACACGCATGCGGCGCTGTGCCGTGACGCCAGTGCCGGTTGAATTGGCACCAATACCCATGGCCAGTGATGCGCCGGCGCCTGTGCTGCAGGTCAAAACCACGGTGCTTTGCACATCCAGGTCAACTGCGGCCAGCGGGTCATAAACGCTGAAGGCCAGCGGGTTGGCAATCAGGCTGCAGGAGCCAGCAATCGTTGCTGACACGGCCATGTTGGCGTTGACTGTTTGTGCAGACGCAGAGAACGCCGTTGCGCACAAACCCAGAGCAAGAACAAGTTTGTTCAGTTTCATCACATCGTCTTTCACAAAAAGTAAACGCAGGCCAATCAGGTGAATAGTCACATCAGCCGATGTCTGAATTTTAAAACGCATGACTGACAAATAGTTACAGGCTTCATGTAACAGTCGGGCATGGGCCGTGAAAAAATCCACGCAATGCCCTAACGATGCGTAAAGCCAGCTTTACTTTGGACGGTCAATTCAAAAAAAACCAATGAAATCAAAGGTTTTATCCAGGCACTGGAATCGAGCTTGAAAAAGCGATGGAAATCTCTTGCAAGACTGCCGTATGAGAACAGCCTTCG
>JAZKIK010000580.1:0-1908 GCA_040384925.1 Pseudomonadota bacterium | reverse complement strand
AACATTTGGTGGTATTTTGCAAAAGCCTGCCCCGTTACAGGCAGCAAAGTTATGGATGGCCGGGCGGCAGCGTCAAACCGCGTTTGTCCATCACCTCACGCAGCCTGTCCGGGTAGTCGGTGATGATGCCGTCCACCTTCCAGTCGAGCAGCTTTTGCATGTCGGCTGCTGAATTGACTGTCCATGGCAATACCTTTAAACCCAGCGCCTGGGCCTGTTTGACCTGGTCTTGCGTCAGCGCGCCGCTGTTGGGTGACCAACTGCTGCAGTTTGCTGCCTTGACCATGTCGGGCAGGCTGGGGTAGTCGTCAAGCTTCAGGCCTGCCATCCAGCGCGGGTCTTTGGCCGTGTTGCTGCTGGATGACTGCACGGTCAGACAGGCGGTGGGCAAACCGGGTTCGAGTTGTTGCACCAGCTTCAGGGAGCGCCAGTCAAAACTTTGAACCGTCACGCGTTTGCTTAAACCTGCATCTCGCACCACTTTGAGAAGTGCAGCAGTCATCACTTCAGGGCTGGCCGTGTCACCGGCTTGCAGCGGGTTGAGCTTGGTTTCAATATTAAAGCGGACCTTGTTTGCGCCCAGGGTCTTGACCAGATCAAACAGCGCAGCCAGCGTGGGAATGTGCTCGCCGTCGCGCGCCTGCTGGCTGCTGAACTGGTTGAAGTAAGTGCTGGCCGGGTTGATGCGGCCCACGTCAAATGCCTGCAACTGCGCCAGAGTCAGGGTATTGATCAAGGGGCCTTTGCTGGCTGTCAGCCACTGGCCGCTGGCATCGCGTGTGATGGCGGGGTTCAGGTAAGGGTCATGTGCGATGACCACCACACCATCGGCCGTCAGGCCAATATCGAGTTCCAGCGTGCTCACGCCGGTCTTGAGGGCCAGAGCAAAGGCGGTCAGGGTGTTTTCAGGTGCCAGCCCGCGTGCGCCTCTGTGGCCTTGCAGGTCAAAGGCGAAACTGGCTGCCGACAGTCCCATGGCCAGCACGAGCCCGAAAACCTGCAGCAAAAAGCTCTGACGCCGTCGAACAGGCAGCTTGCGGCCGTCAAGGACGGAGTTGCTTGAAAAGTCAGGCTGCTCGCCGTCAGCGCTTGTGGGTGCAAGATATGTGTTCACCTGGGCTATTGTGCCGTGGCTGGTATGACAGCCGTCTGGATCACCCTCCAGACCCCCTCTGACCCAGCGTGAAATGGAAGCAGGCACCCTGGCCGGGCGCTGATTCGGCCCATACTCTGCCGCCGTGGCGCGAGACGATCCGGTGCACCGTTGCCAGACCGATGCCGGTTCCTGCAAACTCTGTGGCGGAGTGCAGGCGCTGGAAGGCACCAAAGAGCTTATCCGCATGCGCCATGTCAAAACCCGCACCGTTGTCCTGCATGCTGTAGACACGTTCACCGTCCTCGCCCATCGCGCTGCCAAGACTGATGCGGCTTTCAGTCTGGCGGACGCTGAACTTCAAGGCGTTGCCCAGCAGGTTTTCCAGCACCTGGCGCAACAGGGGCGGATCGCCCAGAACCGACATGTCGGGCTGGATATCGAAATGCATTGGCCGGGTCGGCTCGAGCTCCCGGAACACTTCAAAGACATCTCTGGCCAGGGCGCTCAGGTCAACGCTTTCCCGGCGCAGACGGGTGCGCGAAAGCTGTGCCAGCAGCAGCATGGCGTCGATCAGCTCGCCCATCTGCACCGCGCCCGCGCTGATGGGGGACAAAAAGTGCCTGGTCCGGGCAGTGACCACGCCTTTGCTGATTTCCTTGTCCAGCAAGCTGCTGAATCCGTTGATGGTGTTCAGCGGCGAGCGCAGGTCATGCGATACGGAGTACGAAAAAGCTGCCAGTTCCTCGTTGGCCACCAGCAGTTGTGCAGTGCGTTGCCGCACGCGTTCTTCCAGTCCGGTGTTGAGGCTGAAA
>JAZKIK010000579.1:0-2908 GCA_040384925.1 Pseudomonadota bacterium | reverse complement strand
GTGCCGACCAGACCGCCAGTGATGGTCAGGGCTGCGCTGGCGACGTTATTGCCGTCGTACACCTTGTCGCTGGCGGTGGCCGTGGCTGTCAGGTCCTTGCGGTATACGCGTGCAGTGCCTGCCAGCAAGTTGTAGTTGCTGGCCTGACCGGTGCCGTCGGCAAGCGCCAGGCCGCTGGTGTTCAGTGTTTGTGTGCCTGCCAGCACATTTTTGCTGGCGACGCTGCCTGTGCCCGTCAGTTGCACGGTTTCGCCGTTGACACCTTTGAGTGTGCCTGCCGTGCCAAATATATTGGCCTGCATGTCGGTGCTGCCGTCGTAGGCGCGTTTACCTGCGACCCTGATGTTCTTGGCGGTGATGCGGGCATTGGCAGTCTGGCCCGCCACAATGCGGTAATTGGAGGCCAGGCCACCGTTGTCGCCGTCGTAAAGGCCTATCTTGTTGACAGTGACCAGCCCTGCGGTGGCAACGTCCTTGCTGTCAAAACTGGCCAGGTTGCGGATGCTCAGGGTTTCACCATTGACCAGGCCGCTGGTGACGGTCAGTTCTGCCTTGGCAGAGGTGCCGCCGGTGTAAACCTTGTCGCTGGCCGTGGCTGTGGCTGTCAGCTCCTTGCGTTCAATCGTCGCTTTCAGGCCGGCAGGCTGGATCAAGTTGTAGTTGCCTGCATCGATGCCGGCAAGCGTGTTGCCTGTCACAGTCACCGCCTTGTCCACACCCGCGTTTTTGTCGGCAAATGTGCCCGTGGCCGTGCCGCTCAAAGTCACGTCATCGCTGCCCAGGGCGGTGATCTGTGCGCTGCCATTGAGGATGGCATCTGTGGTGCCGTCATAAGCCCTGTCGGCAGTCGTCAGCCCTGTCAGGGCCAGATCTGCCTTGTTGATGGTCAATCCGCCGCCGCTGATGTCATAACCATGCTGGCCCGAGTAATACCCGCTGCTGTAACTGCCTGCGTTGCGGCCACTGGATGCGCTGCCCGTCACACCGGCCACGGCAGTACTGGCACCCGTCTGGGTATTGGCGTTGTAGGTAACAGTGGTGTCGGCCAGCACCAGGCCGGTCATGAAATTGCGCAGCAGCGGGCCGGTCTGGCCTTCATAAATGCGCCAGATGGCGCTGCTGCCGCCTTCAGAGGCAATGTTCCAGCCACTGAAAGTTGCGGCCTGTTTCATTTCGGCGCTGGTTTTGCCGTCTGCGTCGGCCGAACCGCTGCTGTGATCCTGCGCTGTGGTTTGTTTGTCCCAGACGCTGTTGCTGACACTGCCAGTCCCATCGTTCAGGCCAACCAGGCCACCGGTGTTGCTACCGCCATCAAGCAGACCGGTGGCATAGGAATAGGCAATGCTGGCTTCATTCAAGCCCACCAGCCCACCAACCTCAGTGCTGCTGGCCGCGACCACTGCGCCGCTGGCATAACTGTTTTCTATGCTGCCGTCAGCGTTGTAACCCACCAGACCACCGACACCCGAGCCACCCGTGCTGGTAACAATGCCGCTGGCATGGGATTTGTCTATCGCACCGGCATTCAGGCCTACCAGGCCGCCCAGATAAGCTGCACCGCTAACATCACCACTGGCATAGCTGCGCGTGATGCCGCCACTGTTCAGTCCAACCAGGCCGCCCGTGTTGGCGCCCGTGCTGTCCACTGTAGCGCTGGCCCATGAATCGGCAATCGTGGAATCGGCGTCGTTGTTGCCAACCAGGCCGCCCACACCAGTACTGGCCCCGCTGACCTTGCCAGTGGCGTGGGAGTTGCTGATGCTGGCCGTCACATTGTTGCCGACCAGGCCACCAACGAGTGCAAAACCGCTGACTTCCACATCAGCCGTCGAGTTGTCGATGCTGCCGTTATTGGCACCCACCAGCCCGCCAACCACCGCACCGCCGCTGCTCTGGCCCGCCACAAAGCCGCTGACGTGAACATTGTTGATGGCACCGGCGTTGGTGCCGACCAGCGCCGCCACATTGCCATAACCGGTCACATCGACATCAGCCAGGTACAAATCATGAATATGGCTGGTGGCCCCGGTGGTGCCAAACAGCGCCACATTGGTGCCCGAGCTCTGGTTGATAAACAGGTTGCGGATTTCGTAGTTGTTGCCGTTGAACGTGCCGGTAAACGGCGTGCTGCCATCACCCATCGGCCTGAACCCGGCATAACTGGTGCCGCACAGGTTCCAGCAGAAAGTGCCGCCCGCGTAAATGTCGTCGGCCAGAATGTAATGTTTGTCCAGCATGCCGGCTGAACCCACACCCTGCAGGCCAAAAATGTCATTGAGCTGGTATGCCGTGGCAGTGCTCAGGCCATCGCCACCCAGCGCTCGGATATACGTGCCGCCGCTGATGCGGAAGTCATCTGCGTAAAACATCGGCTCTGCGCTGCCAACCTGGCTCCATGTACCGGCTTTCAGATCAAACAGGTCAACCATCAGGTCGCCTGCGTTGCTGATGGTGGTGCCAGCGTTCAGTTCCAGCGCGCTGCCAAAACCGCCGCTGACGGTGTTGCCGCCAAAGTTGATGCTGCCGAGGGCGTTGATTTTGAGGGTGCCGTCTGTCCAGTCGAGCGGGTTGTCAATCCGCACGTCACCGGCTGCGCTGCCCGGTGTGTTGATGGTGCGTGGTGCCACGCCCACAATGTCGTAACCCTTCTGGTTTGAATAAAGCCCGGCACCCGTTGCCGACGAAGTTGCGGTATGGCTGCCGGCCAGACCATTGCTGTCCAGCGTCAGGGTGTCGGTGCCGCTGGCTGTGCCAAACAGCTTGGCTGTGTCGGTGCCGACGGGTGCGACGATATCGCCAACGTGGTCCAGCGCGTTGCCGCTGCCATCGTATTCGGGCAGCAAGGTCAGCTGTGTCAAAAAGCTGCGCAGCAGTGGGCCGGTGTTGCCCTCATAAATACGCCAGACCT
>JAZKIK010000578.1:0-2454 GCA_040384925.1 Pseudomonadota bacterium | reverse complement strand
GCAAATCGAGCGGTGCAGTGTGATGGTTTAGCCCAAGGGCCCAGACAGACATCCTCCGATTATAAAATTGAACTTGATGCGTGGACTTGGTTAATGTCAATGACCGTCATTGCAGTTCCTTTATCGCAAGCGCAAGACACTTGAGCACAAACCAATCCCATGACCGCCTACCTGTTCATCGTCCATCTGCTCAACTTCATCGCACCTGCCATTTTTGTTGCATTGGCGTTGATGCTGCTGGCACAGTTCATGGGCCGGTTTTTCAAGAGGAAAAGGCCTGCTTTGCACAGCTGGCGGGCACAGCTGGCTATTATTTTTGCAGTAAACCTGACGGTCCTGGTGTTTGGGCTGCTGCTGTTTGGCAACGATGCCAAGATGGCGACTTATGCCGTGCTGGTACTGGGCAGCGCACTGGCCCACTGGGTGCTGGGCCGGGGCTGGCAGCGCTGAATGATGTTTTCAGCTGTTCGGGCTGAAAGCATCAACCCGGTCGGTGATGATGCCGTCGGTGCCCAGATCCAGCAGGCGTTGAACTGAAAGCTGGTCATTGACGGTGTAACTCAGGGTTTTCAGGCCGGCTTGCTGCGCAAGCTGGACGGTTTTTTCGTCCCAAAGAATGTGCTCACAGACAATGGCGACACAAGCCAGTTCAAGTGCGGTTTCCAGCCAGCCCGGGAACAGTTCTTCAAGCAACAGGCCGCGTGGCAACTGCGGCTGAGCGGTTTGGGCGGCCCGCAAGGACTCAATTTCAAACGAGGTCAGCAGCGGCGGAACAGCAGCGTCCTTCCACAAAAGCGCTGCTGTATTGGCAACGGCAGCGCCGGTTTCGGTTTCCAGACCTGGCGTTGGTTTGATTTCGACATTCAAAAAATAGCTGTTGTCGAGGCAATAACGTGCAATAGCCTCAAAAGCAGGGAGTTTTTCGCCAGCAAATGGCATTGAATGCCAGGCACCCGCGTCAAGTTCTGACAGTTCAGCCCAGGTTTTTTCGCCAGCCACACCTTTGCCATTGCTGGTTCTCTCCAGCTTGGCGTCGTGCAGCAGAAAAAGCACCCCATCAGCGCTCAGCTTGACGTCGCATTCAAACATGCGGTAACCGTGGCTGGCACCCAGCTTGAAGGCCGCCAGTGTGTTTTCAGGCGCGAGTTTGCCGGCACCACGGTGGGCAATCCAGCGCGGGTAAGGCCATGGAGTCATGAAGAAATACGCTTTCCCGTTGCTGAATCAAACCAGTGCAGACGATCAGCTCGCGGTGTCAGATGGATGACTGCGCCCAGGGCGGGTGCCACAGTCAGGCTTTCATCGGTTCGCACAATCAGGAATTCATCACCAAAACGGCAATACAACAGCCGTTCGGCACCCAGCATTTCAATCGTATCAACCTGCACGGCCCAACTGCCCGTGCCTTCGCTGCCGACCTGCAGATGTTCCGGGCGTATGCCCAGAATAGAGCCTGCCGGGCCGCCAAAATCGGCGTTTGGCGCATTTTTAAGCAGATTCATTGGCGGAGAACCCATGAAGCTGGCGACAAATGTTGTGGCGGGTCGGTTGTAAACCTCCTCTGGTGTGCCGAACTGCTCCATCCGGCCAGCGTTCATCACCATCATGCGCTGTGCCAGGGTCATCGCCTCAACCTGATCGTGAGTGACAAACAGCGAAGTGATGCCGAGTTCGCGGTGCAGTTTCTGGATTTCCAGCCGCGTCTGCACACGCAATTTGGCGTCAAGATTTGACAAGGGTTCGTCAAACAAAAAAACCTGCGGCTGGCGCACGATGGCGCGGCCCATGGCCACACGCTGGCGCTGGCCGCCTGACAGGGCGCGTGGTTTGCGGTCCAGCAGATGGCCGAGTTCAAGGATTTTTGCCGCCTTGTCCACCCGCGCCTTGATCTCGGCAACCGGCACCCTGGCGATTTTCAGGCCGTAGGCCATGTTGTCGAACACACTCATGTGCGGGTACAGCGCGTAGTTCTGGAACACCATGGCGATGTCGCGCTCTGAGGGTTCCAGCTCATTGACGACCTTGCCGCCTATGCAGATCTGTCCCTCGCTGACTTCTTCCAGCCCCGCCACCATGCGCAGCAGCGTGGATTTGCCGCAGCCCGAAGGCCCGACGATGACAATAAATTCATGGTCGTTTATTTCAGCGTCCACACCGTGCAGAACCTGCACTGCCGTTTTGCCGCCGCCGTAGCGTTTGATGACGTTTTTGAAGGAGATCGATGCCATTGTTTTCTTTTCAGCTATTTTTCAGTGTCCACAAGGCCCTTGACAAACCATTTCTGCATCAGCACCACCACAAAAGCCGGTGGCAGCATGGCCAGAAGTGCAGTCGCCATGACCACATTCCACTCGTTTTGCGAGTCACCGCCCGCAATCATGCGTTTGATGCCAATCACCACCGGGTACATGTCTTCACTGGTGGTGGCCAGCAGCGGCCAGAGGTACTGGTTCC
>JAZKIK010000577.1:8488-10324 GCA_040384925.1 Pseudomonadota bacterium | reverse complement strand
GCACCCATTCCGATCTGCTGGCCCAGGGCGAGAAATACGCCCGGATGTGGAACCTGCAGCAGAGTGCGGAGTGAGTTTTGGAGTAACTGGCAAGCCATTTACTGTTCGGGCTGATCCCTTCGATCCCTCGACAGGCTTGTTTCGACTTCGCTCAGCCCCGAACGGGTTCTAAACCTAAAAAATAGCATTGCGGGCTTTAACCGCAATCCGGGCAGCATTCGATGCCTGTATGCCGTTTTTTAACGAGTTCATGCCGGACTTGTTGGCTCCTTGCCATTTCACACACCCTGCCTGAATTATTCATGTCAGCAGGGAGTGTGTTTTGCGGGCCAGGTCACATGGCATCTGACGACTTTCATTTGCCTTTGCATGCGTGGATTGTTTTCAAGTTGTGATAGCAATTTGTATATGACAATCACGAGAAAAACGATTGGAATGCAATCGTTAATCTGAATATGCTTACGAAAATGTCGCATTTTTGATATCAAAACCGGCAAAACCCGGGAAATGATGCTGGGCCCACTTTCTCTCTTGATCAGTGAAAGTCCCTAGTTGTCCGTGAAATTAAGTACAGGTTAAAGCTTTCCCAGTATTGGTCTGTCGGGGCGGGAAGTTTATCGTCCAGCTTGTCGAAATAACAGGGGCAGGAATGATCTGGAAACCTGATTGATAAAGAGTGGTACTGCGTTTGCGTGGAGGGAAATTATTTAATTTTTAATGGAGGACTGGCGAAACTGACTCATAAATTTATCACCTACCTTATATCTGGACCCAATTCGGTCAACAAGCATTGATCAAACTATTAATATAAAAACTGGAGACATTCATATGATTACAAAAACAGAAAAATCTATACCTGCAAGCCGTCTGCTGACCATACCTGCCATGATGGGCGCAGCTTTTTTCATGATGTCCACACAGGCCATGGCGCAGTCCAGTGTGAACATCTACGGCGGTATCTCTCTGGCTCTGACCAAGGCTACCGGTAGCTCAACGGCCATCAACACGACCGGTTTTGGTAATTACGTCGGATTCAGGGGGGCAGAAGATCTGGGTGGAGGGCTCACAGCCTACTTTGACATGCGCAGCAACTTTGATGCGGACACTGGCGCACTCAGCGGTGGCCCTGGTGCTGTACTTTGGGGTGAGAAAAGTTTTGTCGGCCTCAGGGGTAGTTTCGGCTCGGTTCAACTGGGCCGCTTTCTTAACGCCTACGATGACGTCAGTTTCAAGGCCTTTGGTGAAACCGTGGCCTCCGAGCGCGGCCTGCCTTACTCTGGCCGTGACAACAACATGCTGGGGTACTACTCACCCGATTTCGGCGGTTTTACTTTCGCCGCAACTACCTCTTTCAAGGAAGGTGTTGCCACCAACGGCAAGGTGGGATCATTCAACCTCAGGTACGCCAACGGGCCTGTCGCCCTTGGGGTGGCACATGAAAGTGCTTCCAGCAAGGTCGGCGTGATGCACAACTCCACCCTGGTGGGCGGCAGTTATGACTTTGGTGTTGCAAAATTTCTGACCGACTATGCCAAAGCGAGCAAAGGCAGCAACGAAAGCAATTTGCGCATGGGTGTGTCGGTTCCCATGGGTGCAGGTGCCTTGAAGGCAGCATTTACCAAAGGCCGCAACAACGGCAATACCTTTGATCGCCAGATTGGCCTGGGCTATTGGTACAACCTGAGCAAACGCACCCTGCTGTTTGCGGACGTGAACTCGACCCGCAGGCCGGGTACTGGCAGCACAACGGCGTTTGATCTGGGCATCAACCACAACTTCTGACGCGGCTGCAGTGTGAACTTCGGGGCATGCCACATAAATTCAGTCTGTGTGGGA
>JAZKIK010000577.1:0-8430 GCA_040384925.1 Pseudomonadota bacterium | reverse complement strand
GGCCTGTTCGTAATCGCATAATTCAGCGATGGAAACCAAATGGCTTGAAGATTTTGTCAGCCTGGCTGAAACCCGCAGTTTCAGCCGATCTGCCACGCTGAGACATGTGACCCAGCCGGCTTTTTCGCGGCGCATACAGGCGCTGGAGGCCTGGGCGGGCACTGATCTGGTGGATCGAAGCTCCTACCCCACGCGTCTGACACCTGCTGGCGAGACGCTTTACAACCAGTCGCTTGAAATGCTGCAGGGTCTGCAGTCCACACGTGCGATGCTGCGTGGTCACACTTCGGCCGGCCAGGATGTGATTGAGTTTGCGGTGCCGCATACGCTGGCATTTACGTTTTTTCCGGCCTGGGTCAGCAGCCTGCGGGAAAAGTTTGGCCCCATCAAAAGCCGGCTGATTGCGCTTAATGTGCATGATGCGGTGCTGCGCCTGGTGGAAGGCAGTTGCGACTTGCTGATTGCCTATCACCATGATTCACAGCCGTTCCAACTGGACCCTGGCCGTTATGAAATGGTGACGCTGGGGCGTGAAGTGCTGTCGCCCTATGTCAAGCCCAACGCGGCGGGTGAGCCTGAGTTCAAGCTGCCGGGCCGCGCCGGGCAGCCCTTGCCTTATCTGGGTTACGCGCCTGGTGCCTATCTGGGGCGGGTGGTTGACCTGATCCTGAAACAGTCAAGCATAGCTATTCACCTTGACCGGGTGTATGAAACCGACATGGCTGAGGGCCTGAAAGCCATGGCGCTTGAAGGGCACGGCATTGCATTTTTGCCTTACAGCGCGGTCAAAAAAGAACTGCGGGCCAAAAAACTGGTCAGTGCGGGTGACAATCTGGAGATGACCATGGACATCCGTGTCTACCGCGAGCGCCCGGTATCGCACGAAGCCGCCAAAAGCCATGCGCAGGCCTTGTGGATTTACCTGCAGTCGCAGTCTCAGGCACCATCAAGACCAGGCATCAAGCAGTCAATCAAATAATTTTCCAGAGGTGACTAAGTAGTAACCCTTGTTGGTTATTAAAAAAATGCATAACCCGCCGCTGAAACGGCATTGGCGTCTTCAGGCATGAAAACATACAGTGCGAAAGCTCCGGATTTTGATGATCTTCCGCAATGAAAAAGCTCAAGAATGACCCGCAAACCCGCTATCTTCTTTCAGGCACTGGCCAGTCTGCCGACTGGCACAAAGACTGCTTACCAAAGCCTGCAGTCTTCGGTTTGTCCTGAGTGCACCACATTGGGGAGTGATTGTTGAGTTCCTGTTTTTTGCATCACGCCGGGTTTGTCAAAATACCTTTTCAGTCGTTTTCAGCCGCGCCATCAAAATGCAGACACCTGCGTTTCAGCTGCGGCGTTCTGCCAGCAACACACAAGGTCTGACTTTTGCACTGCTTCAGTCAGCCCAGCTGTTTTACCGGCAGTCCATCCCCCCGTTCCGTTCTGGAAAGGCACGGGTAAACCTTCGGGTTCACCCGCCGACCACCTCTCTAGAATAGTGTTCACTAACTGTTTCATTTTCAATACAGGAGATAGCATGAAACTCAAATTGGCCACCCTCACCATCGCGCTGCTTGCAGCTGGCAGCGCTTTTGCGCAAGCTACCGACACCATTGCCAAAGTCAAGGCTTCCGGCGTTGTGACCATGGGCGTTCGTGATTCTTCCGGTGCGCTTTCGTACACCCTGGGTGAAGGCAAATACACCGGTTACCACGTTGAAATCTGCAACAAGGTGATTGCCAATCTGGAAAAAGCCGTCGGCAAAAAGCTGGAAGTCAAATACCAGCCTGTCACCTCACAAAACCGCATTCCGCTGGTTCAGAACGGCACTGTTGACATTGAATGTGGCTCCACCACCAACAATGCAACCCGTCAGAAGGATGTGTCCTTCCTGCCAACCACTTTTGTTGAAGAAGTGCGCATTGCCGTCAAGACCAGCTCCGGCATCACCTCGATTGCCAACCTGAACGGTAAAAACGTGGCTACTACCACAGGCACTACTTCGGTCCAGACGCTGCGCAAAAACGAACGCGCTACTGGCGTGGACTTCAAGGAAGTGTTCGGCAAAGACCATTCAGACAGCTTTTTGCTGCTTGAGTCGGGCCGTGCCGATGCCTTTGTGATGGACGGTGCGATTCTGGCTGGCAATATTGCCACCGCCAAAACCCCGGCCGACTTCAAGATCGTTGGTGAAGTTTTGAGTGTTGAACCCATCGCCATCATGATCCGCAAGGACGACGCTGCTTTCAAAAAGCTTGGTGACGACACCGTCAAGGAAATGATGAAGTCTGGTGAAATCGCCAAACTGTGGGACAAATGGTTCCTGCAGCCGATTCCCCCGAAAAACACCAAAGTCGGTTACGCCGCCAGCGAAAGCACCAAAGCCGCCTGGGCCAACCCGAATGAAAAACCAATGGAAGACTACGCCAAGAAGTAATTCAGGCCTTCCGTAAAAGGGAAAGTACAAACCCCGCCCCGGACTTTTCTGGCGGGGTTTGTCATTTGCCGGCAGGCAGCATCTGGTTTTTATAGCAGCATCACATCAATAACAGTAGGCTGGAGTCATCATGACCTGGGATTGGCAAGTATTTTTAAACGACGATGGCAGCGGGCGTACCTATCTGCAGTGGATGTTTGACGCCTGGGGCTGGACACTGTCCGTCGCGGGTGCATCGTGGGTGGTGGCCATGGTTTTTGGTGCCCTCTTTGGCACCTTGCGCACCTTGCCCAACAGCCCCTGGCTGACACGTCTGGCCAATTGCTGGGTTGAACTGTTCCGCAATATTCCGCTGCTGGTCCAGATCTTCATCTGGTACTTTGTGGTGCCAAAAATATTCCCGGTCATGAAGGACTTGCCCAGTTTTGTACTGGTGGTGTTTGCCTTGGGCTTTTTTACCTCGGCACGTATTGCCGAGCAGGTCAGGGCCGGCATTCAGGCGTTGCCGCGTGGTCAGCGTTATGCGGGCATGGCGATGGGTTTTACCACCGCACAAACCTACCGTTATGTGATTTTGCCCATGGCTTTTCGCATCATCATTCCGCCGCTTACCAGCGAATCGATGAATCTGCTCAAAAACTCGTCCGTCGCCTTTGCCGTTTCCATTGCGGAACTGACCATGTTTGCCATGCAGGCACAGGAAGAAACCTCACGCGGTATTGAAATTTACCTGGCGGTGACGGCGCTTTATGCCATTTCAGCATTTGCAGTCAACCGCGTGATGGCTTTTGTTGAAAAGAAAGTCCAGATACCGGGTTACATCGTGGCTGGCGTTTCTGGTGGAGGACACTGACATGTTTGGACTTGACCTGAGCTTTTTCAACTGGGATGTCATTTCCAAGTTTGTTCTCAAGGGTTTTATCTTCAGTATCGAACTGACGGTGATAGCCACGATTGGCGGGATTATCTTTGGCACGATACTCGCGCTGATGCGTTTGTCAGGCAAAAAATTTCTGACCGTTCCGGCCACAATTTATGTCAACGGCATGCGTTCGGTGCCGCTGGTCATGGTGATCCTGTGGTTTTTTCTGCTGGTTCCGGCTTCGTTTTATGCCCTGATTCCGGGCGGCAGCAATTACCGCGCTGAAATTTCGGCCATCATTACCTTTGTGGCTTTTGAGGCGGCTTATTTCAGCGAAATCATGCGCGCCGGCATTCAGTCCATCTCACGCGGACAGGTCAATGCTGGTCGGGCGCTGGGCATGACTTATGCGCAGAACATGAAGCTGATCATTTTGCCGCAGGCCTTTCGCAACATGGTGCCTATCCTGCTGACGCAGACCATCATTTTGTTTCAGGACACTTCGCTGGTGTACGCCATTGGTGCTTATGACCTGCTCAAGGGCTTCAGCACTGCTGGCAAGATTTATGGCCGCCCCGAAGAGGCTTATTTGCTGGCGGCTGTGGTTTATT
The DNA here is from genome assembly GCA_040384925.1 of Pseudomonadota bacterium. GTDB lineage: Bacteria > Pseudomonadota > Gammaproteobacteria > Burkholderiales > Burkholderiaceae_C > Polaromonas. The sequence goes on along the minus strand of JAZKIK010000577.1, from coordinate 4,523 downwards.
TTGTGATGTGTTTCGGCTTGTCGTTTATGGTTAAACGGCTGCAAACCAAGATTGCAATCATTCGTTGATCAATGATTGAACTGTTCAAAAAACGGCTGCAAAAGTACTGGAGAAAAGAATGTCGATGATTCAAATGAAAGAAGTGTCCAAGTGGTATGGCACGGTGCAGGTGCTTAACAACTGCACCACCACCATTAAAAAAGGTGAGGTTGTGGTGGTTTGCGGCCCGTCGGGTTCAGGCAAATCCACCTTGATCAAAACCATCAATGCCCTGGAGCCATTCCAGAAAGGCCAGATTTTTGTGGATGGCCAGGCCGTGCATGACCCCAAAACCGACCTGCCCAAACTGCGCAGCCGGGTCGGCATGGTGTTCCAGAACTTCGAGTTGTTTCCGCATTTGAGCGTGACCGAAAACCTGACCCTGGCACAGATGAAGGTTTTGAACCGCAATCCGGATGAAGCCAAAAAACATGGCCTCAAATACCTGGACCGTGTGGGCCTGATGCTGCACAAAGACAAGTTCCCTGGCCAGTTGTCAGGTGGCCAGCAGCAGCGTGTGGCAATTGCCCGAGCACTCAGCATGGACCCGATTGCCATGCTGTTTGACGAGCCAACTTCAGCCCTTGACCCCGAAATGGTCGGTGAGGTGCTGGACTGCATGATGGGCCTGGCCAATGAAGGCATGACCATGATGTGTGTGACGCACGAAATGGGTTTTGCCAAAAAGGTCGGCAGCCGCGTGATTTTTATGGATGTTGGCGGCAAGATTCTTGAAGATTGCACCAAGGAAGAGTTTTTCAGCCACCCTGAAAACCGCCAGCCACGCACCAAGGATTTCCTGAACAAGATCCTGGCACACTGAGTTTGGTCGATCAGCCAGCCGGTTTAAAACGGCTGGTCAATAAAAAAGCCCCGCTGGAAACGGGGCTTTTTTATTGATCAATCGATGGGTCAAACTGCAATTTGCTTAAGGCCGTTCGCCCTGAGCTTGTCGAAGGCTTGTTCGGACTGGTAGCAGAGGCTTCGACAGGCTCAGCCGGAACGGTTTTCAAGCTAAGTCAACAATATTGGGGCAAGCCCGCAATGACAGCTATGAGCTGGATATTGGTCAACACACAAGCATTTGTGAAGACCGCACAATTCAGCCAGTTTTTATTTCTTGCGCGCCGCAATCGCTTTTTCTGCAGTGCTTACCAGGCCAGCACCAATCTGGTTTTTCCACTTGTCATACACAGGCTGGGTCACTTTGACAAACTCGGCGCGCTCTTGCGGGCTCAGTTCGGTGATTGTGGTGCCCAGTGCCGTGATGTCTTTGAGCAGCGGTTTGTCGGCTTCTGACAGGCCTTTGCGGGCAATCACGATTTCCTGTTTGCCGGCGTCAATCGCAGCCTGTTTGACAATGGCGCGGTCAGCTTCGGTCCATGAGGACCAGACTTCCTTGTTGACCACAAACACCAGTGGATCATTGACGTAACCCCACATGGTGATGAATTTTTGTGCCGAGTTGTGCAGTTTGGCCGCAGTGTAAATCGACAGCGGGTTTTCCTGCCCGTCAACGGCACCGGTAGCCAGTGCAGGTTGTGCATCGGCAAAACTCATTTGTGTGGGGTTGGCGCCCAGCGCGGTAAAGGTGTCCAGAAACAGTGGTGAGCCGACCACACGAATCTTCAAACCTTTCATGTCCGCAGGTTTGCGAATGGCAAGTTTGGAGTTGCTGATTTCGCGATAACCGTTTTCACCCCAGGCCAGCGGTATGACACCGGCTTTTTCAATGATTTTGAAGATTTCCTTGCCTACCTCACCCTGTGTCAGGGCGTCGGCAGCAGCGTAGTCAGGCATCAAAAACGGCAGTGAAAAGACGTTCAATTCCTTGACCTGTGGTGACCAGTTGATGGTCGAGCCGACGGCCATGTCGATCACGCCCTGGCGAATGGCGCTGAACTCACGCGTCTGGTCACCCTGAATCAGCGAAACGCCTGGGTAAAGTTTGATGTTGATACGGCCAGCCGTGCGTTCACGCACCAGATTGGCCCAGATTTCGCCGCCCTTGCCCCAGGGGAAAGCCGGACCCACCACCAGCGACATCTTGTATTCAGCCTTGTAGGTCTGCGCTGTTGCACCAGCGGTAAAAGCCAGGGCGGCGCTTGCAAGGGCCAGTCCGAGGACGGTTCTTAATTTCATGACACGAGTCTCCTTTGTAGAAAATAAATCGGTTTTATGGGTGGCGGTTTAATAACCGAGCTTGCGCGGCAGCCACAAGGCCAGTTCGGGAAAGGCGATCACTGCCACCAGCACCATGAACATGGCGGCCAGCATCCAGACTACCCAGCGCACGGTTTCTTCCATGCGTACATTGGCAATCCGGCAGGACACCATCAGGTTCACGGCCAGTGGTGGCGTGAACTGGCCCAAAGCGACCTTGAGGGTCAAAATCACGCCAAACCAGACCGGGTCCCAGTTGTAGTGCTGCACGATAGGCAGCAGCAGCGGTACAAAAATCAAAAATATGGAGATGCCGTCCAGAAACATGCCGACCGTGATCAGCATCAATATCAGCAGCGACAAGATGCCGTATTCACCCAGGCCTGAGTTGGTGATGGCTCGGGTAATCGGGTCAATCACGCCCAGGGTGCTCAATGAATAGGCAAAGATTCCGGCCAGCGAAACCACCAGCAAAATCACGGCAGACAACTCGCCCGATTCACGCAAAATTTCAAACAGGTCACGAATCTTGATGGTGCGGTGAATCACCATGCCAACAAACAGACCGTAAAACACAGCCACCACAGCGGCTTCGGTCGGCGTGAACCAGCCCGCGCGCATACCACCCAGAATCAGAATCGGCGCAGCCAGGCCCCAGATGGCGTCCCTGAAACTGGCCCAGAACGGCGGACGCGGCATGTCTGCCTCCAACGCGCCCATGCTGTGTTTGCGGGACAGCCAGACCGCAGGCACGATCAGCGCCAGGCCAGCCAGAATGCCTGGAATCATGCCTGCAGCAAACAGCGCAGGCACAGATGCATTTGGCACCATCACCGAATAAACAATAAAGGCAATCGAAGGTGGAATCAGGATGTCGGTTGATGCGGCCGCGCCGACCACACTGGCTGAAAACGAGGCCGGATAACCGGCACGCGACATCGCCGCAATCATCACACCGCCCACTGCGGCCGCACAGGCTGGGCCGGAACCCGAAATGCCGCCCAGAAACATGGATACCGCAATTGCCACCAGTGGCAGCATGCCCGGGCCGCGCCCGACAATCGCCACTGCAAAATTCACCAGCCGCATGGCCGCACCCGAGCGGTCAAAGATCGAGCCGACCAGCACAAACATCGGAATTGCCAGCAGCGGGTATTTGCCCAGCCCGGCGTAAAAGTTTTGCGGCACCGCCAGCAGGCCAAACCACTGCGCGTCCGAATTGGCCAGCGCAATCGCCGCCGCACCAGCCAGACCCAGCGCTGCGCCAATGGGCACACCGACCAGCATCAGCGCAATAAACGCCAGAAACAGCAGGGTCGGGATCATGCCTTCCTCCCACGGCGGATGAACAGGCCAACGGCCCGAAGCGCCATGCCCAGCGACAGAATCGGCAGCCAGATGGAATACCACCACTGCGGTATGCCAATGCCGGGCGAGGTCTCGTTATAACGGTAGTCGTCCCACACCAGGCGAATGCTGAGCACGCCAATCACGGCAAACAGTACAGCCACCATGACGGCGCCCAGCCGGGCCAGGGTTTTGCGCCTGGCCATGGAGCCGCTGCCTGAAAAGTATTCAATGCGTATGTGCCGGTCGCGCGCAATCGCCGCCGAGCTGCCCACCAGCGCCAGAACAATCATCAAAAAGACCGAAAACTCCTCGGTCCAGGCAAAAGACTGGTTGGTGAAATAACGCGCCAGCACATTGGCAAAGGTAATCAGCGCCAGCGAAGCCATCACGATAACGGTCAGCCAGTCTTCAATCTTCAGGCTGACCTTGACAGCTTCGTCGGGCTCGTGGGCTTCATTGATTGCGTGTTGCACAGCGACGGCTTCTGGCGAATGGGGTGATTGGCCAGTCTCGGGCGGGAAAGACATGAAAGTGAGCTTTTTGTTGGAGAAGTGGGGCGATTATGGTGCCACCACGCAGGCTTTTGAGGCGCAACCCGACATCCTAAGGTGTTGAGCGTCGCCCGTCATCAGGACTTTCCATGTGTATGCTTATGAATTCACAGGCAAACCATGCAAAAACACGCCCAGCAGCCTGCCGGTGCGACAATTCGACCCATGACTTCAGCCATCACACCCCCAGCAAATCTGGCCCCTGCAGGCCAAAGCCTCACCATCACCCGTCCCGACGACTGGCACCTGCATGTGCGCGACGGCGAGGCCCTGTACACCGTGGTGCCCCACACCGCCGCCCAGTTTGGCCGCGCCATCATCATGCCCAACCTCAAACCGCCTGTGACAACGGCAGCGCAGGCCGTGGCCTACCGTGAACGCATCCAGGCGGCCGTGCCCGAAGGTGTGGGATTTGAGCCG
>JAZKIK010000576.1:0-5137 GCA_040384925.1 Pseudomonadota bacterium | reverse complement strand
CGCGCACATCGTCGTTGTACAGCGGAATGGCGGCAATGTCGGCCATGGTGACTGTGATGCCCTCAGGTGCCAGTTTTTGCGCAGCACGCAGCGCCAGGGTGTTGTACGAGCCCGCCCGCAGGCTGCCTGAAATACCAAGAATATTCATTGTTTCATTGCTCCAGTTAAAAGTCGGCCCGCCCGCCGGGTTGTGCCCGCAAGCTTAATATTTCCGCAAACCAAACTGAATGCCGAATGAGGCAAATCACTTTTCCGCTGTTCGAAATAGTGGCACTTGATGAATGACGGAGTTCTTGATATTCCATTTTTTCGTGAGAGTCACCGTCATTGCGGGCTTGACCCGCAATCCAGTCGGCTTGGGCACACGGCGATTTCTCCTTGAGTCACTGCCGGTGACTCATCAGCGATGGATCCCGGATCAAGTCCGGGATGACGCGGGAGGTCAGGGCATTTTTAAAACGCCCATATCCCTCAAGCACCCGCCCCACGCAGGCCCATGTAATCAGTCCACTTGCGTTCGTAGTCATTCCTTGCAAACTCGTCCACCATGAAATCTATGAATGAGCGCACCTTGGCCGACAGGTGTTTGCGGCTCAGGTAGGCAATATTGATCTGTATGCGTGGCAGGTCCCAGTCATTGAGCACGGGAACCAGCCGCCCAGCCACGATGTCCTCATAAACGATATAGCTTGGCTGCACCAGAATGCCCAGTCCATTCAGGGCCGCAGCCCGCAGCACCTGGCCATCATTTGACTCCAGCAAACCCTGAATGCCCACAACACAGCTGTCCTTGCCACTGGACAGCCGCAGCTCATGGGCGTTGTTGGCATGTACATAAATCAGAAAATCATGGGCTGCCAGCTCATCCGGCTTTTTGGGTGTGCCTCTTGCGGCCAGGTAGGCTGGTGAGGCACATAAAAGCCGGCGGGTGGACGCCAGCTTGCGAATGGTGATGCTGCTGTCAGGCTCGAACTCGCGGTTGCGAATCGCCACGTCGATGCCATTTTCTATCATGTCCAGATAGCGGTTGGCCGCTTCAATGTGAACACGCACATTCGGGTACAGCTGGTGGTAGTGCGGCAAGCGCGGCGCAATCTGCTGCATCGAAAACGACAGTGAAGCGCTCACCCTCAGCACCCCCGACGGGTTCAGCGTGCTGGAGTTGATGGCCGTTTCTGCATCCTGCAGCTCGGCCAGCGCGGCTCTGGCCCTTTCATAAAACTCCTGGCCCTCGCTGGTCAGGTACAGCCGCCGGGTGTTGCGTTCAACCAGGCGGGCCTTGAGCCGGCTTTCCAGCGCGACCAGGTGGCGGCTGGCGGCCGGGTTGGACAAACCCAATGCTTCGGCCGCACCACTGATGCTGCGCACCTCGGCAATTTTAACGAATAACTCCAGCTCGGTCAGGCGGTCCATATTTCCATTTCAAGAAAATCTGAATTTCAAAATCAGCTATTTATATTATTTTATGGAATTATAGAATCAGTCCACACAAGCCCCACAAGGCCACTCAGGCCCCAGCCCAGGAGACAGATTCAATGCGCAACCTCAACCAGGACAACATCACACAGGCCGTCATTGCCAGCTTTTCCGACACGGCTGACCCGCGCCTGAAAAAGATAATGATCAGCCTGGTGCAGCATCTGCACGCATTTGCCCGCGATGTGGAACTGACTGAAGACGAGTGGTTCAAGGGCATTGAATTTTTGACCGGCTGCGGCCACATCACCGACGACAAACGCCAGGAGTTCATCCTGCTGTCGGATGTGCTGGGCCTGTCCATGCTGACCGTGGCCATGAACAACCACAAACCCGAGGGCTGCACCGAGGCCACGGTGTTTGGCCCCTTTTATGTCAAGGACGCCCCGCAGTATGAACTGGGTGCCGACATTGCCAACGGCGCCAAGGGCACACCCTGCGTGGTGCGCGGCACGGTCAGAAACCTTCAGGGCGAACCCATACCTGGCGCGCAGCTGAATGTCTGGCAGTCTGACGATGACGGCCTGTATGACGTCCAGCACGCAGACCTGGACCAGGCACAGGCACGCGGGCAACTGCGGGCAGACAGTGCCGGCCAATACCACTTTCGCTCGATTGTTGCCGTGCCCTACGCCATCCCCCATGACGGCCCGGTGGGCGCCATGCTGCAGGCCACCCACCGCCACCCCTGGCGCCCGGCCCATCTGCACTTCATGGTCGAAGCGCCGGGTTACGAAACACTGATTACCCACGTCTTCCGGCAAGACAGCGACTACCTCGACTCGGACGCCGTGTTCGGCGTGCGCCAGTCACTGATTTGCGACTGGCTGGTACAGCCCGATGGCAGCTGTGTGCTGGAGTATGACTTTGTGCTCAACCCGGCAAAGGCAGCCTGAGCAGGTGCCCCCGGCATCTTCTTGTTGATGGATCACCCACATGACTGAACAGCACCATCCCGTACGGCACATCGTGATGTGGAATGTGGCAGGCGACACACCTGCCGAAAAGCGCCACAACATCGATTGCCTGCGCCGCAGTTTTGAAAGCCTCAATGGCCGCATACCGGGGCTGCGGCATCTGGAGATAGGGGTGGACACCAGCCAGGCCAGCTACGCCTGTGATGTCGTGCTGTACAGCGAATTTGACTCGCAGGAGGCGCTGGAGGCCTATGGTCAGCATCCGGAGCATCTGCAGGTCAAGGCACAACTGGGCTCCATGCGCACCACGCGCCACCAGGTGGACTACAGGCTTGCAATGCCCGCACCGGCTGAGTCAACAGAACCCGGACAACTGACAGAGAGCAGCACACATGCATGACTTTATCTACCGCCACCAGTCCCCGCGCACCGTGTTTGGCCCGGGCTCGCTCGCCCATCTTGAGCGCGAGATCGACTTGCTGGGCGCCAGGCGTGCCCTGGTGCTTTCCACACCTGCACAGGCCCACCAGGCGCAGATGGTGGCTGACCGCCTGGGCTCACGTGCAGCAGGCATTTTCCCCAAAGCTGAAATGCATGTGCCAATTGAAGCCGCACGCGAAGCGCGGGACCAGGCCCGCCGGCTTGACGCCGATTGCGCCATCGCCATAGGTGGGGGCTCAACCATTGGCCTGGGCAAGGCGATTGCCCTGGACTCAGGACGGCCCATTCTGGCCATTCCAACAACCTACGCGGGCAGCGAGATGACGCCCATCTACGGCATCACCGAAGCCGGCCTTAAAACCACCGGCCGTGACGCCCGCGTGCTACCGCGCACGGTGATTTATGACCCTGAACTGAGCCTGTCCCTGCCCGTGCCCCTGAGCATCACCAGCGGCATCAACGCCATTGCACATGCCGTCGAAGGTCTGTACGCACAAGACAGCAACCCCATCATGGACCTGATGGCAGAAGAAGGCATACGGGCTCTTGCCCAGGCCCTGCCAGCCATCCATAAGAATGGTGCCGACGTCCAGGCCAGGGGCAATGCCCTGTATGGTGCCTGGTTGTGCGGCAGCGTTCTGGGCAATGTCAGCATGGCCTTGCACCACAAGCTCTGCCATACCCTGGGTGGCAGCTTCAATCTGCCACATGCCGAAACCCACACCGTGGTACTGCCACATGCCCTGGCCTTTAACCTGAAACACATACCCGGCGCAGCCACGCGCATTGCCAGAGCGCTTGGCGGCATTGATCCGGCATCAACAGCGGGCGCGCTGTTTGATCTGGCCCAAACAAACGGCGCACCCGTCGCCCTGCGAGAACTGGGCTTGCGCGAGGCCGATCTGGACACCGCATGCACGCTGGCCATGACCCACCAGTACCCCAACCCCAGGCCGCTCGAAAAGGCAGGCTTGCGCCACTTGCTGCAGATGGCCTACGAAGGCCACAGACCTTGACCCCCCGTTAAACAACCATGACCAAGGAGACAAAACCATGAAAACCGACATACCAACCGCGAACACAACACAGTACACCCGTCGCCAGATGAGCCAGATCAGCCTGGCACTGCTGGGCCTGGCTACAGGCCTTGCCGGGCCCACGCGTGCCCAGGCGCAAGACAAATACCCCAGCAAGGTCATCAAGGTGATCGTGCCCTTCCCCGCCGGAACCGCGCCTGACGTGATGGCACGCTTCTGGGCCGAACGCCTCTCCAGGGCCCTGTCCCAAAGCGTGATTGTTGACAACAAACCCGGTGCCAGCACCATCGTGGGCACACAGCAGTTTGTTGCAGCCCCTGCCGACGGCTACACCTTTCTGTACACGGCAAGCGGCACCATCTCCATCAACCCCTATGTCTATAAAAAGCTGCCCTACCAGGTCAGCGACCTGGTGCCGGTGATCCAGACTTTGTCGATACCGCTGGTGATTGCAGTTGCCAACGGCTCACCCTTCAAGACCCTGCAGGACCTGATCAAGGAGGCCAAGGACAAACCCGGCAAACTCAGCTACGCATCCTATGGCGTAGCCACCGCACCCCATGTGTCCATGGCCCATTTCATCAACAATGCCAACATACAGATGAACCATGTGCCCTACAAGGACGGCGGGCTGAACGACATCGTGGGCGGCACCGTCGACACAGCATTCAGCCCCGTTGCAGATGTGCTGCAATTCATACGCACAGGCCGGGTACGCGCGCTGGCCGTGTCCAGCAGGCAACGCCTGGAATCCCTGCCCCAGGTGCCCACCGTAGGCGAGTTTTTTCCCGGCTTTGAGGGTGACTCATGGCACGGCGTGTTTGCCCTCAAGGGCACCCCACAAGCAGTCATCAACACCGTCGCATCAGCCTCCCAGAAGATCGTGGCCTCGGACGAATACAAAAAATACCTCGGCAGCATGGGTCTGGTTCCCATAGGCGGCACACCAGAGTCCTTTGCCGATGTGCTGCAGGTTGATGGCAAACGCTGGGTGGATGTGATCAGGAATAACCGGATTGCGCTGGATTGAGCAGGCGCAAACGTATCCCATGTGATACAGTCCATCTGTGATCGAAATACGCCAGACAACCGAGTACGAGAAGTGGTTCGCGTCGCTGAAGGATCGAGCAGCGCGTGTGCGCGTAGACATCCGGATCCGGCGCCTGTCGCTTGGAAATTTCGGCACTGTTGAACCCGTTGGTGAGGGTGTTTCAGAACTGAAGATCGACTACGGGCCAGGATACCGGGTGTACTTCGTTCAACACG
>JAZKIK010000575.1:0-2458 GCA_040384925.1 Pseudomonadota bacterium | reverse complement strand
AAACAATTTGCGATAAATTCGCAAGAAGCAATGCAATAAAGCGCGCAAGCGCACACCATGACTTGGCCTGGCTGGCAGCCGCTTTTTTTGGAAAGGGCTTTTCAGCGTATTGGCTGGCCGACAACGATACCGCGCGAAGCCACTACCAGCAGGCGCTGGACATCTACCGCGCCACCGGCAACCGCAGCGGCGAGGCTGATGCGCTACAGGGGCTGGGCAACGTGGCCCGCATGCAGGCCGACAACGACACCGCGCGCAGCCACTTCCAGCAGGCGCTGGACATCTACCGCGCCTCCGGCAGCCGCAGCGGCGAGGCTTATGCGCTACGGGGTCTGGGCCACGTAGCCCGTGTGCAGGACGACAACGACACGGCGCGCAGCCACTTCCAGCAGGCGCTGGACATTTGGCAGTCAATTGGTAACCCACGGGAGGTAAGGTGGCTCGAAGGGCGGCTACGTGGGCTGGATTGAGACGCGGACCGGGAGTAACTGGTACAGATTCCAAATAAGTCTCCCAAAATTGGCCTACGAATCAGCCGCTTGCCGCTGCTTTGAGTTTCTTTTTGCTACTTTATTCATAGCTTTCATCACTGCTGTCCGGTCAAAAACCCAACAAAATCAGCTGGTTATCGTTGTGATGGTCAAGTAATTTCAGACAACGAGATAGGTTTTTTTGATGTCGATTCACGCTCGAAAGCGTTGGGTGACAGGTTGCCCAGTTTGGAGTGAAGTCTGGTTGCGTTGTAAAAGCCAACAATGTAGTCAGCAACATCGTTTGCGGCTTCAGCGTGATTGGCATAGTCTTTCTGCCAGACCCGCTCCATCTTCAGATTCAGAAAGAAACGCTCCATGACTGCGTTGTCCCAGCAATTGCCTTTGCGGCTCATGCTGCCCACCAGACCATGCTTGGCAAGCAAGGCCTGATGTGCGCCACTGGCGTACTGTGTGCCCCGATCTGAATGCACGACGAGGCCTTGTGGCGGATTTCTCTGAACGATGGCCATCTGCAAGGCCGTACACACCAGCGCCGCAGGCATCTCCGGGGCCATTGCCCAGCCAACGATCTTGCGCGAATGCAAGTCCAGCACCGCAGCCAGATAAAGCCAGCCACTACGCGTGCGAATGTAGGTGATGTCACTGACCCAGGCCTGGTTGGGCCGCGCTCTGTCGAACTGGCGATCCAGTACGTTGGGCGACACAGGCAGGGTGTGTTTGCTGTCGGTCGTATGCACAAATTTCCTCCGCCAGACGGGGCGCAGACTGTTGGCACGCATCAGGCTGCGCACCCTGTGGCGTCCCATCGTCACGCCGCGCGATTGCAATGCAGTGCTCAGCCTGCGGCTGCCGTATGTACGGCCACTGGCGGCGAAGGCGGCTTTCAGATGCACGCTGTCGGTGCATGTTGCTGCTGGCGCCCGGCGCCGTTTGACTGCTGCGTAATAGCCTGCGCGGCTGACCTGCAGGGCTCGGCAGGCCTGGCTGATGGAGACGGCCTTCTCTTGCAGGTTTTCAATGAGCTGGTAGCTCATTTGAGTTCTCGGGCAAAGAAGGCTGATGCCTTTTTTAAGATCTCCACATCGCCTCGCAGTTGGCGGTTTTCCTGTTCAAGCTGCCGGATTCGCTGGTGTTCGGCTGTCAGCGGTTTGCCGATGCCGCTTTGTCCGGACTGTTCGGCCTCGAACTGGCTGAGCCAGCGCCTGACGGCGGTGCTGCCCAGGTTCATGTCTTTGCACACCTGGGCCACGCTCAGGCCCTGCGTCTTGACCATCTGCACGACTTGCAGCTTGAAGCTCTCGTCAAACGTTCTTCGGGATATCTTGTTGCTCACTTGTGTTGCCATTCAGGTTTGATAAAAACCTATCGTTCTGTCTGTTTTTATTAGACCACCACACGTCGGTAGAGGGTGAGGTTTTGTAGTCATCGGTCTGCAAGGCGCATGAAATCAGGGTTTTCTCAAACACCGAGACCGACAAAATCTGTAGGCATGTGTAGAGCGATGAGTTGAGGTGCAGCTCCCTTTTTACGATGGCGATGAGCACGTAAGTGGCGATGGCACACCAGACCTGTGTCTTCACCGCGTTCTCGCTGGTGCCGAGAAAACGCTTGATTCGCAGATACGGGTTGATCCATTTGAAGAACAGTTCACCTGCGTTCACACAACTAAAGTTGTAGCTGTCCGAACAGTCGTCTTTTCCTCTGGATACCGCATATTTCAACTAAAGTTTGAGCCGCCAAATTTCAAGGAAAGTTCAAGCTATCGACCCGATTTCAACCAAATTTGACGCTATGCGTACGTCCTTTGCGAAAGCCGCGCCCTCTGTGGGTCAGTACGAGGACGGGTCAAAACAGGGATAGCTACAACTTTAGTTGAAAGATGGCTATAACTTTAGTTGTGTGAACGATGCGTTCATGCAACTAAATTTGACCCTTGAATTGGGGTCAATATTGCGCAAAAATCA
>JAZKIK010000574.1:0-5936 GCA_040384925.1 Pseudomonadota bacterium | reverse complement strand
CAAAAACGCCCGCAACGGCGCTTATGACCTGTTTTTGAATGGTGGCGTGGCCGGTGCACCTGACCTGCGCGGTGCAGGCGCGGCGCGTGGCACCGATGTGACCTCTCTGCAGGTCGGCCTGCTGTTCCGCTTCTGATGCAGTTGCCAGATCCGGTTTTCAGGCCGGACAGCCTGTGATGTTTCCCGTCGGCCTTTCATTCCCCAGTTGCCTGGGGGTGTGCATGCTCAGAACGGTACAAAGTCCGTCGGGTACTTCCAGTACTCCTTCAGCAAGTGGCTGAGCGGCATGTTCATGGCGGTGTAACGTGGTGGAATGGGCTGGGCAAACCACTTGTCGTAGATCGGGTTGATCTCGCGGCTCAGAATCAGCCGGCGCATTTCTTCATCGACCAGCTTTTTGAACTCGACATCCCCTTTGGGCAGCATGATGGCCAGTGGCTCGGTGGTCAAAAACTTGCCGACCACCTTCAGGCCGGCGGTGTTGACTCGGTTGGCGATCAGGCCGTAGAGCAACACGTCATCCATCACAAAAGCATCGGCCTCGCCTTTTTCAACCATCTCTACGGCGCGTGCATGGTCGGGCGCTTCCACGATGTTGATGTTCATCAGGCGCTCGCGGTTGGCCTGCACGGCGGCTTTCAGTGGTGTGCTGCCCTGGGTGGACACCAGTTTTTTGCCTTCCAGGTCTTCAATACGTTCAATGCCGCTGCCGGTTTTGACCAGCAGGCGTGCACCGGTGACAAAGTGCGGAATCGTGAAGGCGACTTTTTCGCGGCGTTCGGCGTTGTTGGTGGTTGAGCCGCATTCCATATGCGCCGTGCCCTTCTCTATCAGCGCCAGCCGGGTGGCTGAAGTTGCCAGCACAAAATCAATCGGCAGGTCTTTCAGGGCCAGTTTTTTGCGCAGCGACTCGGCGACCTTGAGGCACAGGTCCAGCGCATAACCAACCGGCTTTTTGTTCTCGTCAAGGTACGAAAATGGAATGGACGATTCACGGTAAGCCACCACCAGTCGGCCGCCATCCTTGAGTTTGTCAATGACGCCCGGCGCGGCAAAAGCCGGGTTGCAGCTCAAAACCCAGAACAAAAATGCCGATGAGGACATGGCAAAAAAAACAAAAGCCCGTTGGCGCATAAAAATCCAGCTTGGTAGGTGAGTGTGGCGGGGTGGTTTTTCATGACAAAAACCAGAGGAACTGCGCCTGCTGGAAAGCTGTTTTAAATCAACAGCTTGCAGCAACAGCTGGCGTAGAGTAATAGCCACAAATTGTAAATTTCCAGTTTTTAATTACCAATACTGTTTACAGCGTGTTCTATGCGCTTTATTCATAACCCTGAAAAAGCACTGTTTCACGCACTTGGACTACCGTGAAAACCGTGTCTCTCCTACAAACGGGCCAGCGCTGCAAGATGTCGCATGAGTAGCATGGAGCCAGTGCTCTGCAAACCGAATGCTGTCGTTTTTCAAGCCCTGTTTTCCAACCCGTTGCCGACAAACCCACCATGACTTTTTTATCCAGCCAGCGCAATTTTTTGCCGGCCACCTTGCTGGCGTTTTGCCTGGCCGCAGCCCTGCCAGCACACGCCGTTGACGACGTCGAGCCGCTGACCGACATCCTGAATGAGCCGGGCAGTGCCGGTCTGGGTGTGGCAATGCAGTTTTCAAGCTCGCCTTACAAGGACGGCCGCACCCGGTATGACCTGCTTCCGATCTATCTGTATGAAGGTGAAAGACTGTTTCTGCATGCCAACCGGGCCGGTGTCAAGCTGCTGGGTGGCAAACAGGGTGCCAAGGCACCGCACCGCATCGACATGTTTGTGGAACAGCGCCTGGAAGGTTTCCCACATGAAAACCTGCCCGCCAGCCTGAGCGGCATGGCACCGCGCAATTCGGGCATTGACCTAGGCCTGGCTTACCGCTATCGCCAGCCTTGGGGCACACTGGATGCCGAACTGGTGCATGACATCTCGGGCACCCACCAGGGCAGCGAGGCACGGCTGACTTATTCCTACGACTGGCACTCTGGCCCCTGGACTTTGCGCCCCAGCCTGGGTGTGGCCTGGCGCGACGCCAAACTCAATAATTATTATTATGGTGTGAGCGGCAATGAGGCCTTGGCTGGCCGGCCTGCCTATGCGCCCGGTGCCGGTGTCAACACCTCGGTGGGTTTGTACGGTACTTATGACCTGACGCAGCGTTGGCGTCTGCTGGGCGGCGTGTCGGCCACCCTGCTGAGCCGCCAGGTGCAGGACAGCCCGATTGTGCAAAAAAAGGTGATCCCAGCGGTGTACATAGGTGCCGTTTACGACTTTGGCAGCCACAAACGTGAATGGGCGCAAGACAGCTCACCCACCTACGTCAAGCTGATGTACGGCAAATCAAGCGAAGACGGCTGCCACCTGGCCAAGATCATCACTGCGCGCTGTTTTGCCACATCGGCGTCGAATGGCACCAGGATCAGCGCCATCCAGATCGGCAAACCGTTTTTGCAAAATGTCAATGGCTGGCCACTTGATTTTGTCGGCTACGTGGGCCTGACGCACCACGATGAACGCGGTCTGCAGGCCAATGGCCTGCAGCTCGATGTATTCATGAAAGCTATTTACTCAGGCTTTCCATGGAGTGACCGCGTCAAGACCCGGCTGGGCCTGGGGGTTGGCCTGTCAGCCGCACAACGCGCGCCATATATTGAAGCGAGTTCACAAGCCGCCGCCGGGCAGTCCGCATCACGCCTGCTGAACTACCTTGACCCGACGCTTGACGTCAGCCTGGGTGACCTCATTGGTGTGCGCTCGCTGAAAAACACCTTTATCGGTTTTGGTGTCTCGCACCGCTCAGGCATTTTTGGCTCGTCACGCCTGCTCGGCAATGTCAACGGTGGCTCCAACTACATTTATGGCTATGTTGAAACGGCGCTTTAAACGGTTTTACTATCAAAAAGTAGCTTGATCTCCCAACATGCCAGGACTGCGGCATCAGGCATCACCCAGCCAGCGTGCTGGCCAGGTGCCCGAGGTGGTCATCTCGCGCACCACGTCAATCACCAGTGCCACCACGGCCGCAGCCGCCATGGTCTGCGGACGTGTCACATTGGTAGCGCAGACCACCCGCCGCGACATGCCGGGGTTGTCTATCAGCGCGGTGCGCAGGCGAGCCGCAGTGACTTCTTCGGCCACCGAACCCAGCGGCAGAATCGTGCTGCCGATCCCGGCCTCAGCCGCCCGCTTGACGCTGCCCAGTGACTCGATTTCGGCCACCACGTCCAGTTTCAGCCCCTGTGATGTGCAGGCCTCGTCGATGATGCGGCGCAGGCCGTGCTCGCGGCCGGGCAGCACCAGCGGCCAGTCCACCATCGCCTGCAGCGAGAGTTGCTCAGGCACCTGCGTGTTGCTGGCCCAGGTCACAAACACCAGCCTGTCCTCCAGCAGCACCCGCCTGGCCAGGCCGGGTTCGGTGGCATCACCATACAGAATCGCCAGATCAAGCCGGCCCGACTGCAGCCATTCGCGTAAAAACCCGCTGTAGGCCTCTACCAATTTGAGCCGTACTTGCGGATACCGGGCGCGGCAGGCACGCAATATCGGCAAGGTGGCCAGCTGGGAGACGGTGGTAGGCAGCCCTATCGCCACCTCACCCGAGGGCACACCCATGGATTCACGCACCGCCAGGCGGGCCCGCTCGACGTCGGCCAGCACTATTCTGGCGTGCTCCAGAAACAGCTTGCCAGCATCATTGAGCGCCATGCCGCGGCTGGAGCGCTCGAACAGGCGGCAACCCATCTCGTCCTCCAGGGCGGCAATCTGCTGCCCCAGTGCGGGCTGCGCCACATGCAGTGTGGCTGATGCTTTCAGCAGGCTGCCCGCCTCGCTGACACCAACAAAGTAACGCAGCTGGCGAAGTTCCATGGGTGTCCTGTGAATGTCTGAATTGGCTAGATGCCAAATGTATAGCGGCTAGGTCAAAACAGTATTTCACAAATAGTGGGCAGCTCTCCACAATGCCTTCCAAGCGATGCCCAAGCCAGGCATGGAACAAAACAGGAGACACAACATTGACACTTGACATTGACTACCTGCGCGGCTGGATTGGCCGCACCGAAACCCTTGAAGACCAGGTGACGGCCGCCCCGCTGCGGGCACTGACGGCCACGCTGGACCGTGATGACGCGCCGACAGGTCCGGCCGGCACGTTGCCGCCCTGCTGGCACTGGCTGTATTTCCTGCCGACGCACCGCCAGTCGGAAATTGGCTCCGACGGCCACCTCTTGCGCGGTGGTTTTCTGCCGCCAGTACCGCTGCCACGCCGAATGTGGGCCGGCAGCAGCATCAGCTTTCATGCCCCACTGCATGTGGGGCAGACGCTGCGCCGCAGCTCGCGCATCAGCGACGTGCAAATAAAGGACGGGCGCACCGGCCCGCTGGTTTTTGTCAGGGTGCACCATGAAATTGAAGGCGACGGCAGACTGGCCGTGGTGGATGAACATGACATTGTTTACCGCGACCTGCCCGCGCCTGATGAACCCGCAGCCGCGCCCTTGGCGGCGGCGGGCGAGGGCCACTGGTCACGACGCATCGTGCCCGACGACGTGCTGTTGTTTCGTTATTCCGCACTGACCTTCAACGGCCACCGCATCCACTACGACCGCAAATATGTGACGCACGTGGAAGGCTACCCCGGCCTGATCGTGCATGGTCCGCTGATTGCCACGCTGCTGCTGGACCTGCTGCGTCGGCAGTTGCCGGACGCGTGTGTGAAGACCTTTGTGTTCCGCGCGCTCAAGCCGCTGTTTGATACCGCGCCCTTCCTCGTTTGTGGCCGCCAGGATGACGTCGAGACCGTGAAGCTGTGGGCCTGCACCGAAGACGGCCAACTGGCGATGGACGCTACCGCCACCCTGTGCTGATTGACTGACTGATTGCCAAGGAGACACACCATGTTCAACGAAACCGACGACTTCCAGGAAATCCGCGATGCCGTGCGTGGACTGTGCAAACAGTTTCCCGACGAATATTTCCGCAAGGTTGACGAACAAAAGGCCTACCCCGAGAAGTTTGTTGATGCGCTGATGGAAGCCGGCTGGTTGGCCGCCATGATTCCCGATGAATACGGCGGCACCGGGCTGGGCCTGACGGCGGCCAGCGTCATCATGGAAGAAATCAATCGCAGCGGCGGCAATGCTGGTGCGGTGCATGGCCAGATGTACAACATGGGCACACTGCTGCGCAGCGGCAGCAAGGCGCAGAAGGACAAATACCTGCCCGGCATTGCTGCCGGCAAACTGCGCATACAGGCCATGGCCGTGACCGAACCCACCACCGGCACCGACACCACCAAGATCAGGACCACTGCTGTGAAGAAGGATGGCCGTTACGTGGTCAATGGCCAGAAGGTCTGGATCTCGCGTGTGCAGCATTCCGACCTGATGATCCTGCTGGCGCGCACCACACCGCTGGTCGAGGTGAAAAAGAAGTCCGAAGGCATGTCAGTTTTCATCGTTGACCTGCACCAGGCGATTGGCAAGGGCCTGACGGTGCGGCCCATTCCCAATCTGGTCAACCACGAAACCAACGAGCTGTTTTTTGAAAACCTTGAAATCCCCGAAGAAAACCTGATCGGCGAGGAAGGAAAGGGCTTCAGATACATCCTGGACGGACTGAATGCCGAACGAACGCTGATTGCCGCCGAATGTATAGGCGACGCTTACTGGTTTATAGAACGGGCGCGCAAATACGCCAGCGAACGCATCGTGTTTGACCGCCCCATAGGCCAGAACCAGGGCGTGCAGTTCCCGATTGCCGATGCCTTCATTGAGATAGAGGCCGCCAACCTGATGCGTTTTGAGGCAGCCCGGCGATTTGACGCGCACCAGAACTGCGGCGCGCAGGCCAACATGGCCAAGTACCTGGCGGCCAAGGCCAGCTGGGAGGCGGCCAATG
>JAZKIK010000573.1:11824-13543 GCA_040384925.1 Pseudomonadota bacterium | reverse complement strand
TTTACTCCCAAAGACCTGCGGTCGGCTTTCCGCAGGTCTTGTCCCCCATTCAGAGAAGGGCGGGAGACATGCCTGCGTGCTATAACGGCTATCGTTACCGGCATGCACATCAGCATTGGCAATCGACACATTGGGAAATTTCCCCAGGAGTTGGTGCGCAAAGCCTGTTAATGGAATCCATTCAGAAAATATCGGCCAGCAAGATCTGGCATTTACAGGGGGAATACAAATGGCCGTGATCAACGGAACGAATTCAAACGACTATCTCGCCGGCACCTTTGCCGCTGACACCATTTTGGGGTTGGACGGAAACGATACTTTGTTTGGCCGCAACGGCAATGACTCGCTTGATGGCGGTGCCGGCAATGACACTCTGGACGGCGGTCTGTACGATGAAGGGGGAATTGACACTCTGACCGGTGGCGCAGGCACGGATGTTTTTGTCATTCCGACTCTGAGTGTAGGTGAGGTGGCCAAAACCGACATCATTACCGACTTTGTCGCTGGAGCCGCAGGTGATCAGATATTTATGGATAGTTACCAAGTTGGAAATGGCTATCCAAATTTTGGCGCCAAGCCGATTGCCGATGGTTATTTACGCCTGACACAGACTGGCGCTGATACTTTGCTCGAAATTGATCCTGACGGCCCCGCCGGTACAGGTGTTTTCCAGACGGTGGCGATCCTGCGCAATGTCGACAAGAGCAGTCTGGTTGCTTTCAACTTTCGGGGCATGGAGCCCAATCCAATTCTTGGTACGGCCAATGCTGAGATATTGACTGTCAGCAGCACAGTCAATGAAGTCTATGGACGGGGCGGTAACGACACCATCAGTGGTCTGCAAGGCAATGACAAACTTTATGGTGAGGACGGTGACGACAGTGTGGTCGGTGGCGACGGTAATGACAGCCTGAGCGGTGGGCTGGATGACGACAGCGTAGACGGTGGCAACGGCGATGACAGTCTGAGCGGTGGGCTGGGTGTTGACACCCTGCTAGGTGGCCTCGGTTATGACCGTCTCTTTGGTGGTGATGGCAATGATTCTCTGGACGGCGGTTCTGACTATGACGACCTGCATGGTGAGCAGGGTGACGACACCCTGAAGGGGGGCAACGGCATTGATACCCTGTATGGCGGAGATGGAAATGACAACCTGAATGGTGGTGACGGCACCGATTATTTGTCCGGGGGTAATGGCGACGACAGCCTGGATGGCGGTGACGGTTTTGACACCTTCCAAGGGGGTGATGGCAACGACAAACTGCTGGGTGGCACAGACAATGACTTCCTGGACGGCGGGAATGGCGGCGATTTGCTTGATGGCGGCGCAGGCATTGACATACTGGACGGAGGTGTGGGCGCAGACACACTGACGGGCGGCGATGGCACGGATACCTTTGTCATTTCAATCTCAAGCGCCGGTGTGGCAGCCGAAGCCGACGTTATCACCGACTTTGTGGTTGGTGATGGCGGTGACCAGATTTCCCTGACAGGTTATTCGCCCTTCGGTGTAAGTCCGATCGCCGATGGTTATGTACGCCTGGCACAGTCGGGTGCTGATACGCTGCTTGAAATCGATGCCGATGGCAGCGCCGGTGCCGCTGTCTTCCAGACTGCTGTGATTCTCAAAAATGTGGTCAAAACCAGTCTGACAGCTTTTAACTTCCAGGGTACCGAGCCGAATCCGATTCTGGGAACAGCTGCCGCCGGAGGCGGGCG
>JAZKIK010000573.1:8754-11814 GCA_040384925.1 Pseudomonadota bacterium | reverse complement strand
CATCAAAGGCAATGCGGGTGTCAACAGCATCTTTGGTCACGCCGGCAACGACACCCTCAAGGGGCTGGACGGCGATGACCAACTGCTTGGTGAGGGCGACAATGACCGCTTGCTTGGTGGTGGCGGTTCTGACGGCCTCAATGGTGGTTCGGGCGCTGACACCCTGCTGGGCGGCAATGGCAACGACGGGCTTGCAGGCAAGGATGACGACGATTTGCTTGACGGTGGCGCGGGCACAGACTTCCTGAGTGGCGGTTCGGGTGCCGATAAGCTGGCAGGGGGTACCGAAAATGACACCCTGTATGGCAACGACGGCAATGACAGACTGTATGGTGGTGCCGGTGCCGACTTCCTGACGGGCGACTTTGGTGACGACACTTTGCTGGGCGGTGAGGACAACGACACCCTGTATGGAGAAAATGGTGCGGACCTGCTCATTGGTGGCGCTGGTGCAGATTATCTGGACGGTGGTATTAATTATCTAGGCAGTACTGCTGCCGATACCCTGACAGGCGGCTCCGGCACGGATACTTTTGGTTTTATGAACCTTTATGCTGATTGGTCGAGCAAAGCTGACATCATTACCGATTTTGTGGCCGGTGATTCTGGTGACCAAATTTTTCTGAATAGTTTCATACCCTATGGCGTCGGGCCATTTGTCGGCGGTTATGCGCGACTGACACAGTCAGGTGCCGATACGCTGCTGGAATGGGATGCCGATGGCAGTGCTGGTGCCAATGATTCCCGGATTGTGGCGATTCTCAAGGGCGTCGACAAGACCAACCTGACTGCCTTCAACTTTCAGGGTAGAGACCCGCATCCGATTCTGGGAACCGCGGCCGCTGAGACAATCAAAGGCAATGCAGGTGCCAACAGCATCTATGGTCACGCTGGCAACGACACACTCAGAGGACTGGACGGAAATGACCTGCTGTCTGGTGAAGGTGACAATGACCGTCTGGTTGGCAGTAGCGGTTTTGACAACCTCAATGGTGGCGTGGGGGCTGACACCTTATTTGGCGGCAATGACAACGACACGCTCACAGGCGAGGATGGCAATGACTTGCTTGACGGTGGTGCGGGCGCAGACTTCCTGACTGGTGGTCTGGGTGCCGATAAACTGGCGGGGGGCTCTGAAACCGACTATCTGTATGGTGGAGATGGTACGGACTCGCTGAACGGCGGCGCGGGCGACGACCATTTGCGGGGAGACGCTGGCAGTGACACCCTGACTGGTGGCGATGGCAGCGACATTTTTTATATGCCCTCCCCGTATTTTGGTACTGTGCTCAGCCCCGACATCATCACCGACTTTGTAGCCGGCAATACCGGCGACCAGATTTCTCTTGCAGGAAGTGATCCCTTTTACACCAATAACCCGTTTGCCGACGGGTATGCGCGCCTGACACAGTCGGGTGCTGACACTCTGGTCGAGTTTGATCCGGATGGCTCGACCGGTACGGGCATTTTCCAGACCGTGGTGATTCTCCAGGGGGTGACCAAGACCAGCCTGACGGCTTTCAACTTTCGGGGCATTAACCCGGTGCCGCAGGTCGGGACGGCCGCCGCCGATACCTTGACGGGCACAATTGCCGCCAACGAAATCTACGGACGCGAAGGCAACGACACCCTCAACGGCCAGGGTGGTGACGACATACTGTTTGGCGGGCTGGGGGACGACAGCCTGTTTGGCGGCACTGGCGTGGACACCGCCAGCTACTACGGCACCAGTGGTGCCATCGTGGCCACACTCGGTGGCACCGGAAAAGTCACAGCCCCCGATGGCACCGACATACTTTCAAGTGTGGAAAACCTCATCGGCAGCAGCTACGACGACAGCCTGACCGGCAACACCTCGGCCAACCGGCTTAATGGTGGTTATGGCAACGACACGCTGAGCGGCGGTTCTGGCAACGACGTGTTGGTGGGCGGCTTTGGTCACGACAAGATGACCGGCGGCGCAGGGGCGGACAGTTTCGTTTTCAACGAACTAACAGACGTCTGGCTGATCAGTGTGACCTGGGACAGCATCACCGACTTCAGCGGCACCAACGGCGACAAGATAGATTTGTCCCTGATGGACGCCGATCTCACGCTGGTCGGCAATCAGAGCTTCAGCTTCATAGGCTCAGCCAGCTTTACAGCAGCAGGCCAACTGCGCTACGACGCCACTGCGGGTGTGCTGTATGGCAGTGTGAACGCTGACGCAGATGCTGAATTTGCAATTCAACTGGTGGGAAACCCAGTTTTCATCGCTGAGTACCTGATCGCCTGAAAAAGCCTATCGCAGGGCTTGCTTGATACCTGCTCATGCCCACCAAACGAGCGCAAAGACTGCATTTGGCATAAAAATTCTCGCCCCTCAAACCTGCGGTATATTTTGGTGCATCCAAAACAAAAACCGGGAGACATGGATGCAGACAGTGACTCAGGTGGCACGCCGGGCGGGGGGCTTACCAGCAGGGTTTGAAACATGAGCCGCACGCCGTTTGCGCTTGAGGCCGTGCTGGCCTTGTCGCCTGACGATGCATCGACCAAGGCTGCACGGGGGCTGGTGTCGCCGGGCAAATGGCCGACGCTGGGGGGTAGTGATGTGGCGGTGTGGGGTGAATGTCAGGGCAGTGGCAGCAAGCCCTATCAGACCCAGGTTGATGTGTCTGGCGGCGGGCCGACCTTCAAATGCAGCTGCCCGAGTCGCAAATTTCCCTGCAAACATGGCCTGGCGCTGCTTTTGATGCAGGCGCAGGATGCCAGCCGTTTCACCGCGCCCGAACCGGCCTGGGTGGCTGAATGGCTGGCTTCGCGCAAGGAGAGGGCTGAAAAGAAGGAAATCAAGGCCGCCACGCCCGCTGCACCGCTTGACCCGGCGCTTGCCGCCAAGCGTGAGGGCAAACGTTTTGACCGCATGGCCGCAGGCGCGCAGGAACTGGGCCTGTGGCTTGATGACCTGGCGCGCAAGGGCCTGGCTTCGCTATCGGCTGACAGCCAGAACGGTGCGTCAGGCATGGCCGCACGTATGGTCGATGCGCAGGCACCTGGCCTGGGCCAGCGGCTGACATC
>JAZKIK010000573.1:0-8654 GCA_040384925.1 Pseudomonadota bacterium | reverse complement strand
GGCAAGGCCTTTGAACAGGGCTGGATGATGGGGCAGCAACTGGCGTGTACGCTGGCCTTTTATCCCGGTGCCGACCCTTTGCGTGCGCTGCTGGCCACGGTGGCTGATGCTGCCAGCCCCGCATTGGCGGCTGGCACCCCGCAGGCAAGCGATGCCGCAACCGAATGGAACACACTGGCCGACCGCATGGCCGCCAATCCGTGGGCAGAGCGCTGGCCCTTGCTGCTCGGGCAGGCAGTTTTGCAGCGTGAATCTGATGCCTGGTCATTGCGTACCGGCGATCAGGTATTGCCGCTGCGACTGGGTGACCAGAATGCCTGGCTGCTGATGGCGTATTCGGCAGGCCAGCCCGTTACCCTGTTTGGTGAATGGGATGGCAGCAGTTTGCGGCCACTGTCAGCCTGGGCTGGTGGCACGGTAAACAAGGCCTGGACCAGCGCCATGCTGATGGAGGGCGCGCCATGAAAGCATGGGACACACTTTTGCAGGCCGCGCTGGTCGGCACCGACAAACCCTGGCTCTTGCCGCCAGACGACGATGCCAGCGAGCCGGTCAACACCATGTTGCAGCAGGCTTTTGCACTGGCTGCGCCTGAAGCGCCAGGGCAATTGCTGCGGCTGGCGGGCGCGCTGGCTGTTTGCCGCCGCGCTGGCTGGGTAGCGCCTGTGGCGACAGCCGCTTTGCCCGCGCCAGCCTTGGCAGAAACCCGGCAGCTGGCAAGTGAGGCCTGGGGCAATCTGCTGTCTGCCGTGTTGTCACAAGGGCCGCTACGCCTGCAGATACAGGTTTTGCAAGCCATGAACGCGGCCAGCCTGCATGCACCACCGCTGTTGCTGCCTGATTTGCTGCACCTGGGCCGCAGCAGCGTTGCAGCCCGTGCCAGCCTGTTGCCCGCGCTCGGCGAGCGTGGCCGCTGGCTGGCTGCGCACAACCCGGAATGGTCTTTTGCCTGCGGTGCAGAAGAAAAAGCCGACAGCGACACCCACTGGCAACATGGCAGCCTGGACCAGCGCCGCGCCGTGCTGCTGGCCGAACGCGCCGCCGACCCCGCCAAGGCGCGCGAACGCCTGGCTGCCGAGTGGGCAAACCTGCCCGGCAAAGACCGTGCCGTGCTGATTCAAACCCTGGCAACTGGTTTGCAGGCTGAAGACGAGGACTTTTTAAATACCCAACTGCTCAAAGACCGCGCCCAGGATGTACGCCGCGCAGCCGCTGACCTGCTGGCCGCATTGCCCGGCAGCGCCTACAGCCAGCGGATGTCTGCACGTTTGTTGCCGCTGGTAGGCGTGTCACAAGCTGCAACACCAGGGCTGATGGGGCGTTTGCTGGGCCGTGCTGCTTCAAACAGTGTGACGGTCGATGCGCCAGCCCAGGCTGAAGCCGACTGGAAAAACGACCAGCTCGAAGCCGAGCGGCCCAAGTTCGAATCGCTGGGCGAACGTGCCTGGTGGCTGTATCAGCTGAGCTGTCGTTCGTCCTTGAGCTGGTGGACAACACACACCGGCCTTGACCCTGCCGCACTCGTCAAACTGGCCACGGGTGGCGACTGGGCTGAAGCGCTGTTGCGCGGCTGGACCCACGCGGTGCAGCAGCAGCCAGATGTTGCCTGGGCCGAGGCTTTGCTGCTGCCCAATGCAGGCGCACGCTGGGGCTCGTCGGCTGCCTTGCTGGCGCTGTTGCCGCTTGAAAGGCGCGAGCAATACCAGCTGGCCCGGCTCGAAAAGTCAGCCAAAAACCTGCCTGAAGTCATTGCCGCCTGCCTGGCTGCCTGTCCGCCTCATGCCAACTGGGGGCTGGCGCTGTCCAGCCAGATTGTGCAGATGCTCAAGACCCACATTAGCAGCGCCGGTTTGCGTTACGACTACAGCCTGCGCCAGCAGTTGCCCGACGTGGCTTGTGCGCTGCACCCCGACGCCCTGGGTTTGTGGTTCGAGATCCAGCGCGACGGTGATGAAAGCAGCACCCTGTCTGACGACCTCAACCTGACCGCCCATGTGCTGCACAGCCGCAAGGTGCTGGCCGACCTGAGCAAAGCCGCCTCAACCCCCTGAAAACCCGATCATCCAAAAGACGTTTATATGACCCAAACCCTGCGCCGCCATGCCGAAGAGCAATTTGCCGAAGAACTCGAAAATCTGCGGAAAGTGGACAAACGCCAGCGCCCGGCCAACTGGAAGATGTCGCCCTGGGCCGTGGTGGCTTATCTGATGGGCGGCAAGCTCGACAACGGTTTTGAAGTCAGCGCCAAATACATAGGCAGCCCGCGCCTGATGGAAATTGCCGTTGCCACGCTGGTGACAGACCGCGCCTTGCTGCTTTACGGCGTGCCCGGCACCGCAAAATCATGGGTATCAGAACATCTGGCTGCCGCCATCAGCGGTGACTCGACCATGCTGATCCAGGGCACGGCCGGCACCAGTGAAGAACAGCTGCGCTACGGCTGGAACTACGCCGAACTGCTGGCCAATGGCCCAAGCGACAAAGCCCTGGTGCCTAGCCCCCTGGTCAATGCCATGCGCCTGGGCAAAATTGCCAGGGTTGAAGAGCTGACCCGCATCCCCGCCGATGTGCAGGACACGCTGATCACCGTGCTGTCGGAAAAAACACTGCCGATTCCCGAACTCGGCAGCGAAGTGCAGGCGGTGCGCGGGTTTTCAGTGATTGCCACGGCCAACAACCGCGACAAGGGCGTCAACGAATTGTCCAGCGCGCTCAAACGCCGCTTCAACACTGTGGTGCTGCCCGTGCCCTCAAGTGAAGACGAAGAGGTGCAGATCGTGGCCAAACGTGTGCTAGAGATGGGCCGCGCGCTTGAGCTGCCTGCCGAGCCGCCGGGGCTGAAGGAAATCCGCCGGGTGGTGCAAATTTTCAGGGAACTGCGCAACGGCCAGACCGAAGACGGCAAAACCCGCATCAAGTCACCCACCTCCACCCTGTCAACGGCCGAGGCGATTTCAGTCATCAACAGCGGCATGGCGCTGGCCGGGCATTTTGGTGATGGCGCGCTGCACGCTGCCGATATTGCCTCCAGCCTGACCGGCGCGGTGATCAAGGACCCGGTCAATGACACCGTGGTCTGGAAGGAATACCTCGAAACCGTGGTCAAGGAAAGGCCAGACTGGAAAGAGCTGTACCGCGCCTGTCGGGAGCAGCTTTGAGCGGCTCGGCAAGCAGTTTGAAAAGGCGCCAGCATGAGTGATTCGCCAGTTCACTACTTCGGCATACGCCACCACGGCCCCGGTTGCGCCCGCAGCCTGCGCAGTGCCTTGCAGGCACTGCAGCCCGACTGCATTCTGGTTGAAGGCCCGCCAGACGCCGATGCACTGCTGCCCTTTGTAGTGCAGGCCGGCATGGAGCCACCCGTGGCCCTGCTGGTGCACAGCGTGGACGATGCAGATTCTGCCGTGTTTTACCCTTTTGCAGCGTTCTCACCTGAATGGCAGGCATTGCAGTTTGGCCAGCAGAATGCCGTGCCCACCCGCTTTATTGACCTGCCGCAGGCTATCCGGCTGGCGCAGGAGAAACTTCGGCGTGAAGAAGATGCTGCTGAAAACATGGCATCTGATGCCGATGGGACGGGCACAGAAGCTCCAAAAGATACTGAGGCTGTGCCTGTATTGCCCCCTCTCCCCCTGGGAGAGGGCGGGGGTGAGGGCTCGCAGCCTGTGCAGACATCGGAGGGTGTTCCAGCGCCGCAAGCCCTCACCCCAACCCTCTCCCAGAGGGAGAGGGAGCAAGAAGGGGAGCAGCCCCAAACCCAGCCGGAGAGCGAACAAGACAAACCCGCTTCCCTCAATCTGAGCTACAACGACCCGCTTGACGCCCTGGCCCATGCTGCCGGTTTTGCCGATGGTGAAAGCTGGTGGAACCATCTGGTTGAAGAGCGTGGGGACGGTGAAGACATTTTTGTGGCCATTGCCGAAGCCATGGCCGCCGTGCGTGATGACTGGCCGCCCGACGCGCGCGGCCCGCATGCCGCCGAGCGTGAAATGCAGCGCGAAGCCCACATGCGCCAGTGTGTGCGTGAAGCCGTCAAGGCCGGGCATCAGCGCATCGCCGTGGTCTGCGGTGCCTGGCATGTGCCCGCCTTGCAGGCGAGCCACACAGCCAAGGCCGATGCGGCGCTGCTCAAGGGTCTGCCCAAAACCAAGGTCAGCGCCACCTGGGTGCCCTGGACTTATCGCCACCTGACTTTTGCCAGTGGCTACGGTGCAGGTGTTGAAGCACCCGGCTGGTATGACTTTTTGTGGTCAAGCGGCCAGCGCAACGCGCCCGGTACCCGCGCCAGCGGCTGGCTGGCCAGGGTGGCGCGGCTGCTGCGTGAGAACAACCTCGACTGTTCATCAGCCCATGTGATTGAAGCCACCCGGCTGGCCGACACGCTGGCTGCACTCAGGGGCCGCGCTCAGCCCGGCATGGGCGAACTCGACGAAGCCGTGCGTGGTGTGATGAGCATGGGCGACGGGGCCGCGCTGCAGCTGATTCACAAGTCCCTCACCATCAGCGACCGCATGGGCCATGTGCCGCCCGAAGTGCCTGCCGTGCCGCTGCAGCGCGACATCGAGCAAAGCCAGAAAAGCCTGCGCCTCAAACCCGAGGCGCTTGAACGCACGCTGGAGCTGGACTTGCGTCAGGCCAGCGACCTGGCCAAAAGCCATTTGCTGCATCGCCTGCGCCTGCTTGGCATCAACTGGGGCGACTTGTCGCGTTACGGCCGCAGCAACCGCGGCACCTTCAGGGAAACCTGGCAACTGCAGTGGCAACCCGAATTTGCCGTCAAGATCATTGAGGCCAGCCGTTTTGGTGCCACGCTGGTGCAAGCCGCCACCGCCCGTGTGGCTGAACAGTGCGCCACCTTGACGCAGCTTGACGAGCTGGCCGAACTGGTTGATGTGGTGCTGCTGGCCGACCTTGGCGAGGCCGTCAACGCCGTCAGCAACGCGCTGCAGGCCCAGGCCGCCATCACCGGCGACGCGCTACAGCTGATTGCCGCCGTGCCACCGCTGGCCAAGGTGTTCCGTTACGGCAGCGTGCGCCAGACCGACAGCGCCCTGCTGGCCCAGGTGCTCGACGGACTGATCACCCGTGGTGCCATTGGCCTGCCCCTGGCCTGCCAGGCGCTGGACGAAAGCGCCGCCGAGGCCGTACGCGGCCCGCTGCTGGCAACACATGACGCCATCGCCCTGCGCGACAGTGCCGAACACACCACCATCTGGCAGCAAGCCCTGCAGCAGATCGCCGTGGGTGACGCGCCCCATGCCCTGCTGCGCGGCCTGTGCTGCCGGCTGCTGCTGGACGCTGGCCGGTTTGACTCCGACCAGGCCGCAACCCAGCTGTCGCGCCAGCTTTCAGCCGGTGCCAGCCCGCTTGATGCGGCGCAATGGCTGGATGGCTTTTTGAATCGCAACGCCCTGGTGCTGCTGCACGACAACAGCGTCTGGCAACTGGTGGACCAGTGGCTGGCTGACCTGTCGCCTGATCATTTCATGCAGGTCGTGCCGCTGGTGCGGCGCAGTTTTGCAGGCTTTTCAGGCTCTGAGCGGCGTGACCTGGGCGCACGCGCTGCGCGTGATTCAACACCCGGAAAGTCTGCCAGCCCGGCTGATGCCGCAGCAGAGCTGGACGCCACACGCGCCGCCAAACCTGTTGCCACCCTGCGACTTTTATTGGGCCTGCCTGCATGACAACTTCTTCGTCTTCCAATCTGCCCGCTGCTGTCCCTGCCCCTGCGATTCCGGTGATCACAGACCGCCTGCAGCGCTGGCGCCTGGTGTTGGGCAGCGAGGCCGACAACAGCTGTGGCGCGGCCCAGGGCGGCCTGCGTGATATTGAAATGGCGTTGGCCGCACTGTATGAACCCGAAGGCAAGGACGGGCTGAACCGTCGCAGCGCTGGCCGGGGTGATTCACGCCCCAATGTCGCACGCTGGCTGGGCGACATCCGCAAATATTTCCCCAGTTCGGTCGTGCAGGTGATGCAGCGCGACGCCATGGAGCGCCTGAACCTGCGCGAAATGCTGCTGCAGCCCGAAATGCTCGAAAGTGCCCAGCCCGACGTGCATCTGGTTGCCAATCTGGTCGCACTTTCGGGCGTGATACCTGAAGCTACCAAAGAAACCGCCCGTCAGGTCGTGCGCAAGGTGGTTGATCAATTGATGGATCGCCTGCAAGACCCGCTGCGCAGTGCCGTCAGCGGCGCGCTGGATCGCAGCCAGCGCAACCGCCGACCGCGTCACACCGAAATCGACTGGAACCGCACCATACGCGCCAACCTGCGCCACTGGCAGCCCGCATTGCGCACCATCGTGCCCGAAACCCTGGTTGGTTTTGGCCGCAAGATCCGTCGCCCGCAACGCGAAGTGATTCTGTGCATTGACCAAAGCGGCTCCATGGCCGCCTCAGTCGTTTATTCAAGCATTTTTGGCGCTGTCATGGCCAGCCTGCCTGCCGTGGCCACCAAACTGGTGGTGTTTGACACCAATGTCGTGGACATGACCGAACAGTTGCAGGACCCGGTCGATCTGCTGTTTGGTGTGCAACTCGGCGGTGGCACCGATATCAACCGCGCCATAGGCTACTGCCAGACCCTGATCCAGGAGCCGCGCAACACCATCATGGTGCTGATCTCGGACCTGTACGAAGGCGGTGTCGAGGCCGGCCTGCTGCGCCGCGCCAGTGAGCTGGTCGAGTCAGGTGTACAACTGATCGCCCTGCTGGCCCTCAGCGACGAAGGCGCGCCATCCTACGACCGCAACCTGGCTGCCAAACTCGCTGCCCTGGGCGTGCCCAGTTTTGCCTGCACCCCCGATGCGTTTCCCGCCCTGATGGCCGCCGCCATACGCCGCGAAGATGTCAGCGCCTGGGCAGCGGGGCAGGGGATCAAGACGAGTCGGGCGGCTGGGTGAACTGGTTTTTGCTATTGAATGTAGAGCCGTTTGTGTCTGCTGTATCTGTGCAATCGGCATGAAAGGCTTCCAAACGGTAACTACTCAGATGTCATCCCGGACTTGATCCGGGATCCATCGTTGATGAGTCACCATTGCGTGATCAAAAACGCCGTACCAGCATCAAATGTAGTCTGGATTGCGGGTCGAGCCCGCAATGACAGAGATGAAACTGGAATACTTGCAAGCGCCGGAGAAGTTACCAAACGGATTTAAGAGTGTGAATTTATGCATGTTCGTGCTAATGTTTGGTGCATGGGCATTGCTGGCGCTTTATTCACCCCCGCGCAGTCCAGGTTGCTGGCCTGGTTGTACGGCCAGCCTGAGCGCTGGTTTTACATTCAGGAACTGCTGCGCCTGACATCGCTGAACAGCGTATCGCTCCAGCGTGAAGTCACCCGTTTGCATGGTGCCAGTTTGCTGCTTGAAAAGCAGATCGGCAATCGGCGCTGTGTGCGGGCCAATCCGGACAGCCCGGTGTTTCAGGAACTGGTCAAACTGGTCGGCAAGGCGCTTGGTGTGGTTCCTATGCTGACCGAAGCGCTGCGCCCGGTAGCCAGCCAGCTGCATCTGGCGCTGGTTTTTGGTTTCATGGCCGAAGGCGAGCATGCTGCCAGCGACATTGATATTCTTCTGGTGTCAAACACCTTGTTATTGCACGATATTCGGCCCATCTGTTTGCCGGTAGAAAAGCGCCTTGGTCGACGTGTCGAACCCAGGCTGTACACCGAGGCCGAATTTGCATTGCGCCGGCAAGAAGCGGACTCTGCGGTGTCGCGCATTCTGGCTACGCCGCACGTTGTGCTTTTTGGCAGTCTTGAATGACAGGGTGCGATGATCGAAAGATGTGCAGAATGCTCAGGCCGCTGCCTGTTTTTTGTACATCACGTCGGTACGTAAAACATACTTGACACCACTGTCCATGGGCGCACCCTGGTGCCGCATGGCATGCGGAAACACCAGTGCCATGCCGGCTTCGGGCTTGATGACTTCCCACTGAAACTCGGTGTTGCCGCCTTCATACGCATCATTGAGGTAAATGATGAAGGTCAGCAGGCTGACCTCGTCATCGGTCTTGCAATAAAAACCGTCCTTGTGCCACTTGAAGTATTGGCCCGGCACTCACCTACAGATACTTCCAGCTTAGAAAGACTACCCGCCTTCTGAGCAGGGTCAGGTCTCCCGTTTCCCATTCGGTGCAAGATGGGAGACTTGCCCCTTTTTTTCCATGACCCCTTTTTTTCACGGGTTGCCATGGCGACTGAGAACAGGCTAACGGTGGAGGTCAGCGGACGCCGAAGGTGCCCGATGCATCGCCAGGTTAAGGTGCATATGCACGTCGTTTAGCCTTTCCTGCAAATGCGTTCAAATTTTTTCTGTGCCTTTTTCAATTCGATGTTTGTCTCGCCTTCAGATTCGTAACCTTCATCGTGAATCAACTGCGGGACGCCAGGCCCACAACCAGAAGCACAACGGAATGAGGAAAGGGTTCCCTTGTCCACTATTGGTTTGTACGTTGCTCCAGCAAGGGGGAAATTCCCAAACGATTCTGAGCGACAGACAAACTCCGATTTTGGTGTCCCTTCATACATCAGCCGGCAAATTCCAATGCGGGCACCGTCGTTCATATGAAAAACGTCCCAAGGAGCGTCTGGTGTAGTGTTCAACTGCTTGGCCTGCCACACCCATCGCTCGTAGGTTTTATTGCCAG
>JAZKIK010000572.1:0-16842 GCA_040384925.1 Pseudomonadota bacterium | reverse complement strand
GGGAAATCGGCCTGGCCGAAACCCAGCAAACCCTGGTGCTCAACCGCCTGCGCGGACGGGTTCGTGTACAGGCCGACGGCCAGATGAAAACCGGCCGCGACGTGGTGATCGGTGCCTTGCTGGGTGCAGATGAGTTCGGTTTTGCAACCGCGCCACTGGTGGTTGAGGGCTGCATCATGATGCGCAAATGCCATCTCAACACCTGCCCGGTCGGTGTGGCAACACAAGACCCGGTGCTGCGCAAAAAATTCAGCGGCAAACCCGAGCATGTCGTCAACTATTTCTTTTTTGTCGCTGAAGAAGCGCGCCAGTTGATGGCGCAGCTCGGTGTGCGCAAGTTTGACGACCTGATTGGCCGTGCAGACCTGCTCGACACACAAAAAGGCATTTCACACTGGAAAGCCGGCGGCCTGGATTTCAGCCGCCTGTTCTACCAGCCGAATGTGCCTGCCGAGGTGCCGCGCATGCATGTGATGAACCAGGACCACGCGCTCGACAAGGCACTTGATGTGCGTTTGATCGAAAAATCAAAAGCCACGCTGGAAAAGGGTGAAAAAGTCCAGTTCATTGAAGTGGCGCGCAACGTCAACCGCACTGTGGGTGCCATGCTGTCGGGTGAACTGACACGCCGTTACCCACAAGGCCTGCCTGACGACACCCTGCGCATTCAGCTTGAGGGCACGGGCGGCCAGTCTTTTGGTGCCTTCCTGGCCAAAGGCATCACCATGTATCTGATTGGTGACGCGAACGACTACACCGGCAAGGGTTTGAGCGGTGGCCGCATCGTGGTGCGCCCCAGCATAGACTTCCGCGGTGAAGCCGTCAAAAACACCATAGTTGGCAACACCGTGCTCTACGGTGCCACCACGGGTGAAGCCTTCTTCAGCGGTGTGGCGGGCGAGCGTTTTGCTGTGCGTCTGTCTGGTGCCACGGCAGTGGTTGAAGGCACGGGCGACCATGGTTGTGAATACATGACAGGTGGTACGGTGGCTGTGCTGGGCAAGACCGGCCGCAACTTTGCAGCCGGCATGAGCGGTGGTGTGGCCTATGTGTACGACGAAGACGGCAAATTTGCCACACGCTGCAACACCTCCATGGTGTCGCTGGATCGTGTGGTCACCACGTCCGAGCAGCACACTCATGACAAGGCCGACTGGCACGCTGGCGAGACCGATGAGGAAATCCTCAAACGTCTGCTGCAGGACCACAACCGCTGGACAGGCAGCAAGCGTGCGCGTGAACTGCTGGACAACTGGGCCGAGTCACGCATGAAGTTCATCAAGGTCTTCCCGAATGAATACAAAAAGGCCTTGATCGAACGCAAGGAGCGCCGACTCGAGGCCGCGACGGAAACCACACGCGCCCAGGTCGCCACCAACGTGGAAGCTGTAGCGGCCAAATAAGGCCTGGATGGGACTGGGCAGGCTTGTAAGACCTTTCCAGTCCTTGTCCCCCAGCTTGACTGCTACTTGATTTACAGCTGCCTGAGCCCGCTGCACCAGCGCTACAGGCATCAATTGTTTAAAAAACATCGCCAGACACCTTTCAGGACCGCATCATGGGAAAAATCACCGGCTTTATGGAATACCAGCGTATCGAGGAGGGTTACAAGCCCGTTACCGAACGTCTGAAGCACTACAAGGAATTTGTAGTGGGCCTGGACGACGCGCAAGCCAACAAACAGTCCGCCCGTTGCATGGACTGCGGCACACCGTTTTGCAACAACGGCTGCCCGGTCAACAACATCATTCCGGACTTCAATGACATGGTTTTCCGGGCTGACTGGAAAAACGCCATTGACACGCTGCACAGCACCAACAACTTTCCCGAGTTCACCGGCCGCATCTGCCCGGCGCCTTGCGAAGCCGCCTGCACGCTGAACGTCAATGACGAAGCGGTCGGCATCAAGTCGATTGAACACGCCATCATTGACCGGGCCTGGTCTGAAGGCTGGGTCAAGCCTGTTCTGGCAAAACACAAAACCGGCAAAAAAGTCGCGGTGGTGGGCTCAGGCCCGGCCGGCATGGCTGCTGCCCAGCAACTGGCCAGAGCGGGCCACGATGTCACGCTGTTTGAAAAGAATGACCGTGTTGGCGGTTTGCTGCGTTACGGCATCCCCGACTTCAAGATGGAAAAAGGCCATATCGACCGCCGTGTCGAGCAGATGAAGGCCGAAGGTGTAGTTTTTCGCACCAGCGTGATGGTTGGCAGCCTGCCCAAGGATTCCAAAGTTACCAACTGGGCCAAAGAGTCCATCAGTCCCGAACAGCTGCAAAAAGACTTCGACGCCGTGATTTTGACTGGTGGCGCCGAACAGTCACGTGACCTGCCCGTGCCTGGCCGCGAGCTGGACGGCGTGCATTTTGCGATGGAATTTTTGCCCAGCCAGAACAAGGTCAATGCCGGTGACAAGGTCAAGGGCCAGCTGCGTGCCGAAGGCAAACACGTCATCGTGATTGGCGGTGGTGACACCGGTTCTGATTGTGTAGGCACCAGCAACCGCCACGGCGCAGCCAGCGTGACCCAGTTCGAACTGATGCCCCAGCCGCCTGAAGAAGAAAACCGCCCCATGACCTGGCCTTACTGGCCCATCAAGCTGCGCACCTCTTCATCCCACGAAGAAGGTTGCGAGCGCGAATTTGCCATCTCGACGAAAGAACTGATCGGTGAAAAAGGCAAGGTCACCGGCCTGAAAACCGTTCGTGTTGAATGGGTTGGCGGCAAGATGGTCGAAATTGCCGGTTCTGAAAAGACCCTGAAAGCTGACCTGGTGCTGCTGGCCATGGGTTTTGTATCACCAGTCGCCACCATTCTGGAGGCATTTGGCATCGAAAAGGACGCCCGTGGCAACGCCAAGGCCAGCACCGACTTCACCGGCGGTTACGCCACCAATGTGCCCAAGGTGTTTGCTGCTGGTGACATCCGCCGTGGCCAAAGCCTGGTGGTCTGGGCAATCCGTGAAGGCCGCCAGGCTGCACGTGCGGTTGATGAATTTCTGATGGGATTCAGCGATTTGCCGCGCTGATTTTTCGTCACTGGCGGGCCAGTTGATGATTTGCTGACTGGCTGGTCAGTTGTGATTCGGCAACAAAAGAAGACCCTGTGGGGTCTTTTTTTTGTTGCCCATCATTTTTTGATGCTATTAAATATCTAGCGTCATATGTGCGTGGGACAATGGCAAGAGAGCCAATGGGTTTCATGAGAACGGATTTTTAACGGTCTGATGCTGATACGCCGAACGGCAGGCGCTTTTGCAGTCGCGGCGGGGGCCTACGTGTAAAAGCCGCAAACCCCGTATCATCAGGGGATTCCCTAGCTCTGCCAGCATTTTTGCTGGCCCTTTTTATCCTCTCATGGCCGACATTTCCGCTTCACCGCTGGTTGAATTCAAGGACGTCAGTTTTTCCTACCCGGCATCTGCTGGCGACCGGGTGATTCTGAATCGCGTCTCCTTGTCCGTGCCACGTGGCAAGGTTACAGCTTTGATGGGCGCCTCGGGTGGCGGCAAAACCACAGTGCTGCGCCTGATTGGCGGACAGCAAAAAGCCAATAGCGGCGAGGTTTTGTTTGACGGCAAAAACGTGACCAGCATGGGCCAGGCCGATTTATACGCTGCCCGGCGCCGCATGGGCATGCTGTTCCAGTTTGGTGCGCTGTTCACTGATTTGAGTGTGTTTGACAACGTTGCCTTTCCGCTGCGCGAACACACCACACTCAATGAAACCCTGATTCGCGACATCGTGTTGATGAAACTCAACGCCGTGGGCCTGCGTGGTGCACGTGAGCTGATGCCCAGCGAAGTCTCTGGCGGTATGGCCAGGCGTGTGGCCATGGCCAGAGCCATTGTGCTGGACCCTGAACTGATCATGTATGACGAGCCTTTTGCCGGACTGGATCCGATTTCCCTCGGCACTGCAGCCCACCTGATCCGCCAGCTCAATGACACCCTGGGCATCACCAGCATTGTGGTGTCACATGATCTGGAAGAAACCTTTCGTATTGCCGACCAGGTCATCATTCTGGCCAACGGCGGTATTGCTGCACAGGGCACACCTGATGAGGTGCGTCATTCAGCCGATCCGCTGGTTCACCAGTTTGTCAATGCGCTCAGTGAAGGGCCGGTCAAATTCCACTACCCCGGCCCCGATGTAGCCAGCGACTTTGGCAGCCAGGCCGCAGCCCGGCGTGGAGAAGGTTCATGAACCAGTCTGGTTTGGCCGGATGGATTTCGGGCATAGGTTTTGCGTTGCGTAGCCAGATTGCAGACCTGGGTTATGCCGCCCGGCTGTTTATACGTTTGCTGGCCATGAGCGGGCCAGCGCTGAAACGCTTCAGTCTGGTGCGTGACCAGATTTTTTTCCTGGGCAATTATTCGCTGGCCATTATTTCTGTGTCCGGCCTGTTTGTTGGTTTTGTGTTGGCCCTGCAGGGTTATTACACCCTTCAGCGTTATGGCTCGGCCGAGGCATTGGGTTTGCTGGTCACCCTGAGCCTGGTCAGGGAACTTGGTCCGGTAATCACGGCCCTGTTGTTTGCCGGGCGGGCCGGTACGGCGCTGACAGCTGAAATTGGGCTCATGAAAGCAGGTGAACAGCTTTCTGCAATGGAAATGATGGCGGTTGACCCGGTGTCCAGAATCCTGGCACCACGTTTTTGGGGTGGTGTGATTGCGATGCCGTTGCTGGCCGCAATATTCAGCGCAGTGGGTGTCATAGGCGGCTGGGTAGTGGGTGTGGTCTTGATTGGAATCGACGCCGGTTCGTTCTGGAGCCAGATGCAGTCTGGTGTTGATGTGTGGCGTGATGTGGGCAACGGCATTCTCAAAAGTTTTGTGTTTGGTTTGACAGTGACTTTTGTTGCGCTTTACCAGGGTTTTGAAGCCCAGGCCACACCCGAAGGGGTGTCGCGCGCCACCACACGGACTGTGGTGGTGGCCTCGCTGGCCGTGCTGGGGCTCGACTTTTTGTTGACTGCCATGATGTTCAGCCTTTGAACCTGACTGCTTTGTAGACCTTTACCGCCCCGATATTTGCCCATGCGCCTGCCAGCCAGCCGCCTGGCTTACTAGACAAGAAGTTGAAAGAAGTTTTTATGCAACGCTCAAAAAATGATCTGTGGGTTGGTTTGTTTGTGCTGATTGGCGGCGCGGCCATTCTGTTTCTGGCCCTCAAGTCAGCCAATCTGCTGACCCTGAACTTTGATACCTCGTACAAGATAACAGCCAAGTTTGACAATATTGGCGGGCTCAAGCCGCGTGCTGCGGTCAAGAGTGCGGGTGTGGTTGTCGGGCGGGTTGAAAATATCAGTTTTGACGACAAGGCCTACCAGGCCAGTGTGTACCTGGCCATGGAAAGCAAATATGTCTTTCCCAAAGACAGTTCGCTGAAAATTCTGACCAGCGGTTTGCTGGGTGAACAATACATCGGCATCGAGGCTGGTGGTGACGAAAAAAATCTTGCCGCTGGTGATGTGATCAAACAGACCCAGTCAGCGGTGGTACTTGAAAACCTGATCAGCCAGTTTTTGTACAGCAAGGCGGCGGACAGCAGTTCTGGATCAGGGGCTGCACCGTCAGGGGGTGATAAAAAATGAAACTACAAACCACGATGAAACGACTTTCAGGCACCGTATTGGCGGTAATTGTGATGGCAGTGCTGCAGGGCTGCGCGACACCGGCTGTCATTAATCCTGAAAACTCTTCAGCAGCGGTTGACAAAAGGGTTGCTGCTGACCCGTTTGAGCGCTTTAACCGCGCCATGTTCAAATTCAACGACGGTGTTGACCAGGCTGTCATCAAGCCGGTGGCCATTGCTTACCGTGAGGTGACGCCCGAACCGGTGCGCAAGGGTGTGACCAATTTTTTCGCCAATATCAGTGATGGCTGGTCCTTCATCAACAACACCCTGCAGCTCAAGGGTGTCGAAGCCACCGACAGCCTGTTCCGTTTCACCGTCAATACCGTCTGGGGCCTGGGCGGCATACTGGATGTGGCCAGCGACATGAACATTGGCAAACACACTGAAGATTTTGGCCAGACCCTGGGTTACTGGGGTGTGCCGCCTGGCCCTTATGTGGTGTTGCCGATGTTCGGGCCGTCCACGGTACGCGACTCTGTCGGATCGCTGGTTGACGTTGCAGCCGATCCGGTCAGCAGTGCCGAAAACGTTTCGGCGCGTAACTCGTTGATGGCCTTG
Source organism: Pseudomonadota bacterium (assembly GCA_040384925.1). Classification (GTDB taxonomy): domain Bacteria; phylum Pseudomonadota; class Gammaproteobacteria; order Burkholderiales; family Burkholderiaceae_C; genus Polaromonas. The sequence continues at coordinate 10,648 of JAZKIK010000572.1, read as the reverse complement.
CGCCTAGTCAACCTGCGCGCCAACTTTTTGCAGGCAGGTGATGTGCTTGAGCAGGCGGCACTCGACAAATACACCTTTTCCCGTGAAATTTATTTGCAGCGCCGCCGTGCGCTGGTTGGCCGTGAATCTGAAAAAGAAGAGCGTTATGACCTGCCTGATCCGGCTGCGGTTGAGCAACCTGCTGGTGCTGCGGCCGATGCTCCGGCAGACGCGCCGGCCGAACCTGCCAAGTAAATCTGCAGACAATGTTTACAGTCCAGTCGTAAAACTTCATGCGCTGTGTCTGAACCAAACCGCAAAATAGCTTTCAAACAATGTGTGGATCAGGCTGATCACAGCCGCTGCACCGCATCAACAAAGAAGGAAAACCATGAACCGTAGAAACCTTGGCCGAATCATAGGCGCATCACTGAGCCTGGCGCTGCTGGTGGCATCACCATTTGCAAACGCTGCCGCTGACGAGGCACCTGATGCCCTGATCACACGTGTCTCTACCGATGTGCTGGAGACCATCAAGGCCGACAAATCGATTCAGGGCGGTGATGTGTCCAAAGTCATTGCACTGGTGGACAGCAAGGTCATGCCCAACGTCGATTTCACCCGCATGACGGCCTCGGCAGTGGGCCGCAACTGGCGCCAGGCCACGCCAGAGCAGCAAAAACGCCTGCAGGAAGAATTCAAGGTCTTGCTGGTCCGGACCTATTCCGGTGCGCTGGCACAGGTGCAGGATCAGACCATACGCGTGAAGCCCATGCGTTCAGCTCCGGCCGATGTTGAAGTGGTGGTGCGTACCGAGGTGGTGGGTCGTGGCGACCCGGTTCAGCTTGATTACCGCATGGAAAAAAGCGCCACTGGCTGGAAGATTTATGACCTGAACGTGCTTGGTGTCTGGCTGGTTGAAACCTACCGTACCCAGTTTGCCCAGGAAATCAGCGCCAAGGGTGTTGATGGACTGATCACCTCCCTGTCGCAGCGCAACAAAACCAATGCTGGCGAAAAGAAGTCCTGATTTGCCTGCTCGCCCAATCTTTTCAGGCGTTTGAAAACATGCTGACATTGCCACCTGCCCTGACGCATGATCATGCGGCTGAATTTGCGCGTGGACTGAAGGCGCTGGTGGTATTGCAGCCTGCCGTCGTGGTGGCTGATGCCAGCGCGCTTCAGACCTTTGACTCGTCTGCCCTGGCCATTTTGCTGGCCTGCAGGCGCGAGGCACTGGCTGCCGGCAAAAGTTTTGCGGTTCACCGCCTGCCCGAACGCCTTCTTCAGCTGGCCAGGCTTTACGGCGTGGCCGAGCTGTTTCCCTCTCCAGCCTGAATCGGTTTTTTGCGCTTGTCGGTCATGAAAATGGCTGTATCAGGCGGGGCCATATTTCAGGGGGCCGGGAGCCGGTGGCGTGAAGCCCTAAAATAGCGGGCTCATGCCAGCCATCTCATTCCAGTCCGTCTCCAAAATCTATCCCACCGCCAGAAACCAGGCCAGCCCCGCATTCAAGGCGCTTGACGATGTCAGCTTTGACATCGAGCCCGGTGAGTTCTTCGGCCTGCTGGGCCCCAACGGTGCCGGAAAGACCTCTCTTATCAGCATTCTGGCCGGCCTGTCGCGTGCCAGCAGCGGCACCGTCAAGGTGCATGGCAGTGATGTAGTGGCCGACTATGGTGATGCGCGCCGCAAGCTTGGCATCGTGCCGCAAGAGCTGGTGTTTGACCCGTTTTTCAGCGTGCGTGAAGCCTTGCGCATTCAGTCGGGTTATTTCGGCATCAAAAACAATGGCGACTGGATTGATGAACTGCTGGCCAGCCTGGGGCTGGCCGACAAGGCCAATGCCAATATGCGGCAGTTGTCGGGTGGCATGAAGCGCCGCGTGCTGGTTGCGCAGGCGCTGGTTCACAAACCGCAGGTGATTGTGCTTGACGAACCCACTGCCGGTGTCGATGTCGAGTTGCGCCAGACACTCTGGCAATTCATTGCCAAACTCAACAAGCAGGGCAGCACCGTGCTGCTGACCACCCATTATCTTGAGGAGGCCGAAGCCTTGTGCAGTCGCATCGCCATGCTCAAACAGGGCAGGGTGGTGGCGCTGGCGCAGACTTCGGAGCTGCTCAAGGCTGCTTCTTCAAACGTCTTGCGCTTCAAGATTGACAGTGAATTGCCCAGTCAACTGGCCGAAAAAGCGCGCATTACAGGCCGGATTGTGCAGTTTCCGGCGCATGATGCGCTTGAGATCGAGCTGTATCTGGCTGCGGTACGTGAAGCCGGGCTGGTGGCTGAAGATGTGGAAATCCGCAAGGCTGACCTCGAAGATGTGTTTCTGGATGTGATGGGCTCAAGCAAATGAATTCAGGCTGGAAAACCTTGTTGTACAAGGAAGTTTTGCGTTTCTGGAAGGTCGGTTTCCAGACTGTGGGCGCACCGGTCCTGACGGCCGTGCTTTATATGCTGATTTTTGGCCATGTGCTGCAGGATCAGGTCAAGGTTTATGGCCAGGTGAGCTACACAGCCTTTCTGGTGCCCGGCCTGGTGATGATGAGTGTGTTGCAGAACGCATTTGCCAACAGCTCGTCGTCACTGATTCAAAGCAAGATCATGGGCAGCCTGGTATTTGTGCTGCTGACCCCGCTCTCGCACTGGAACTGGTTTTGCGCTTATGTGGGCGCATCGATTGCCCGTGGTTTGCTGGTGGGTGCCGGTGTGTTTGCCGTCACGGTGTATTTTGGCCAGCCGGGGTTTGTGGCACCGCTGTGGATTGTTCTGTTTGCCGTGCTGGGCGCTGCCATGCTGGGTGCCCTGGGTGTGATTGCCGGACTTTGGTCTGACAAGTTTGACCAGATGGCGGCTTTTCAGAACTTTGTCATCATGCCCATGACGTTTTTGAGTGGCGTGTTTTATTCCATTCACTCGCTGCCGCCGTTCTGGCAAAAAGTCAGTCACCTGAACCCGTTTTTTTACATGATTGACGGTTTTCGCTACGGGTTTTTCGGCGTCAGTGATGTGTCCCCCTGGCTCAGCCTGGGCATCGTGACAGCTGCGTTGCTGATTGTCAGCGCTGTTGCTGTCAATATGCTGCGGACCGGGTACAAGATCAGAAATTAATGCCCCCACGGTCGTGCACTTCGTGTCACTCCCTGCCCCCCGAGGGGGCCGCTGCGCCTGCGGCCCGGCGAAGCCGGTTCCGCGGCCCCTGCTTGAAAATATGGCGTCGTCTTCACGGCCGCTGCTTGCAACAAACTCGCCTTGTGGCTGAATAGAAACTTATGACCAGCGAAGAACTACAAAACATCATTGCCGCAGGTTTGCCCTGTGAGCACATCGAGCTTTCCGGCGATGGCCGGCATTGGTATGCGACCATTGTGTCCAGTGCTTTTGAGGGCAAGCGCCTGATCCAGCGGCATCAAAAGGTTTATGCCACGCTGGGCTCGCGCATGCAGACGGACGAGGTGCATGCCCTGTCGATGAAAACCTACACACCAGCCGAATGGGCTGCCCTTTCTTCCAATTAAGAACTCTATGGACAAGTTGATCATCCGTGGCGGCCGCTCGCTGGCTGGCACCGTCACCATCTCAGGTGCCAAAAACGCTGCGCTGCCCGAGCTTTGCGCTGCCTTGCTGACAGCCGATACCGTCACGCTGGAAAACGTGCCACGCCTGCAGGACGTGAGCACCATGCTCAAACTGATTCGAAACATGGGTGTCACGGCCGAGCGCTCTGCCGATCTGCCCAGCACCGTTGTGCTGAATGCCGGGGGCCTGAGTTCACCTGAAGCACCTTACGAGCTGGTCAAGACCATGCGTGCCTCGGTGCTGGCGCTTGGCCCCTTGCTGGCGCGTTTTGGCGAAGCCACGGTGTCGCTGCCTGGCGGTTGTGCCATTGGCTCACGCCCGGTTGACCAGCACATCAAGGGCATGCAGGCCATGGGTGCCGAAATTGCGGTAGAGCACGGTTACATGATTGCCAGGCTGCCCGCTGGCCAGACCCGGCTCAGGGGCTGTAGCATCACCACAGACATGGTGACGGTGACGGGTACCGAGAACTTTTTGATGGCCGCCGCGCTGGCCGAAGGCGAAACCATTCTCGAAAACGCCGCGCAGGAGCCCGAGATCAGCGACCTGGCTGAAATGCTGATCAAGATGGGGGCCAGAATTGAAGGCCACGGCACCCGCCGCATCCGTATCCAGGGTGTCGAACGCCTGCACGGCTGCACCCATCAGGTGGTGGCCGACCGGATTGAAGCCGGTACTTTTTTATGTGCAGTGGCCGCCACCGGTGGTGACGTGGTGCTGCAGCATGGCCGCGCCGACCACCTTGAAGCGGTGATTGAAAAGCTGCGTGAAGCCGGTGCCACCATCACGGCGCGTGAGGATGCCATTCATATCCAGTCCAGCGGGCGTTTGAAGGCACAGTCATTCCGCACCACCGAATACCCTGGTTTTCCGACCGACATGCAGGCCCAGTTCATGGCGCTGAATGCTGTTTCGCACGGCACGGCTGCCGTGACCGAGACGATTTTTGAAAACCGCTTCATGCACGTCAATGAAATGGTGCGCCTGGGCGCAAAAATCCAGATTGAAGGCAAGCTTGCGGTGATGGAGGGTGTTGAAAAACTCTCGGGCGCCACTGTGATGGCGACTGACTTGCGCGCCTCGGCCAGCCTGGTGATTGCCGGCCTGGTGGCCGATGGCGAAACCCTGATTGACCGCATCTACCACCTTGACCGGGGTTACGACCAGATGGAGGCCAAACTGCGTGATTTGGGCGCTGACATAGAAAGACTGAAGGTATGATCACGCTTGCTCTTTCCAAAGGCCGCATCTTTGACGACATTCTGCCGCTGCTGCGCGCAGCTGGTATCGAGGTGCTGGATGATCCGGACAAATCGCGCAAGCTGATACTGGACACCAACCAGCCTGATGTACGTGTCTTGCTGGTGCGTGCGACTGATGTGCCAACCTATGTGCAGTACGGCGGTGCCGATATGGGTGTGGTTGGCAAGGACACCTTGCTTGAGTCAGGCAACCAGGGCCTGTACCAGCCGCTGGACCTGCAAATCGCCAAGTGCCGCATCAGCGTGGCTGTGCGGCAGGACTTTGACTACGCTGCCGCCATGCGCCAGGGCTCGCGCCTGACCGTGGCCACCAAATATGTGGCGATTGCACGTGAGTTTTTTGCCTCCAGAGGCGTTCACGTTGACCTGATCAAACTCTACGGCAGCATGGAGCTGGCGCCACTGACCGGCCTGGCCGATGCGATTGTCGATCTGGTGTCAACCGGCAACACACTCAGGGCCAACCACCTGATTGAAGTTGAACGCATCATGGACATCAGCTCACACCTGGTTGTCAACCAGACCGCGCTCAAACTCAAACATGCACCGATCCGCAAGATCATTGATGCGTTTTCCGCAGCTGTCCAGAAATAAGAAAACCGAAGCCTGATTGCCATGACTTTAGTCGCCACGCCTGCCCGCCTGTCAACCACAGCAGCAACTTTTGATGCTGAATTCAAGGCCAGGCTGCATTGGTCTGCCGATACCGATGCAGCCATCGAGCAGCGGGTGGCCGACATTCTGGCTGATGTTCAGCTACGCGGTGATGCTGCAGTGCTGGAATACACCGAGCGCTTTGATGGCCTGTCGGCTGGCTCGATGAATGCGTTGGAACTGACGCAGGCAGATTTCAAGGCTGCGTTTGATGCTATTCCTGCTGCCCAGCGCGAGGCCTTGCAGGCCGCTGCGGTCCGGGTGCGCAAGTACCACGAGGCACAGAAGCAAGCCTCTGGCCAGAGCTGGAGCTACCGCGACGAGGATGGCACGCTGCTGGGGCAGAAAGTCACACCGCTGGACCGGGTGGGGATTTATGTTCCCGGCGGCAAGGCTGCCTATCCCTCAAGCCTGTTGATGAATGCCATTCCCGCCCATGTGGCCGGGGTGCATGAGATCATCATGGTGGTGCCCACTCCAGTGCGCGGCAGTGTAGCCACGGGTGGCTCGGGCAAGCAGGCGGCCTCCAGCCAAGGTGAGCGCAATGAACTGGTGCTGGCAGCCGCCTATGTTGCCGGCGTGACCCGCGCCTTCACCATTGGCGGGGCACAGGCGGTGGCCGCTCTGGCTTACGGCACCCAGACCGTGCCCAAGGTGGACAAGATCACAGGCCCCGGCAACGCTTATGTCGCAAGCGCCAAAAAGCGTGTTTTTGGCACGGTCGGCATCGACATGATTGCCGGGCCATCGGAAATTCTGGTGCTGGCCGATGGCAGCACACCTGCGGACTGGGTGGCCATGGATCTGTTCAGCCAGGCTGAACATGACGAACTCGCGCAAAGCATATTGCTGTGCCCCGACGCCGCTTACATCGACGCTGTACAGCAAGCCATTGACCGCCTGCTGCCGACCATGCCACGCGCCGAAATCATCGCCAGATCGCTCAATGGCCGTGGCGCGCTGATCCACACCCGCAGCATGGAAGAAGCCTGCGAGATCAGCAACCGCATCGCTCCCGAACACCTGGAAGTCAGCAGCCTGGACCCGCACAAGTGGGAGCCACTGCTCAGGCATGCCGGCGCGATTTTCCTGGGTGCCTTCACCAGCGAAAGCCTGGGCGACTACTGCGCCGGGCCTAACCATGTGCTGCCCACCAGCGGCACGGCGCGGTTTTCAAGCCCGCTGGGGGTTTATGACTTCCAGAAGCGCTCCAGCATCATTGAAGTCAGTGAAGCCGGTGCGCAGGTGCTGGGCAGAATTGCTGCCGAACTTGCTTATGGCGAAGGTTTGCAGGCGCACGCGCGCGCGGCAGAGATGCGCCTGAAACCGCTTTAAAACGTCCGCAATCAAGTTTTGCGAGCTGGCTTCACGGCTTTTTTTGCAGTCTTTTTTGCGGCTGCTTTGGGCTTGGCCAGTGGTTTGCTGGCCCGCGCCCGCACGGCACATTCCAGCGCCAGCCTGGCCCAGGGCCGCATCGCATCGGGTGAGTCCATGGCTTCATCCGGCGCACTGAAGTAATTAATGGACCGTGGCACACCCTTGGCCGCATAGCTGAAAATCCGGCAGCCAGCCGCTTCATACCGGCTGCGGGTGCTCTCATCACCCTTGAGCCAGAGTTTTTCACCATCGCCCAGGTCGGCAAGAATCGCAATCGTCAGCCCCTCGGTGCTGATGCCAAAACCACCAAACATGCGTTTGGCCAGGCAAGGCCCTGCGCTGGAGAGCAGTTCGCAGCAGTAGTTTGCAAAGTCAAAGGGGCTGGCCATGGCTCATTATCCAGCACAGGTTTTGAAATTGACCTCCTAAATGCAACACTAACTTCGTGCTACACGAATTTAGTGTAAAATTTGAAGCATGAAAAACGTCACCATCACCGTTGAAGAGTCAGCGCTGGAGTGGGCCCGTATCGAGGCGGCCAAACGCAATACCAGCGTGTCGCGGCTGGTGGGTGAAATGCTGCTTGAGAAAATGCAGCGTGAAGATGCCTATGCGCGGGCTGAACGTGAGTGGCTGGCGGATGACGTCACCTTTATGTCTGCGGTTCAACCTTATCCACCGCGTGCGGAAATTTATGCAGAGCGTAGGTCGCGTTTTTGTTGATACCTGCATACTGGTGTATGCCGATGATGCGGCAGATACGCAGCGTCGCCAGCAGGTGCGTGCCTGGCTTGCGTATTTGTGGAAAACCCGCGCAGGACGAATCAGCACTCAGGTTTTAAGCGAGTACTACGTCTGCGTCACGCAGCGCATCCAGCCCGGCCTGGCGCAGGGCGACGCGCGCGCCAAACTGCGGCGTTACCAGCAGTGGCAACCCTGGGTGATTGACCACCAGACGGTAGAAAGCGCCTGGGGCCTTGAAGTGCGCCTGCAGCTCGATTACTGGCAAGCGCTGATGCTTGCGTCGGCCATGCACAGCGGCTGTGATGCCGTGCTGAGTGATGTTTTGCCGCTTGAACGCTACGACCAGCTTGAAGTTATCAACCCTTTTTTAACCCAGCCTCCATCACCATGACTGAACGCCTGAAAACGCTGATCCAGACCCGCATTCGCCAGGACGTGCAGGCCATGCATGCCTACGCCATCCAGGAATCGGCCGGTTTGATCAAGCTTGACGCGATGGAAAACCCGCACCGCCTGCCAACTGATCTGCAGGCGCAGCTTGGCCAGCGGCTGGGTGCGTTGGCGCTCAATCGTTACCCCGATGGTCGCATCAATGACTTGCGCAAGGCGCTGGCTGATTACGCGCAGATGCCTGAAGGTTTTGACATCATGCTGGGCAATGGCTCGGACGAGCTGATTTCATTGCTGGCCATGGCCTGTGATGTACCGGGTGGATCGATACTGGCACCGCTGCCCGGTTTTGTCATCTATGGCATGAGCGCGCAACTGCAAGGCCTGAAATTCATAGGCGTTCCTCTGACTGCCGACTTTGAGCTTGACGAAGCGGCGATGCTGGCCGCGATAGAAGAGCACCAGCCTTCCATCATTTACCTGGCCTATCCGAACAACCCGACCGCCAATCTGTGGGACGACGCGGTGATCGAAAAAATCATCGAGGCAGCGCCGGGCCTGGTGGTGATGGACGAGGCTTACCAGCCGTTTTCCAGCAAGACCTATGCGGGCCGCATGGCAAAACACCCGCATGTGTTGTTGATGCGCACCCTGAGCAAGTTTGGCCTGGCCGGTGTGCGGCTTGGTTACATGATGGGTGCCAAGGCTTTGATTGCCGAAATCGACAAGGTGAGGCCACCCTACAACATCAGCGTGCTGAACTACGAATGCGCGCTGTTTGCACTTGAACATCAGCATGTATTTGCGGCGCAGGCGCAGGAGCTGCTTGCGCAGCGTGCCATGCTTTTTGAAGCGCTGGGCAAGATGCCAGAGCTCAAAGCCTGGAAAAGCGACGCCAACATGATACTGGTCCGGGTGCCTGATGCGGCCAAAACCTTTGAAGGCATGAAAGCGCAAAAAGTGCTGGTCAAAAACGTTTCTAAAATGCATCCATTGCTGGCCAACTGCCTGCGCCTGACTGTTGGCACCGCTGACGAAAACCAGAAGATGCTGGCGGCACTTGAATCCTCCTTATGACTACCCCATCCACAGCCACCGATTTCACTCCCCGCACAGCAGAAGTCTCGCGCAATACCGCCGAGACCCAAATTGTTGTCAAACTCAATCTTGACGGCACCGGCAAGGCCAATCTGTCCACCGGCATCGGTTTTTTTGACCACATGCTCGACCAGATTGCCCGCCATGGCCTGATTGACCTCGACATCCAGTGTGTCGGTGACCTGCATATTGATGGCCACCATACGGTGGAAGACGTCGGCATCACGCTGGGCCAGGCTGTTGCCAAGGCTGTTGGCGACAAAAAAGGTCTGCGCCGTTATGGCCACGCCTACGTGCCGCTTGATGAGGCGCTGAGCCGTGTGGTGATTGATTTTTCAGGTCGTCCGGGCATTGAAATGCATGTGCCTTTCAAAAGCGCCATGATTGGTGCGTTTGACAGCCAATTGGCCTTCGAGTTTTTTCAGGGTTTTGCCAACCACGCATTTGTCACCCTGCACATTGACAACCTGCGTGGCGAAAACTCGCACCACCAGGCTGAAACCGTGTTCAAGGCCTTTGCCCGCGCCCTGCGCATGGCACTGGAGATTGACCCGCGCTCCATCGGTGTGATTCCCTCGACCAAGGGTTCGCTGTAGCCTTGCGTCGGCTCAGACCGCCTGTAAAATCGCCCAGCAAGCTGTTTGGTTATTATCAAGGCCTGTAGCGCAGTCACAGTGTGTGCAGGTAGCTATGTATTTAATAGCAACTGGCTTCAAAAACTTCAAACCGACAAATTTTCAGTCTGATGGCAAAACCCAAAACAGTGGCGGTGGTTGATTACGGCATGGGCAATCTGCGTTCGGTATCGCAGGCGGTGCAGCATGTGGCAAAGGGCAGTGGTTTTGAAGTGATCGTCACCTCAAAAGCCGAAGAGGTGATGGACGCCGAACGTATCGTGTTGCCAGGGCAGGGCGCGATTGCCGACTGCATGCGCGAACTGGCCGCTTCCGGCATGCAGGAGGCGGTTTTGCATGCAGCGGCCAACAAACCCATGTTTGGTGTTTGTGTCGGCATGCAGATGTTGCTGACACACAGCGCCGAAGGCCAGCCCGGTGATGGCGGTGCAGGTACTGCGGGCCTGGATCTGATCCCCGGTGAAGTGCTTAAATTTGATCTGGCAGGGCGTTTGCAGGCCGATGGCAGCCGTTTCAAGGTGCCGCAGATGGGCTGGAACCAGGTTTATCAAACCGGTGCCGCCAGCAGCAACACTCATCCCTTGTGGGCTGGTGTGGCAGACGGTGCTTATTTTTATTTTGTACATAGTTTTTACGTCCATCCGTCTGATGCGCGCCACACTGCGGGCGAGGCAGACTACGGCGCACGCTTTACGGCGGCGATTGCGCGCGATAATATTTTTGCAACCCAGTTTCACCCCGAAAAAAGCGCTGATCAGGGTCTGGCCCTCTACCGCAATTTTCTGTACTGGAAACCCTGATTCGTCACAAATCAGGTGTTTAAAAACCCGAATCCGCTGTTAGTTTTTGCTCATTTTTTCGTTTTTTTGACTGCAACATGCTACTTATCCCCGCGATTGACCTGAAAGACGGCCACTGCGTTCGCCT
>JAZKIK010000571.1:5185-10876 GCA_040384925.1 Pseudomonadota bacterium | reverse complement strand
CCGCAGAACCGGCTTTGCCGGGCTGCAGGCGCAGCGGCCCCCTCGGGGGGGGCAGCATTTACACAAAGTGAAAAAGCGTGGGGGCCACATCCAAGCAGGGGCCGCAGAGCCGGCTTTGCCGGGCTGCAGGCGCAGCGGCCCCCTCGGGAGGCTGCATTACACAAAGTGAAAAAGCGTGGGGGCCCCATCCAAGCAGGGGCCGCAGAGCCGGCTTTGCCGGGCTGCAGGCGCAGCGGCCCCCTCGGGGGGCAGCGTTTACACGAAGTGAAAAAGCGTGGGGGCCACATTCCAGCAGGGGCCGAGGAACCGGCTTTGCCGGGCCTCAGGCGCAGCGGCCCCCTCGGGGGGCAGGGAGTGACACGAAGTGCACGACCGTGGGGGCCATAATTGGTCATGCCCTACCTCCCCAGCTTTATCGCCCCTACCCGCTACACCGACCCGGCTGCCGCACTGGCGCAGGTACGCGCCATTTATGACCAGCAAATCAGCCATTTGCGCCGCGCCATGCAGCTTTATGTATCTGGCGAAACCTTGCCCGGCCATGTGAGGGCCTGTTACCCCTTTGTGCGCATACACACCGAAACGGTGGCACGCGCCGAGCAGGAGGCGGTGGACATTTCACAACTGAGTTATGGTTTTGTCGCCGGCCCTGGCCATTTTGAAACCACGCTGACCCGGCCCGACCTGTTTGGCAACTATTATCTGGAGCAATTCCGCCTGTTGCTGCAAAACCACGGTGTGGAGCTTGAAGTGGGCACCAGCACCCAGCCGATTCCGGTGCATTTTTCATTTGCCGAGCATGACCATATCGAGGGCAACCTGAGCGCTGCCCGCCGCATGCTGATGCGCGACGTGTTTGACCTGCCCGACCTGGCCTCCATGGACGATGGCATTGCCAATGGCACGCATCAGGTTCACCCCGGCGAGCCGCAGCCGCTGTCACTTTTTACCGCAGCGCGGGTTGACTATTCACTGCAGCGTTTTCGCCACTACACCGGCACCTCGCCAGACTGGTTCCAGAATTTTGTGCTGTTTACCAATTACCAGTTTTACATCGACGAATTTGTGCGCATGGGCCACGAAGCCATGGCCGACCCGAACAGTGAATACACATGTTTTGTGGAACCTGGCAATGTTGTGACCCGCCGGGTTGACCTGCCGCCCGTGCCCGGCGACGAGCTGGGTGCCCAGCCGCCGCGCCTGCCGCAAATGCCGGCCTACCACCTGATGCGTGCCGACCGCAGCGGCATCACAATGGTCAATATCGGCGTCGGCCCGGCCAATGCCAAAAACATCACAGACCACATCGCCGTGCTGCGCCCGCACGCCTGGGTCATGCTGGGCCACTGCGCCGGGCTGCGCAACAGCCAGCAGTTGGGTGACTACGTGCTGGCCCACGGCTACGTGCGTGAAGACCATGTGCTTGATGAAGAACTGCCGCTGTGGGTGCCGATTCCGGCGCTGGCCGAAATTCAGAAAGCGCTGGAGCAAGCGGTGGAAGACGTCACCGGCCTGCAGGGGCCAGCGCTGAAAAGCATCATGCGCACCGGCACGGTGGCCTCCACCGACAACCGCAACTGGGAACTGCTGCCCAACAACCAGCCCCAGCGCCGCTTCAGCCAAAGCCGCGCCGTCGCCCTGGACATGGAAAGCGCAACAATTGCGGCCAACGGTTTTCGTTTCCGCGTGCCTTATGGCACCTTGCTGTGTGTCAGCGACAAACCGCTGCACGGCGAGATCAAGCTGCCCGGCATGGCCAACCATTTTTATCGCGAACGTGTTGACCAGCACTTGCGCATAGGCATTCGCGCGGTGGAACTGCTGCGCGCCGAAGGCATCAACCAGTTGCATAGCCGCAAGCTGCGTAGTTTTGCCGAGGTGGCGTTTCAGTAAGAACGTGCTTGCATTCAGGGCGCGGCGCTGCTGCTCATGTGCAAGCACGATCTGGCGGGCTCGCCGGTGGCATGTTCAGTTGCCGGGCCAGCTCTTCCAGCAGCGTGTCCATGCCGTTCAGTTCCGAATGACCGAACAGCACGAAGTCGGGCCGCAGTATGGCGACATCTGCAGCCAGCTCATCAAGCAGCGCGAGGTAGACGCCATTCACATCCTGCACCTGTATCAGGCCGGGCTCCTGGGTCGGTGCCAACACATAGACACGGGCACCCAGGGGGCCAAGCCTGGCCGTCATGCGCGCCGCTGCGGCACTTGATGGCGCATGACGCAGCAGCAAGGTAAAACCAAAACCGGCATGCTGGTCAAAGCGCAGGGTCTGCCCGTTCACCACCAGGCGGCCCTGTGCGGGCAGAGAACCCGCACCTGGAGCCAGGCTCCCTGAGGCCTTGTGTTGAAGCGCACCCGCGGTGAGCACCGGAAAAGCAGGTGCCGATGGGTTGAGCCGCAACCTGAACAGCAGGTCGCGAAGCGCCGCTTTCACCGGATTGGCGGTATTGGCGATCTGGCCCAATGAGCGTGAACCCAGCATCAGGGACTGGGCGTGAGGCCGACGCTCCTGCTCGTAGGTGTCCAGCAGCGTGTCGTGCGCGACCCCACGCAGCACCAGGTCAAACTTCCACGCAAGATTGGCAGCGTCGCGCATGCCGGAGCACGCGCCCTGGCCCAGATACGGCGGATTGGTATGGGCAGCGTCCCCGGCCAGAAACACCCGTCCGACGCGCCAGCGGCTGGCCAGCCGGCATTCGAAGGTGTAGACCACCTGCCGGATGATCTTCAAATCAGCAGGGCCCAGGCCGTGGTATTGCTCAAGCAGGCGCCAGGCAGCGGCCGGGCCGGCCATTTCGGTCGTGTCCTCTTTGTCCAAAACGCAAAATTCAAAACGCTGGCGCTTGCGGCCAATCGGCATGAACATATAGCCGCGCTTCGGGTCGCACACCTGCGTGGCGTTGTCCTTGAATTTGGGCGGCAACTCGCGCAGGGGCTCGGTGTCCACGCACAGCCAGCGTTCATTGAAGCCAAAATCAATACGCTCCACGCCAAGCGCCTCACGCACAAAACTTTTGGAGCCGTCGGCAGCCACCAGATAACTACCGCGCAGTTGCAGCGGCAGAGCCTGTGGGTCGTTCTGCGACGGCGTGATGGTGAGTTCCACGCCCGCATCGGACTGCTGCAGACCACTGGCCGTGTAACCCCGGTAAAGCTGCACATTGGCCAGCGTGGCGATCCGCTCGTGAATGGCCTCTTCGATATGCGGCTGGTGCACTGAAATGTGGTCATCCCAGAGCATGCGGCGCTGGTTGCTGGCCGCAACGTCGAACAAAAGCTGCCCCTTGCCGTTTTGCCAGTTGTAGTGCGGTGTCGCCCACGACTCGCGTAGCGCGTGGTCACCATCGGTGGCTGCCAGTGAAATCAGGCGGGCGGTTTCGCCGTCGATATGTGTCAGGCGTGGCAAGCCGTACAGCGCGGGCCAGCGCTCCACCACGGCAATGCTGTGGCCCTTTTGCCCCAGCAGCGAGGCCAGGGCCAGGCCGGTGGGGCCGTATCCCACAATGATGAGATCAAAGATCAGTTGCCTTGTTTCCATGTTTGTCTCCGTTTTTATTGCAATGGCGCATCTGCTTCAGTGACCGGAGCCGACGAGCGCCTTGTGAAACCAGCCACAGACCCGCTCATTGCGATCAGCTGCATGGTTGTAGATGGTGTGCTCGCCGTCGTCCCAGGTCATGACGGTGCCCTGGCCGGGCGACAGGGCGAGAAAGGCGTGCTGCTCTCCCAAGGGCACCAGCGGGTCCTGCCCCCCCTCGACCACCAGCATTGGGGCCTTGATGCGGTCGCGGCTGGCGTCGAGCCACAAGGACCTCAGGTGGTTTTGCAGATCGTGCCCGTCGTTTGAGCCGAACACAGCATGCATCTGCTCGCGCGCCGTCCGGAAGCCGGGCAGCTCCGGCCGCATCGGTGCCCCGTTGATGCAGACTGCATTCACGCGCGGGTCCATCACCGCCAGTCTGGCTGCGAACAAGCCCCCAAAGCTGTTGCCCCAGACGCCGATGCGCTGCGCGCCGAGTTGCTGCGCGTGGTTCACAAAGCACTGGAACAGGGGAAAGGTGTCCAGGGACAGATGCAGGCCAGACACCAGCCTTGTCGCCCCCTGCCCAGGCCCCTCGGCCAGCAGACACAAGATGCCTCGCCGAGCCAGGCTGATCGCCATGGACAGGTAAACAGCGCCCCAGCCACTCAGGCCGCCGATGATGATGACCGCAGCAGTTGCGGCTGCGCCGGGCGGGGCCACCAGCCAGCCATGCAGTGTGCCCGGCTCGCTGGAGAGCAGCAACTCATCGACCAGAACACCGTGGGCACCAGACGCAAGCGGTGCATAGGCGCGCAAGGCAAAACGTGCCTGCTCGTACAGCCGTGCCTTTTCGGCTGTATCCTGGTTAAAGGCCAGTTGCGCCGACAGATACAGCGCAGCCGTCTGACGCCATTCTTCCGCGCCAGCAGGCAGGCGTCCATCAGCGCAGGCCAAGCGGGCAATATCGGCATGACGGACAGCAAGTGCTGCGCAGGCACCATGCCACTCGGGCGGGTTTTCTGCAGCCGTGTTGTTGTGGATTAAAACTGCGTCTGCTGGTGAAACGCCATAGTCAACCAGTCTTGTCAGCGGCATGGCACGGCGCATGGCCTCGTTGCGCTTCAGCTGCAATGCAAGCTCGTCTAATTCTGTCATTTTGTCTCCAGGTCATGCACGGGGTCCTTGCCTCTGCAGGAATCATAGGAGGCCATCCATAATCTTCCAATACGAATTGACCAAATTTCTTTATCTCTAGAAACGATGATTGACTTTGATTTGAACCTTTTGAATGTGCTGGTGGCGCTGGATCAGACGCGGCACGCCGGTCGTGCGGCTGAAGCGCTGGAGATGAGCCAGTCGGGTTTCAGCACCGCGCTGGGCCGGCTGCGCAAACGCACAGGCGACGAGCTGTTTGTACGCACAGGTGCAGGCATGCAGCCGACGGCTCGCGCTTTGGTCATGGTGGAAACGGCACGCACCGTGTTGCAGCAGGTACAGCAGAACGTGCTTGGCATGACACAGTTCCAGCCAGCCTTATCCCAGGTGAGTTTCCGCCTGTCGATGTCGGATGTGGCTGAAGCGGTGTTCATGCCCAGCTTGATCGAGCACCTTGCAAGGCATGCGCCCGGTGCCTCCATTCACGTTGCCTCGCCAAGCCTCAAGCCTCTGGCAGAACGGCTGGCTGGCGGCGAAGTGGATCTGG
Organism: Pseudomonadota bacterium; assembly: GCA_040384925.1. Taxonomy (GTDB): domain Bacteria; phylum Pseudomonadota; class Gammaproteobacteria; order Burkholderiales; family Burkholderiaceae_C; genus Polaromonas. The sequence continues at coordinate 5,651 of JAZKIK010000571.1, read as the reverse complement.
CCATCGGGCACTTTCCGGACCTGGCCAGGGACACTTACTACCGCCAGCCGCTGTATTCACAAACCTACGCTTGCGTGGTGCGCTCTGGCCACCCGGTTCTGGCCACAGGAATGACCCGCGCGGCCTACCGCTCGCTCGGCCATGCAGTTGTGACCACAGCCGCGCGCTCCAGCGCCCTGCTCGAAAACGCGCTGGAAAGACATCGCATGCGCAGGCGGGTGGTATTGAGTTCGCCGCACCACCTCAGCCTGCCCGGCACCATTGCCCGAAGCGACCTTGTAGCGACCGTGCCACTCGGGGCAGCCATCGAATTTGCCCGCTCCGGTACCCTGGTGGTTTGCGCCCTGCCGTTTGCGCCCCCGGTCTTTACAAGCTGCCAGCACTGGCACTTGCGCACACACAATGACCCGGCCTACCAGTGGCTGCGCGCACAGATCAAGATATTGTTTGATCCTGCAAATGACCC
>JAZKIK010000571.1:0-5085 GCA_040384925.1 Pseudomonadota bacterium | reverse complement strand
CTGGTGCCGATTACCGAGAGCAGCCACGGGGTGGTCATAGACATGATGTACGCCACGGCCAGCAATTTCACCGGTAAGGTGATTTATGAAGACAGCCTGTGTTTTTTGCACGAAGAAGCCGAAGCTGGCCTGCGCAAGGCGATCGAGGGAGCGAAGCGGCTGGGTTTTGGCATCAAGATTTTTGACGCCTTTCGCCCACAAAGTGCGCAGGAGGCACTTTGGGCCTTTGCCCCCAACCCCGACTACATTGCAGACCCGGCGAAAGGCTCGCATCACACACGTGGTGTGGCAGTTGACCTGACCCTGCTCGACGCCAGTGGTCAGGCGCTGGACATGGGCACACCGGTTGACACCATGACGGCTGCGTCACACCACTTTTATGAAAATTTGCCGGCCAATGTGCAGCTCAACCGCGCCCGCCTGCTGACGGTGATGCTGGAGGCCGGTTTTCTGCACCACCCAAACGAGTGGTGGCATTACCAGTTGCCCAATGCGGCGCATTTTGCGCTGATTGGAGTGGAAGCGCTGAAAACTGCAGCAGCCAGCGCAGCCTAAACTCCGCCAGCCGGAAGCAGCGGCCATTTGGGGTAATTGATCTTGCGGTAAGGCAGGGTCTGGATGTTCAGGGTGACCGAGCCTGGCGCGCCTGCGTAAATCACATGCTTGCCGTATTTTGAAAAAGCCGCATGAAAATGCTGTGATGACTTGACCACGATCAGGCGTTTTTTTGCCAGGTCGCAGCCAAACTGGGTGAACAGGTCGGTGCCAACGGCCTGCATGCGCAGGCTGATCAGCACCAGCTCAACCCCATTGGCTTCTATCAGCACACTGTCACCCATGGGAATCCGGGCCTTGGACAGCCCGGTCATCACCATGTCGCGCACAATGGCCTTGACGCTGCATTGCAGATCAACCGGGCTGCCAGACAGCGGGCCAACCTTGCCGCCCACACGCAGCGACAGGCTGGTGCCCACACCGGCATCCATGGCAATACGCACGGCTATAGGGTCCCAGAACGGGCCCATGGCAACATTGCCGATGCCTCGTGCCAGCACCCGTTGCAGGATAAAGGTAGCGTCGCCAGCCGCACCGCCACCGGGGTTGTCTGCGCCGTCGGCCATCAATACCGGGGTTTCGGCAAAAGCCAGCGCCTGGTCAAGTGCGCTGTCTATGTCGGGGTAGGTCACCGTGAGCTCGTCGCGCATGGCGACCAGCTGGTCGGCAAGGCGTCTGGCCACGCTGGCCGCCTTGCTGGCGTCGCCATCGGTATAGACCAGCACCTTGGTCCCCATGTCTGGCACGTCACCCCAGGCAAAACCATGCATGACCGAAATCGACAGCACACCGCCCTGGCCTTCCATGGCCATCAGCCTGTCTACAAAACTGCGCGCTGGCTCACGGGTGGTGAACATGGTGACAAACATTTCGCAGTCGACCACGGCGGGTGTGATGCGGATGCGGCCCTCGACTTTTGCAGCACACAAGTCCAGCAGCTCATTGGCGCGCTCCAGCATGTCGGTGTGCGGATATTCCTTGTAGCTGACCAGCAGGTCGGCATTGGCTACCATGGCGGCGCTCAGGTTGCCGTGCAGGTCCAGCGTAGCGCCAACTACCACGTCAGGGCCAACGATGGCGCGCACATGGGCCAGCAAGTCGCCTTCGCAGTCGTCATACCCATCAGCCACCATGGCACCGTGCAGGCCCAGCGCCACCATGTCCACCGGCAGGGCATTGCGCAGATCCTGCAGCAACTCGTCACGCAGCAACTCATACGTGGCGCGGGTCACCGTACCGCTGGGTTGTGATGCGGCCACCAGGCCCTGAACCACGTCCCAGCCAGACTCTTTCGCCCTGAGCAGCGCAGCCCAGACCGCGCCAGCCAGATAAGTCATGTGCGCGGGATGTGTGCCGGCCTTGAAATAACTGCGGTCACGAAAGGACTGCATGCCCGTGGGCATGGGGCCAAAGGTGTTGGTTTCGGTGGCAAGGGCTGCGGTAAAAACGCGCATGGCAACTGGGCTTTCCGGTGATGAAGTCAGTTAAGAAACAGAAAACAAGCTTGGTCCGCTTTCATTCCACCCGTATCTGGGCCCGTGTGGCAATGGCGCGCAGGCTGGCGATGTCCTTGCTGACATATTCACTCCAGTTTTTCATGGGTGAATAAGCTGGCTCAAAACCGGCGGCCAGCAGTTTGTCCTTGAATTCGGTGCTGCTCAGGGCGCTGGCCAGGGCTTTTTCAAGTTTGCTGCGCACTTCCGGCGGTGCGCCCTTGGGCAACACCAGCGTGATCCATGAACTCATCTCAAAACCGGGGAAACCACTTTCGGCAATCGTTGGCACATTCGGCAGCAGTGCCGAGCGTTTGGCGGTTGTCACGGCTATAGGCACCACCTTGCCAGCCTTGATTTGGGGTGTGGCGCTGACCACGGTGTCATACATCAGCGGCACCTGGCCGCCAATCAGGTCGGTAATGGCCGGTGCGCTGCCCCGGTAAGGCACGTGCAGCATCTTGATACCGGCCTGGTAGTTGAACATTTCACCAGCAAAGTGAAAAACAGTGCCACTGCCGGGTGTGGCAAAGGACAGATTGCCGGGCGAAGCCTTGGCCGCCGCAATGATCTGCGCCAGGCTGGTGAATTTGGTGGACGGGTTGCTGACCAGCACCAGCGCGGCCCTGGATACCATGCCTACCGGTTCAAAACTGGTTTCGGGGTTGTAGGGCAGTTTGGCCATGATGGCCGGGTTGACCGAAAACGTGGAGTTGGAACTGAGCAGCAAGGTGTAACCGTCGGGTTTGGCATTGGCCACATACTGCGCACCCACAATGGTGCCGGCACCGGGTTTGTTTTCAACCACCACGGGCTGGCCCAGGCTGGGTGCCAGCTGTTTGGCCAGCAGGCGGCCCATGATGTCACCCGCGCCGCCGGGCGGAAAAGGCACCACAATCTGGATGGCTTTTTCAGGATAGGCCCCAGCAACGGCAACCAGCGGTGCCAGGGTGCCTGCCACAGCGGCCAGAACAATGGTTGAAAACATGTTGGACGTGAATCGCATCGTCATTCCTTTGGCCACCGCGTTGTGCGCGGCAGCAAAACCAAGCCATAAAACCAACGTGGTGCATCGGTAGCGCTGCGTTGGTGCTTTGCACCTCAATTACAAAGTTCTCCTTTCAGAGAATTCTCATATATGAGGATTTGTAAAACCAGAGCATGATTCATGCCGACATTGCGGGCCAGCTCAGGCGTCATCCCCCACAAAGGCGGTTACTTCAATCTCGATACCGACCTGATGCGCCAGCACGGCCTGCACGGTGCTGCGCGCAGGCAGACCCTGGCTGAAATAAGGTCGGTAAGCCTCATTGAATTCAGCAAACTGGGACAAATCAGCCAGCCACACCGTGACCCGCGTGACGGCATGCAGGCCACTGCCCAGCTCTGCCAAAGTGGCGCTGATGCGGTCCAGCACATTGACGGTCTGCGCACGGATGTCACCATGCAAGGGCTGGCCGTCATCTGTCATGGGGATCTGGCCCGACAGAAACAGAAAACCACCGGCCCGCACGGCTTTTGAAAAAGGCAATGGCAAAGGTGTGGGGTAACGTGTGATGGCAGCAAGCGTCATGGGAGTCTTTCAGATTGAAGAACAATTGATTCAGCGAAACCGCGACGGTGCAAGAGCCTGGGCATCAACCCCTTGCAGCTGCAGCCTGGCCGGTACTGGCTGCCTGAGCAGCAGTGCGCAGGCCAGCTCGGACACGGCAGCAGCCGTCTGTATGCCATAACCGCCTTGCGCGGCGAGCCAGAAAAAATTCGGGCAGGCATCGTCCCAGCCCACCACAAAATCGCCGTCTGGCACAAATGAGCGCAGGCCTGCCCAGGTATGGCTGGGCCGGGTAATGTTGAGCGTGGTGGCTTCCTGGATGTAATAAATGCCGGCGGCCACATCCAGTTCCTCGGGCACCACATCATGCGGACTGACCGGGTCGGCGTTGGCGGGTGAACCCAGCAGTTGCCCGGCATCGGGCTTGAAATAAAAACTCTCGTCTATGCCCACCACCGCTGGCCAGTCATGGCTGGGCTGGCCCTGCGGCGCGGCAAAGGTAAAGGCGCTGCGGCGGCGCGGCTCCAGGCCAACCGGCAAGGCCCCGCAGTGCACCGCCACCACATCAGCCCAGGCCCCTGCAGCATTGACCACATGCCGCGCCTGCACGGTGCGGCCATCGGCAAAAGAAAGTGTCCAGACATCATCAGCATGGCTGGCCGCGACCAGTTCTGCATTGTTCTGCAGCACACCGCCCTTGGCGCGCATGCCGCGCAGGTAAGCCTGATGCAGGGCATGTACATCAATGTCCTGCGCATCCTTTTCATAAATTGCGCCCAGCAGGCCTTCGGCCTTGATGACAGGCACCATGGCCAGCGCAGTTGCCGCACTGATCTGTTCGATATTGGGTGCGGCTTTCGAGAGTTCTTCAAAGGATGCAGCCAGCAACTCGTGCTGGTCTTCACGGGCGATGTACAGCACACCGCGTGGTGTCATCAGCGGGTGATCGGCAAAACCCTGGGGCGGCGTTTCATAAAAGGCACGGCTGGCGCGGGTCAATGCACGTATGGTGGGTGTACCGTAGCTTTCCATGAACATCGCTGCAGACCGGCCGGTTGAGTGGTAACCGGGCTGAGACTCGCGCTCCAGCAGCAGCACACTGCCCTGGCCAGCCAGTTGGTAAGCCAGGGAAGCCCCTGCAATGCCGGCACCGATGATGGCGTAGTCGAAGAGGGCTTGGTCTGCTTGCGGTTTGGGCATGGTTTTCACAGTTCCGTGTTCAGATCGGTTTTCGGTCAGACCAGGGGGAATTTCCAGTTCACGAGGAAATTCTCATATTTGATAATTCTCGTTTACGATATTTTTCTTGTCAAGCGCCTTTGGTCCGCACAAGCGGTTTGCTGGGCAATAATGCAACCATCTGCCGCAGCGGCACTGCCATGACTGGCTGCCACACCGATACAGCGCCCTGAAATTTTCCGAACGCACAGCATGTCAGACTTAAGCTCCAACAGCACAAAACCGGCAGAGCCAGATACCACTGGG
>JAZKIK010000570.1:0-1659 GCA_040384925.1 Pseudomonadota bacterium | reverse complement strand
TTGCTAGACGACTGGACAGTTCAGCACGGCAAAGATGGGCGGCTCAGCATGTATCGCCCGGTAGGCTGCGATAAATGTAACAAGACCGGCTACAAGGGCCGCATTGGCCTGCACGAATTGATGATTTCCGACGACCAGCTGAAAAAACTGATTCAGGAGCGCGCCCGCGTTGCCGATCTGTTTTCGAGTGCTATCGCCAGTGGCATGCGCACCTTGAAGATGGACGGAATGGAAAAAGTACTGATGGGGCTTACAGACCTCAAAATGGTTCGCTCAGTCTGCATAAAGTGACAAAATTGTTCAGGCATAGGGCTGTAAATTGTCATTAAAAGTGATAAAAATGATTTTTTCGACGGCGCGGCCTTGATTTTTGCTTCACAGCTGAGCTGGCATGAAAGCTGCTGATTGATTGGCCCAGTTACCCCCGTTTTAACCTCCAAGGAGTTTTTATGAAGCGTTCCCTACAGAAGGGTTTTACCCTTATTGAATTGATGATCGTGGTTGCGATCATTGGTATTTTGGCTGCTGTCGCTTTGCCTGCTTATCAGGATTACACCGCGCGTGCCAAGATGTCTGAAGTTATCTTGGCCGGCTCTGCCTGCCGTACCAGTATTACCGAAACCATTCAGTCTGCCTCTTCCGGCGCAACCGTTGCGGCCAATGGATGGGGTTGCGAGGTGTCGGCCGGTTCCGGTACGAAGTATGTCAACTCTATCGTTACCAACGACTCTGATCCAGGGGCCTCTCTTGGTGGCATGGTAACAATCACTTCTCAAGCTATCGCCACAGGTGCTAACGGAACTGTTTCCCTTGCCCCCTGCGCTGCTACTGCTACTACCTTTGCAACGTGCCTGCAGCCTGACCTTGGCACTACCGTCCATAGCTGGGTTTGTGGTCCTGGACAAACCGGAACTGCTGTTCTGGCGAAATTCCTGCCCGGCTCTTGCCGCACCCTGTAAGTTTCAACACTTCGAAAAGCGGCTTAGGCCGCTTTTTTTTATGCTCAATTCAGTTGCTCGTCTCTTTGGGATTTTGTGTTTTGGGGCCGCGTGGCTGGCCTACGATCACTATCGCCCGTGGGTGAACTTTCATTCGGAAGCGCTTGCTTTGGCGGGTGTGGGCCTGCTGGCGCTAAGCCGCTGCCTTGGTACAGAGTCCAAGGCCGAAGTGCTTCCTCCTCCCGCCTACGTGGTCATGGCGCTGAGCCTGCTGCCCTGGATCCAGTATTGGGCTGGAGTCGGTTTGTTTGCTGGTGACGCCCTGCTTGCTTCCCTCTATCTCGGCGGGCTGGGCACGGCAATTTGGCTTGGCTACGGCTATGCAACGTCGCATGAAAACGGCGTTGAGGTCGCTCCCTTTTTCCACTTGCTTTGGTTCGTCGCGATCGTGTCTGCGGCCATCGGGCTGTCGCAGTGGCTCAACCTGCAGGGGCCACTTGCGATGTATGCAGTTCAAACAGATCTGGGTGACAGGGCCATGGGCAACCTGGGCCAGCCCAACCAATTGGCAACCCTGCTGCTGATTGGGATTGCTGCGCTGACCTGGACATATGGTCGAAAACTTGTTGGAGCTACAGGTTTAATTTTCGGCGTGGGTTTCATGACACTTGGGCTGGTTCTGGCGCAGTCCCGCGCCGGTATGTTGAGTGCGGTGGCGGTA
>JAZKIK010000569.1:0-5864 GCA_040384925.1 Pseudomonadota bacterium | reverse complement strand
GGCCCATGGCATCACCGGCAATGCCGCTTCCGCCACCACCGCCGCCTTCGGCAAATTTGGGAATCGCCTGCGCGGTCTGGTACTGCATGAATTTGCCCATGTCGTTGCCGACCATGCCCATGCCGATTTTCTGGTCCAGAATCTTTTGCAGCTCTTCGGGCAGCGACAGGTTTTGCACCGTCATGCCGTCAAGCTTGAGGCCGATCTTTGCAAATTCAGGCGCCAGCTGGTTGGCGAGCGCCTGGGCAAACATCAGCTGGTTCGCCGCCAGATCAAGAAAAGCAATGTCGCTGGACGCAATCGCTGCCGATATGTTTTGCAGCACCAGGCCGCGCAACTGGCCGTCAAGGTCGCCCGTTGTGTAGCGCTCGCGTGTGCCTGAAATTTCAGAGTGAAAAAGTTTCGGGTCGGCGACCCGGAAACTGTAGTTACCAAAGGCCCGCAGGCGCACGGCACCGAAGTCCTTGTCACGAATCGTGATGGGCTGGGGTGTGCCCCACTTCTGATCCACCTGCTGGCGGGTGCTGAAAAAGTACACATCACTTTTGAAGGGCGACTCAAACAGCTTGTCCCAGTTTTTCAGATAGGTCAAAACCGGAATGGTCTGTGTGGTCAGCTTGTACATGCCGGGGCCAAACACGTCGGCTACCTTGCCTTCATTGACAAAAACCGCCATTTGCGATTCACGCACCGTCAGCGACGCGCCGTACTGGATTTCCATGTCGGCCACGGGAAAACGCCAGGCCAGCGTGCCATCGTCATCTTCAGTCCACTGAATGATGTCTATGAACTGTTTCTTGATGAAGTCCATTAATGCCATGTCGCGTGCCTCCTAAAACAAGTTGACCCAAGTCCCCACACCTGTGCGCATTATGGCGCTGACCGGCAATCTTTTTAGTGAAAAAAACCTGAAAACAAGCCATTTCGCAAGCCTTGAGCTTGCCAGAGGGAGATTCCAGGGTGCTGCGCCTTTGCTGGCTTTCTGCACAGATCACACCTGCATGACAGACCTTTTTGATGCTTAAAATGACAAGAACAAGGCCAATGCAGGCATGATGGAAGAACCCGAAGGCAGCAACCCGGCAGGGCTGAAAATCGGGCACAGATCCGCTTTCCACTGCAAAAAGTCAAAAGCACAACACCTCTTTTGCGTAGATTCACTAATCAGGTTGACCATTCTGGTCGGCCTACAATCCTTACAAGAAATTGACGGTTGTTCGACCGTTCCCCAAGGAGACTTTTTAATGCTGACCAACCCCGCGGCAACGCCTGACAAAGCTGAAGAAAAACGTGCTGAACTGCGCCGCGCTGCGCTTGAATACCATGAGTTTCCGGTTCCCGGCAAACTGGCCATTGCAGCCACCAAACAACTGACCAATCAGCGCGACCTTGCGCTGGCTTATTCACCCGGCGTCGCCGCCCCTTGCGAAGAAATCGTCAAGGACCCGAACAACGCTTTCAAATACACCGCCCGCGGCAACCTGGTCGCCGTGATTACCAACGGCACGGCCGTGCTGGGCCTGGGTGATATTGGGCCGCTGGCGTCCAAACCTGTGATGGAAGGCAAGGCGGTTCTGTTCAAGAAGTTTGCTGGCGTGGACGTTTTTGACATCGAAATCGACGAAAAAGACCCCGCCAAACTGGTTGACATCATTGCCTCGCTGGAGCCAACCTTTGGTGCCATCAATCTCGAAGACATCAAGGCACCGGATTGTTTTTACGTTGAGCGCGAGTTGCGCAAACGCATGAAGATTCCGGTTTTTCATGACGACCAGCACGGCACCGCGATCACCGTGGGTGCCGCCATGCTGAATGCCCTGAAAGTGGTCGGCAAAGACCCGAAACAGGTCAAGCTTGTCACCTCTGGCGCAGGCGCAGCAGCGCTGGCCTGCCTGGGTTTGCTGCTCAAACTGGGGATTCCGCGTGAAAACGTTTTTGTCACCGACCTGGCCGGTGTGGTTTACGAAGGCCGTACCGAGTTGATGGACGAGGACAAGATCCAGTTTGCACAAAAAACCGATGCGCGCACCCTGAGCGACATCATTGAAGGTGCGGACATCTTTCTGGGCCTGTCGGCAGGGGGGGTGCTCAAAAAGGAAATGGTCAAAAAAATGGCGGCCAGGCCCATCATTTTTGCGCTGGCCAACCCGAATCCCGAAATCAATCCCGACGACGTCAAATCCGTTCGTGATGACGCCATCATCGCCACCGGCCGCACCGACTTCCCGAACCAGGTCAACAACGTCCTGTGTTTCCCCTATATTTTTCGCGGTGCACTCGATGCCGGTGCCTCCACCATCACCATCGAGATGGAAATCGCCGCCGTGCATGCGATTGCCGAGCTGGCCCAGGCCGAGCAGAGCGAAGTTGTGGCAGCCGCCTATGTTGGTGAAAAGCTGGCTTTTGGCCCTGAATACCTGATTCCCAAGCCGTTTGACCCGCGTCTGATGATGAAAATCGCGCCCGCCGTTGCACAGGCTGCGGCCGACAGTGGTGTGGCACTGCGCCCGATCAAGGACATGGACGCCTATCGTGACCGCCTGCAGAGTTTTGTCTATGCCTCTGGCACCGTGATGAAGCCGATTTTTGCAGCGGCCAAGGCGGCCAGCCGCAAACGTGTGGCTTATGCCGAAGGTGAGGAAGAACGGGTGCTGCGCGCCTGCCAGATCGTGGTGGACGAAGGCCTGGCCCGCCCCACGCTGATTGGCCGGCCAGCCATCATCGCGCGCCGTATCGAGCAATTTGGTCTGCGCCTGAAAGAAGAGCTGGATTACGACGTGGTCAACGTCGAGCAGGACCACCGTTACCGCGACTTCTGGCAAACCTATCACCGCCTGATGGAACGCAGCGGCGTCACCGTACAGATTGCCAAGATCGAAATGCGCCGCCGCCTGACCCTGATTGCAGGCATGCTGCTGCACAAGGGCGATGTGGACGGACTGATTTGTGGCACCTGGGGCAACACCGCCCACCATCTGGCTTATCTTGATCAGGTGATAGGCAAACGTGAAGGCGTCAACACCTACGCATGCATGAATGGCCTGCTGCTGCCAGGCCGCCAGGTGTTTTTGCTCGACACCCACGTCAATAGTGACCCGACAGCCGAGCAGTTGGCCGAAATCACCACCATGGCTGCTGAAGAAATGATGCGTTTTGGCATCAAACCCAAGGTTGCCTTGTTGTCGCATTCGAACTTTGGTTCGTCCAATCTGCCGAGCGCCGTCAAGATGCGCAACACGCTGGCCCTGCTGCGCGAAAAAGCGCCCTGGCTGGAAGTCGATGGCGAAATGCACGGCGACATGGCACTTGATGCCGAAGCCCGCGCACTGATCATGCCCAACAGCACATTGGCGGGTGAAGCCAATCTGCTGGTGCTGCCCAATATTGATGCAGCCAATATTTCCTACAACCTGCTCAAAACCGCAGCAGGTGGCAATATTGCCATTGGCCCCGTGCTGCTGGGCGCCAACAAACCCATGCACATCCTGACCGCCACTGCCACGGTGCGCCGGATTGTAAATATGACGGCCCTCACCGTCGCTGATGCCAACGCGGCACGGTAAAGTCTAGTCGGACAGCGAGCACTAACTTTCAGGGCCCTGCTGCCCTCTTTTTAGTGCTTAAACTTTCAGCAGCCTCTTGCGTTTTTCAAAGACATGCGGCAAACTACCCCTCTTGAAATTTAAGGGTTAACCCGACAAACCGGATTAATCACCCGGCTTTCCTGGGTGGGTCCCCTGAATTCAGGAAAGGCATTTTTCATGTTGCGCAATTTTTGGGGTTCTGGAGGGTGGCGATGGCGCCAGACCGGAGCAGCAATCACACTGGCCTTATCGGTCGGTGCGGTGGGTTTGACGGGTTTTCTGGCTTCAAGCCCCAGTGTGGTGCATGCCAAGGGCCCGCTGAATGTTGAACTTTCCACCATTGCGGTTTCCCAGCTGCCCCCACAAGGGCAAAACATGATGACGCTGATTTACCAGGGCGGGCCGTTCAGGTACGACAAGGACGGCACGGTTTTTGGTAACCGGGAGCGGATTCTTCCGCCCGAAAATCGCGGTTATTACCGGGAATACACCGTCAAAACGCCAGGTGAGCGTACGCGGGGAGCCCGGCGTATTGTTTGTGGTGGCCTCAAACCCGCTGCACCCGATGCATGTTTTTACACCGACGACCACTATGCGAGTTTTCGCAAAATTGTTCAGTAACCTGAGCTGTGGTTGTTATTTTGAATGTTGACTTAAGAGAAAGAGAAGCGGAGATGGATACACCCCTTCGTCGCAGTACTGACGCCCCCTCGCAAGGGACCGGCGAAACACCGTTAAAGGGTATCAGGCCCAATATCGTTCAGTCCATACGCGCATTCCGGGTACCTGAGTTGCAGGACGCTGCGACGCAGCTGAACCAGCATTTCCTGTATGCCAACCTGGGCAATGCCCAGAACAAGCAGGACATTCTGGACATGATTGCGGCCCAGTACACCTTTCCGGCACATTTCGGCAAGAACTTCGACGCCTTGTACGACTGCATGACCGACCTGGTTCACAAATCAGGCCCGCAGCCAGGATTTATTGTGGTGCTGGAGCAGATTCCGGCGCATGCCAAGTTTGACAAGGAAGCGCGTGAGCAGCTTCTGGACATCTTCAGGGATGCCGCAGACTACTGGGCGGATCGAAAGATTCCGTTCCGTTGCTTCTATTCTTTTCTGTAGCCCGCTCCCCAGACAATGGCCAAGGGGATCGGGCGAATGAGGCCCAAAACGCAAGTGCAACCGGCGAAGAAGCGATGCCGACCGACAAGCTGCTTGACGTGTCACCACTCGCGCTGCGCATGAGCAGTCCGTTCAACGCAGGTTACTGGCTGGCAGCAGCCTGAGCTGTGTTTGCTGGCTGCCCGCGCAGCCAGCAAAAAGCCCGGCATGACCAGAGTCATGCCGGGCTTTTTTATGGATAAAAATCAGCAAGCCCTATTTTTTAGTGTTCATTAAGCCCGCAGATCAAGCGCAAGAGCCACATATTGCTCTACAGGCACCTCTTCTGCACGACGCTGAACGTCAAACTGGCCAGAAAACCCCTTGCCCTCCAGCCATTTGCCCAATGAATGCCTCAGCAGCTTGCGGCGCTGGCTGAAAGCCACCCGAACCAGCTCGCTGAAAAGCGCCACATCCACTGGGGCCGGTGTTGCATGCGGCCGCATGCGCACGATGGCGCTGTCAACACGTGGCGGTGGGTCAAAACTTTCTGGTGGCACAAACAACACGTTTTCCATGGCATAGCGCCACTGCAACATCACACTGAGGCGGCTGTAGTCGCTGGTAGCAGGCCTGGCGACCATGCGGTCAATCACCTCTTTCTGCAGCATGAAATGCTGGTCGCTTATCACGTCGGCCACATCAAGCAGGTGAAAAAGTATCGGCGTCGAGATGTTGTAAGGCAGATTGCCCACGACCCGGAGTCCCGCCGGGGTCGAGCCTGGCTGCAGCATTTTTTCAGCCAGCGCCCTGAAATCAACCTTGAGCACATCCGATTCAACAACCACCAGCTGTGGATGCGCCCGAAGCTGCAGCGCCAGATCACGATCCAGTTCAATGACCGTAAGTTTGCCAAGCCGCTCCACCAGAGGTTGCGTCAAAGCCGCCAGACCAGGGCCAATCTCCACCATGGCCTGCCCCGCCTGCGGCGCAATCGCCTGCACAATGTCTTCAATGATGCTGCGGTCAGTCAGAAAATGCTGACCAAACCGCTTGCGGGCGATATGTTTCATAAAGTGCGACAAACAGCAAACAACCCTGGAAGCCTGCCCCTTTCAAGTCGGGGCCGTGGAACCGGCTTTGCCGGGCCACAGGCGCAACGGCCCCCTCGGGGGGC
>JAZKIK010000568.1:3375-4005 GCA_040384925.1 Pseudomonadota bacterium | reverse complement strand
AGCATCAGAATCGCATTGTCGTTGTAGGGGAATACCTAGTCGATGGGAACAACAATGACATAACCGACGTGACAGCACAGCAGAACCGACCGTTTATTAAAAACGTCTACTGGTCGATGCCGAACAACGAAGAGTTCAACCCACTCAACAACGTGGTGCTCGATGTCACTGAAGGCGGCGAGCTTAACTCGGCCGTCTCAACTGGTGACACACTTTATATTGGGGGCAGGGATAGTATGTGGGTACTGCAGGGCACGCTCGGCAGCACAGCGAACTCATTCACAGTGAATCGTATTTCTGGCGCCGGTGGAACAGTCGGCAATACAGCTGTTTGCGCATTGAACGGCCAAGTGTTTGCCGTGAGCCGCTCTGGTTTATACACCCTCTCTGGCGGCTCAGCCGACTACACAATCGGAATGCCGGTGAACGCTATCATCCGCAAGGTTCCCGAGGCGTTGCTACCCTTCACACGTTTGGTGGCACTCAAAGAGAATACCGGGCTCATGCTCATCTTGCCTGGCATGGTCTTCGAGCGCCCAGCCTCACAGGGCGAAGCAGTCGACGACGTCTTCCCAGGTTCGTTCGTAGCTACTGAACTCGCCGCTGACACGGTTGCGCTCGACCAAGGAC
>JAZKIK010000568.1:2050-3365 GCA_040384925.1 Pseudomonadota bacterium | reverse complement strand
GGTTGCGCTGGTATTCGACCCAAACACGGATAAGTGGTCCACGTGGGGAGGCTCAGAGATGTACATGGGCGGCGGGCTCGTCGAGTTCGACGGTCTCACTTGGGCGTTCCCGCGCAAGAGCGGTAAGCCAATCACGGTGCTCGACAGTGGCTACGGTAAAGACGGTCACGACACGCCAGTTGAGATGGTCATCAAAGGCCCGTGGCAAGCCGATAACGACTTGTTCACAGACAAAAACTTCACTCGGCTGCGCGTCATTTGTGCTGCTCCCGGGCGCCAGAATTTCGTGCTCACAACCAAGATTGAGCGCAACTGGAATGAGAACCAAGCGTGGCAAACTGCCGACCTCGGTTTCAACGCCGCCACCGGCTTCGGCCAGCTGCCATACGGGGACTATCCCTACGGTGACCCGAACGAGTTCGCGCAACAGGTCGCGCTGACTAACCAAAAAGCCTTATCAGTGAGAGCTGTTCTTGAGAACAGTGACCCAGCTGAGTTTCCGTCTATCACAGGCTGGAACTTCGAAGTTGGGGAGAACCGCAAGAACATGAAACAGGAATAATAGAAGAAACACATGGCATACAAACCATTTACTGGAACACCAGCCGCTACTACCGCGAAACCGGTCATCAACCCACTCGTTAAAAGTGCGGTAAACCCGGTCGATGTCCTTACAATGGGCAAGACTGGCACTCCAGCCATGCCAACACCAGCCATGGCGGGACCAACCAGTTCGCCCGTGCCGGCCGCACCTAAGCCGCTAACAGCTGAAGAGCGTGTGGCGGCCGACACAGAGGCTGGCTACGTGAACGCAGACAAGTACGGCATTGGCGCTGAGGGCAGTATGGGGCGTCTCACCGACGAGCGTAAAGCCGAGATGAACGAGCTGTTGGCGAAGCAAAAAGCAGGCATGGACGGCATGACGCCGGCTGAGATGCTTGCGGCGCGCGAACAGGGAACATCTGACATCAACAAACAGCTGGCTACGAACATGCAGCAGTTTGGCGATATGGCGGCTGGGAACGGCATTCGCGGTGGTTCGGCAGCCGGGCTTCAGATGCAGGCGCTCGGCCAAGCTCAAGAAGAGAGTGGCACACTGGCACGCAAGCTGATTATGGATAACGTCGCGCAAAAGAACATCGCGATGGACCGCTACGGACAAACGCTCGGCCAACAACAAGGTGTTGGTCTCGGTATTCAAGACTCGAACAACCAGTCGGCCAACGCTGAGAAGCTGGCGCGCGAACTGGCGGCTGGCAACTACACCTCGACGCTCGACAGCTACCGCAGCGGCGACATCGCAGACGGCTTCACA
>JAZKIK010000568.1:0-2040 GCA_040384925.1 Pseudomonadota bacterium | reverse complement strand
ATCGACACCGCGAATCGTCAAGTGGACCTGTTCGGCGAAACTGGTGGTTATGCTGGCGGCGCCAGCGGCTCTGGTGTGGCTGGCACAAAAGGTAAAGTCAAGTTGGCTTCTGGGCAGGTTGTGGACGTCGTGTTCAACAAAGACGGCACTCCAATCAATCCAACGACAGGTGAGCAAATTTATGGGCGAGTGGTTGCAGGTTCGGGAACTGGTAAGCCTGGCAGTGTCGGTACAAAAACAACCGTTACAGACAAAGACGGCAAGTCCATTGAAGTGACCTATAACTCTCAAGGAGATGCAATCGACCCTAAGACCGGGCAAGAAGTTGTTGTCGATAACATGGGCGTCTCGCAGGTTCGGCCCGGTAGCACCAGTGGCAGCGACGGAGGGCCAGGTGTAAACAAGGTAGTGAAGGGTGCAGACGGTAAAACGTATGTCAGCAATCTCCCTCCTGGCGTTACGCCTGAGATGGTGACAAACACCTCTAAAGACCCAGAAACAGGTCAGACGCTGTACGACCTTTCGTCTATGAGTGAGGCGGGTAAGTCGGCTGCCGGAAAGCCAACTCCAATCATTTGCACCGAATCGCTGCGCCAAGGGCTCGTAGACTCTGCAGTGTTTGAAAGCGCTAACTATGACGGTGAGAAGTACATCTCGCAAGCCGAGCTGTTCGCGTATCACCGCTGGGGAAGCAAAGTCGTGACCGCCATGAAGAGCAACCGCTTCGTAGCACGCGCAGTGGCGTCGCTAGTCCCAGCAGCCGTTCGTGAGATTGCTCGACGCACCGGCAGTGACCAGAAGCTAACCATTCGCGGCTGGTTGACGGTTGAGGCGTTTGACGCCTTGAATCGCCGCTTTGCTCGCGCCTAAAACGCCTATTGTAGGGACTCTCACACATGAGCTACGCAACTATTCCACGTCCAGGCACGGTGGGGGACAACGTCCACACCAAAACTTCATCTCTGCTTGAGCAGTTGATGTCGATGAATATACGCAATCCCAACGCGCACCCAAGTCCGTTTGCACCAAACGAAGCGCAGTCGGCGGCGCTGGCAGCGAAGGACGCGCAGCAAAAAGAAGCAGACGCCGTTACATCTGACCAACGCGCTCGCGAAAGCGCGGCAAACCAAGAAGCCTACACTCGCGGTTGGGGCAATAAGAAAGCTCCTGAGCCATCCGCAGCTCAAGTAGACCCTGAAGCGGTCATGAGCGTCATGAACGCGATGACTGGTCAAGAACAGACTTCAAGTGAAGCTCCGGCCGGCCCAAACATGTCTGTCATGACGCCCGAGATGGTGGCACAACTGGCGGCTGGTAAGGCGCCACTGGCGGCGGCTGTTCCAGGGAAGAAGTCTAGCACCGCGCGTGCGGACAGCAGCAAGCCTATCGACGCGAAAGCTGCGGCGAATCCAGCGGCAGCTACAGACGTGATGCAGTCTCCCGCTGCGGCCGACGCAATCAAAGAGATGCTTGAGGGTAAACAGAAGACAGCTGAAGGTGACCGAGACAGCGCTAAAGCAAAAGCGCTCCAGGCGAAAGACCTGAGCGGCGGCGAGAAGATTTTCACGGCTCTCATGGCGGTTCTTCCAGGCCTCGTAGGTGCAATTGGCGGCGGTGCCATTGCTGGTGGTCACGGTGCGGCGGCTGGGGCGGCAGGCGGGCTCTCGGGCGGTGCCAAAGCGGTTGGAAACATGATGGGCGAGAAGGAGCAGCTGCGCCAAGAGGCACTTGCACAAGAGGCTGCAGCACAGGGACGCGTCGACCAAGCCGGCAACCAGCTCATGTCGCACCAAGAGCACCTCGGGGACCAGGCATTTCAAACGGCGCGTCAAGAAGACTCACAAAACTTCTCGGCCGCGAAAACAGAGCGCTCGATGGCGCACGCAGATGCGAACCTGGCGAAGTCGATGAGCCACGCAGACAAGAACCAACTGCAGCTGTTCAAGCACCAAATGGCAATGAAGAAAATGGACGATGCGCAGGAGCTTCTGAAGCTCACCGCAAAGGGCAGCGGCATCAAGGCCGACGACTCAGACGCGT
>JAZKIK010000567.1:0-2457 GCA_040384925.1 Pseudomonadota bacterium | reverse complement strand
CAGGGACCTACGGATTAACAGTCCGGCGCTCTACCAACTGAGCTATCGAGGAATTTGGCATCAAATGCTGGATGGATATTTGACGGCCGTCCAGTGAAAGACAAGCCATCAAGAAAAAGGCCTTGGCAGTTGCTTGCTAAGGCCTTGATTTCATCGGTGTTTTTTGGCTCCTCGACCTGGGCTCGAACCAGGGACCTACGGATTAACAGTCCGGCGCTCTACCAACTGAGCTATCGAGGAATCTAGCCTCAGATTATAGCGTTGTTTTTTCGCCTTTCCGGCTTCGGATCACCAGGCGGGTGATTTTCATTGTCCAAAGCTGAAGATCGGGCGTTCCGGGGTTTTCTGCTTTTTCATGAGTGATGCAGTTTGGAACCCATTTCATAAGCGCCTTAAGCTATTTTTTTTGTAGCGCACAGATTTGCGAAAAAGTTCCTGATTTTCTGTGTCAGTGTGGTGACTTGCGTGGGGCTGGCTGAATCCGGGTCATGGCTGGGCTACCATGGGCATATGCCCGACACAAGATTGAACAAGGTAAAAACCTGAAGCATGGCCAGGTCAAAACGAAACCTTCCCTGGCTTGACGCTGGCCAGTCTTTTCCGGACCCTGGCCTGGCTTGGGGCCAGCATGACCCGGCGCCGGGTTTGCTGGCTGCTGGCGCGGCGCTTGATGTGACTACGCTTTGTGCAGCCTATTCGCAGGGAATCTTTCCGTGGTTCAGTGATGGCCAGCCCATTTTGTGGTGGAGTCCGGAGCCGCGCATGGTGCTGCAGACACGTCATTTCAAACTGCATCGGTCCTTGCGCAAAACCCTTCATCACTTTCAAAATGCCCCCGGCTGTGAGGTCAGGATGGACACCTCGTTCGAACGTGTCATTCAGGCCTGTGCCAGCAAACCCAGGGAGGGCCAGGATGGCACCTGGATTGTGGCCAGCATGGTGGAGGCCTACACAGCACTGCATCAGGCCGGGCACGCGCACAGTGTTGAAACCTGGGTCAATGGTGAACTGGTTGGTGGTCTTTACTGCGTCAATCTGGGCCGTATGGTTTTTGGCGAGTCCATGTTTGCACACCAGAGCGATGCGTCGAAAATTGCTTTGGCTGCCCTGGTGGCGTTTTGCCGGGCGCATGATGTTTCAATGATTGACTGCCAGCAAAACACCAGGCACCTGGCTTCGCTGGGGGCTGCTGAAATCAGCCGTGAAAATTTTGCCGCGCATCTGCGCCAGAACGTCAATCAGTCGGTACCTGAATGGGAATTTGAACCCCTATACTGGAATCAGCTTTTAAAACCGCAAGAGCCGACATCACCGTGACGCATCTCAAAGACCTGCCGCTGCAAACCCTGCAGTTTTATGCCACAGCACCCTACCCTTGCAGCTACCTGCCGGGCAGGCAAGCCAGGTCACAGGTTGCCACACCCAGCCACCTGATTCACAACGATGCTTATTCAGAGCTGGTTGCCAGTGGCTTCAGGCGCAGTGGCATGTTTACCTACCGGCCTTACTGCGATGGCTGCCAGGCTTGTGTGCCGCTGCGGGTGCCTGTGAAGGACTTCAAACCCGGCAGAACCCAACGCCGTGCCTGGACGCGCCACAGCAGCCTGCAGGTGCGTGTGCTCAAGCTCTGCTTCATGCCCGAGCACTACCAGCTTTATCTGCGTTACCAGAACGGCCGCCACGCCGGTGGTGGCATGGACCAGGACAGCATTGACCAGTACACCCAGTTTTTGCTGCAAAGCCGCGTGAACTCGCGCCTGGTCGAGTTCAGGGAAACCATGCCCAACGGTGAAGCCGGGGCCTTGAGAATGGTGTCGATTCTTGATGTGCTGGAAGACGGCATTTCTGCGGTTTACACCTTTTATGAGCCCGACATCAAGGCCAGCTATGGCAGTTATGGTGTTTTGTGGCAGATCGAGCAGGCCAGGCGGCTTGAGCTGCCTTATGTTTACCTGGGTTACTGGATTGCCCAGAGTCCCAAGATGAGCTACAAGGCGGACTTCAAACCCCATGAGATACGGGTTGGTGAACAATGGCGTCGGTCTGATGATGCGGGATTCATACCGCCGGCCTGAAGCCTACTGTTTATCTATCATCAAGTGCCTGGTGATTTCATAGCGTAAAATTTGGTGCAGAAGGGCTGCATATGAAAAAGCTTGATAGCGCCATCCCGGCAACACCTACCGTTCAGGTCATTGAGCGGATGTTTACCTTGCTTGAAATCCTGGCCAATCGTGAAGAAGCCATGTCGCTCAAGGAAATCAGCGAGAAGTCCGGGCTTCACCCCTCCACCGCTCACCGCATACTGAACGACCTGGCCACAGGGCGTTTTGTGGACAGGCCCGTCGCAGGCAACTACCGGCTGGGCATGCGCCTGCTGGAGTTGGGAAACCTCGTCAAAGCCCGTTTGAATGTGCGTGATGCAGCGCTGCTGCCAATGCGCGAGCTGCACAAACT
>JAZKIK010000566.1:0-9305 GCA_040384925.1 Pseudomonadota bacterium | reverse complement strand
CTGTGCCAAACAGGTCGGAAAAGGATGTCAGGGCCTGGTTGACGGAGGCTGCGGAGTTGAGCAGGGCGTCTGTGGCGACTTCAGAGGCAGCAGCCGTAGCACTGCGTCCATCTGCACTGCTTTGCCTGGCCGAAGGAGTGCTCAGTGGCGCGGCTTTCCACCAGTTGTTTGCCATGTTGGGTAGGTCCTGATTTCAGCGTTATAAAACGCTGTTTGTTTGCTGTTAGGTATTAGTAGCTTAATGTCATTTCGGTAGTATTTGGAGTCTAGCACTGAAGGCCAATGCCTTTGACCAGTTTTATGTCTAGCTGGCGATTGTTGAGCCTGAACCCGCAGGCTTTTTGAAAGCCGCACATCCAGGCACAAGCCTGTGCTGCGCCTGAACTCGGGTGCTTTTAGCCCTTCACAGAGCTACGCGGGCTCATGACAAGGCATTCAGCTCATCATTGATCAGGGCTTCGAGTTCGGCCTCGCTCATGCCGGCAATACTTTCGCTCAGCGAATCCTGGGCGGCTGTATTTTTGATGACAGGTTCTTCGGCATCGGGGCCAATCAGTTCCTGGGCGAAAAACTGGGTCAGTGCGGCTACGCTGGGGTAATTGAAAAGCAGGGTTGCAGCCTGCTTTTTGCCCACGGCTGTGCCCAGTCGGGTGCGCAGTTCCAGCGCCAGCAATGAGTCCAGGCCCAGCTCGTTAAGTGGATGGTCGGGGTCAACCCGGCTGGCGTCGGCCATGCCAAGCACTGCGGCCGCTTCGGCAGCAAGAAAAAATTGCAGCTGCTCACGGCGTTGCTCTGGCGCTGTACCTGCCAGCAAGGCACGCAGGTCCACCGTAGGCTGGTGGTTGCGTGTGCCTGCTGCAACTGTGCGTTGGCTACCTGCAGCACGAACAGCCATGCGGGAAAAGAACACGGGCACCCTGTCGCCATAAGCGGCCAGAAACTTTGGCCAGTCCAGCGGCACCACACCGATCTGCGCCCGGTCGGCAGCCATGGCGCGGGCCAGTGCGTCAAAACCGGCCTCGGGTGCCATGGTGCGTACACCGCTGGCAGCCATGCGCTCGGCATAATCGCCGTCGATCACGGCACCAGCGCCTGACCATGCGCCCCAGTTGATGCTCAAACCGGGCAGGCCCAGCTCGCGCCTGTGATGGGCCAGCGCGTCCAGGCAGGTATTGGCCGCAGCGTGGTTGGCCTGGCCAAGATTGCCTATCAAGGCGGCTGAGGTGGAGAACAGCACAAAATGCTGCAGGGGCAGATCGCGTGTCAGCACATCCAGAATGCGGGCGCTGTCGGCCTTGGCACCCAGCACCGAGCTGAAACGTGGCCAGTCCTGCTTGACCAGCGCGCCATCGGCCACACTGCCGGCCAGGTGGAAAACGCTGCGCAGCGGTGGCATGCCGGTTTTGATGTCGTGCAGCAGCGCGGCCATGGCACCGTGATCAGACACGTCGGCACAATGCAGATGCACGGTGGCAGTCAGACCGCGAAGCTGTGCGGCGAGGGCAGCCGATGGCTCGCGTCGACCGACCAGCACCAGCGTTTTTGCACCGTGCGCCACCAGCCATTCGGCCAGCAGCGGCCCCAGCCCGCCAAACGCACCCAGCACCAGACAGGTGCCGTTGGCATCAAAAGTGACCGAATCCGTTGCCGGTGGCAGCGCTGCATCGACAAGGCGCTTGGCAAAACGCCTGCCACCGCGCCATGACACGGCGTTTTCGCCATCATCAGCCTGCAGTTCGCGGGCCAGTTGCAGTGCGCTGTGTGTGCCTTGTGGGTCGAGGTCGAGGCAGCGGCACTGCAGCTCGGGGTGCTCCAGCGCGGCAACCTGCCCCAGCCCCCACAGGCTGGCGTTGTCGGGGTCAGTCACCTGGCTGGCACCGCGTGCGCCGCGGGTGACGAGGTACAGGCGTTCGCGCCCCGTCAGGGCCATGGCGCGTGCCAGGTCAAAGGCCTGATGCAGCGGGCTGCGGTCTGCTGCCTGTTGTGAAGAATTGTCTGGCCGACCCACGCCGCCGGTGTACACAATGGCTGGTCTGGCCGCTGAAGAATCCGGCGCAGGCAAGGACAGCTGCCGGATTGCCTCTTCAGCGCCCATGAGCTGGCAGCCCAGTTCTGCAGCCAGGGACTGGGCCAGATCTTTTGAAGCCCCTTCGCGGCCATCATGAACCGCAATCACTTCACGTTGCGGCGTGCTGGCGACCAGCAGGGACAGGCGGGCCTCCTTGTCAGCGCCCACACTGGCGCTGGCGGCAAAACCGGCCCTGGCAAAAACCTTGTGCCAGGCCTGCTGCATGAGCAGCGGGTGGTCTGGCCTGAGGGCGGTGTCGGTAAAACGCCACCAGCCGTCCGTCAGCCCGAAAACAATGTCCCACCACTGCTGGGGATGGGTACTTTCCACCAGAACCAGGCTGCCGCCCGGTGCCAGCAGCTCACGCATGTGCGACAGGCTGAGCAGGACGTCAGCCGTGGCGTGCACAACGTTGGCGGCGACAACGATGTCAAAACTGCCGGGGGCAATGTGCTGCGCCTGCAGCGGCTGTTCAAGGTCGAGCAGTGCGGTGTTGATGGATTCGCCAAAACGGGTTTTGGCGGCCTTTAAAAATGCGGGGGAAATGTCGGTGAACAGATAACTTGAGCCTTGCGCTGCCAATACTTTTGGCAATACCAGCTCGGTCGTTGCGCCTGTTCCACCACCGATCTCCAGCACACGCAGGGGGCGGCCAGCGCGCCGTGCCACAGCCGCAGCGACGGCAGCAGCGGCCATCTGGTTGGCGGTTTGTGCCAGGCCTGCTGCGCCATAAATGCCCTGCTGCTCCTGTGACGTATCGGGAAAAATCAGTTGCAGGGGATCAATCTGGCCGCGCAGCACACCCGCCAGACCAGCGCCGCAACGTGCGACCAGGTCGATTTCGGCACCATTGTCCGGATGGGCATGGCGCAGCTTTTGCGCCACCTGCATGCCTGCGCCGCCTGAACTTGCGCCATGCAATGCGGCAAGCTGGCCGACGCGGCGCAGCAGCCGGGTTTTGGACGGGTCAGCAACTGGGGCCAAAGCGGCAGCGCCAAGTTCAAACCAGGCATCTGCTGAACAGGCCCGGGCCAGTTGCTCAAGCCCATCGGCCAGTGCGTTGGCGGCTGCTGGTGTGTCGGGGCTGACCAGTGGTCTGGCGGCTTCAAGCAGTGCGGATGGCATGGCCCAGTCAGGCTCACCCAGGTCGGCGGGCACCCAGTCGAGGGCCAGAAATGCGCCTTCAAGCGGGTCACGCGGGGGCGGTGCTTCAACACGTTTGATCTGCAGGCCCTCAATGCTGATGACGACCTGACCGGATTCATCACAAAGGGTGAAGTCACCCATGGCCACCTGGCCGCTGGCGCCTGCGCTGCCTGAACGTACATGGCAAAAAAGCCGTTCAGGTGCGTTGCGCCAGATGCGGATGCGGTCAATGGACAGGGGCAGAAAACCACCTTCAGAGCCTGGGCCGGTAAAAGTGGCGCCCAGGGTCTGAAAACAGGCGTCCAGCATGGCCGGGTGAATCGGCAGGCCTGCGCTTTCTGCATTCAGCATGGCTGGCAGGCGTATTTCAGCCAGGGCTTCCCCCTGCCCTCGCCACAGCGCACAAGCGCCCTGAAAAGCTGGGCCAAGCACAATGCCGCGCTCGGCCAGCATGGAAAACAGGGCACCAGGGCCGACTTCATCACGCACCAGACCGGACTGGATGGCTGAAATATCAAGCCTTGCCGGGCTGCTGTCAGCATGTTCAAAAGCGCGGCCCGATGCATGCCTGACCCAGCTCGCGCCAGGGGCCAGCCCGCTCAGGGCAAATTCGCCATCGGGCTCCAGCACCAGTTGGGCGCGCACGCCGCCCTCAGGCACAGTCAAGGCCTGCTCAAACACCAGGTCTTCCAGCGCAGCATGGGCCTTGCCTTCGGCGCGCAGCGCGGCAAGAACCATGACCGCATGCATGGCACCAGGCACCACGACCTGGCCAAACACCACATGGTCGGCCAGAAAAGGCATGCTGGCCACTGACACATCAGCCTCGTACAAAGTCTGTGCAAGTGGTGTGGCAATGTGTGTACCGGGCAGCAACTGGCGCTGCTGACCTGGCCTGGGCAAGGCAGCCGCTGACGGCACACCGGCCGGATGTGCTGCGGGCCAAAAGCGCTCGCGCTGGAATGGATAGCCTGGCGCTGCAGCACGGCCTTGCCCTTTGGCAAAACGCCCGGACCAGTTCACCGGCACACCCAGGGCATACAGCTGGGCCAGCGCATCGCTGACGGTGCGCTGATCGTCAGCGCCGCGCTTCAGGCTGGGTATGAAACTGGCCTTGGGCAGGGCTGAACGCCCCAGGCCTGACAAAACGGCATGCGGGCCGACTTCAAGAAAAACGCTGCAGCCACGCTCACCCAGGGCCTGCAAACCCTGGATAAAACGCACCGGCTCCCTGGCCTGGCGCCGCCAGTAAGCGGCATCAAACTCATGGATGCAGCTGCCTGACAGGTTGGAGGCGATGGGCAATTGCGCGGGGCGCATGGGCATTTGTGCTGCGGCCTGCTCCAGCTCGTCAAGGCAGGAGTCAAGCGCGGGCGAATGAAAGGCGGTGGCCACCTCCAGCGGCTGCCAGGCCAGCGCGTTTTCGTCCAGCAGGGCGACGGCGCGCGCAAAGGCGGCGGTTTCGCCGGCAATCACACAGCTGTTAAGGGCGTTATAACCGGCAATGACTGCGCCGCTGCCCTGAATCATCGCGCTGACCCTGTCTGCGGGGGCAAGAACTGCCGCCATGCTGCCCTTGCCCTTGCAAAGCTGCATCAGGCGGCTGCGCTCGGCCACAAACTGCAGCGCGGCCTCAAGCTCCATGGCGCCGGCAAAACAGGCGGCTGCGATCTCACCCAGGCTGTGGCCAATGACGGCTGCAGGCATCACGCCCCAGGAGCGCCACAGTTCGGCTACGGCGTATTCAATGGCAAACAGCACGGGCTGCAGGATGTCGGTGCGCGAAAAGTCGGTGTCGGCACCAGCCCTGATCATGTCGGCAATCGGCAGGGGCAAACGGCCGGCCAGCGCTGCATCACAGCGTGCCAGTATTTCGCAAAAAAGCGGCTCGGCCAGCAGGCCACGCGCCATGCCGGGGTACTGGCAACCCTGGCCTGTAAACAGAAAGGCGACCATGGGCGGCTCGCCGCTGCGCACGGGTTTGACTGATGCCAGTGCGGCATGCGCTGCCGCAGCACTGTCTGCCACCACAGCCAGGCGATGGGCATGGTGCGCACGTCCAGCGCCCAGTGTGGCTGCAAAGGCCTGCAAGTCCAGCCCCGGCTTGAGCAACGCTGCAGCCACATCGCTGCGCAGGGCAGCAAGCGCGGCCGGATCACGTGCTGACAGCGGCAACACCTGCACTGGGCGCACAGGTGTGTCTGAAGCCTTTGCCTGCGGCGCGGCCTCCAGAATGACATGGGCATTGGTGCCTGAAAAGCCGAAAGAGCTGACGCCGCCAATCCAGCGGCCATCAAGGGCCTGCCAGGGTGTGGCCGATGTGGGAACGCGGAAGGGGAAGCCGTCTTCTGCGATGTGCGGATTGAGTGTGTGGAAGTGCAGGTGCGGAGCAATCGTGCGTTCACGCAGGCACAGCGCGAGCTTGATCAGGCCGGCAATGCCGGCTGCGGCTTCCAGGTGGCCGATCTGGGTTTTGACTGAACCCAGCAGGGTATCCGGCCTGTCGCCAAACACGGTTGCCAGGGCACGCGCCTCTATCGGGTCGCCAAGCGAAGTGCCGGTGCCATGCGCCTCGATATACGACACCTGCGAAGCCTTGACTTGCGCATCGGCCAGGGCGGCGCGAATCACCGCCACCTGGGCCGGGCCGTTGGGTGCCGTCAGCCCGTTGGAACGGCCATCATGGTTGACGGCACTGCCTGCCACCAGCGCATGGATGGTGTCACCCGCCGCCAGCGCATCTGACAGGCGTTTGAGGATGAGCACACCACAACCTTCACCACGTACATAACCATCGGCAGCAGCGTCAAAGGTTTTGCAACGGCCATCGGCCGCCATCATGCGGGCCTTGCTGAAACCTATGGTCAGTTCGGGCAAGAGCACCAGGTTGACACCAGCAGCAATCGCCTGGGTGATCTCGCCGCTGCGCAATGCACGCACGGCCTGGTGCACGGCAACCAGCGATGAAGAGCAGGCGGTATCAATCGCCATGGCGGGGCCCTGCAGGCCCAGGCTGTAGGAAAGCCGGCCCGCCGCCACCGCAACCGAATTGCCAGTGCTGGCGTGCGCATCAATCCATTCGCTGCTGTCCCTGTCGCCGACAACACGTGAATAGTCGTTGTTGCTGATGCCCAGATAAACGCCGGTGCGGCTGCCCGCCAGCTGGTCTGGTGCCTGGCCTGCATCTTCAAGTGCATGCCAGGTCAGCTCCAGCAAAAGCCGCTGCTGGGGGTCAACGCTGAGTGCTTCGCGTGGTGAAATTCCGAAAAAAGTGGCGTCGAACATCTCGACGTCCTTGATGAAGCCGCCCCAGCGGGTGTTCATCTTGCCGGGTGCGTCGGGGTCGGCGTCGTACAGGGCTTCACGGTCCCAGCGCTCGGGTGGCACCAGGCCGACTGCATCGTGGCCCTGCACCAGTGTTTGCCACCATGATGCCAGATCATCACCCCCCGGAAAACGTCCCGACATGCCGACAATGGCAATCGGCTCGTGGGCACGGGCCTGCACGGCATCAAGCCTGGCGCGCATGTCCTGCACTGCGCCCATGGCGCGCCGCAGCTGGGTTGCTGCCTCGGCAGAGACAGTGGGTTTGGCTTGAATGGGGGGTGGACTAGTATCCGGCACGGTCTAATTCCTTCCTGAGAATTTCAGCCAGCGCATCTTCTGACAGTGCGTCTTCGTCGATCATTTCAGGCAACACGCTGCTGTTGTCGCCTTCGACCTGAGGTGTGGCCTGGCTTGGTGTTTGTGTTCGTGCTTGTGTTTGCGTTGTGGTGCTGGCTGCGGCCTCATGGGCAAGACCCATGCGTTCGGCCAGAAAACCGGCAAGCGTTTCAATGTTGGGGTAGTCAAACAGCAGGCTGGATGGCAGGCGGGTGCCTGCCAGCGTGGCCAGCGCATTGCGCAGTTCCACCGCCATCAGCGAGTCAAGGCCGTATTCGCCCAGGGCACGCTGCATTCTGAGTGTGGCCTCGGGCAGCGACAGGATATTGGCTGCTTCACGCCGCACGGCACTGGCAAGAAGCGTCAGCTGTTCACCGCTTGAAAGCGCAGCCAGTTCAGCGCGCAGGCTGGATTGCGGTTTTGCCGGCGCTGCGGCAGCGGGCACTGGCAGCGCTGCAGCTATCAGCTCGGGCATCACCAGCACCTGGGTTGCACCGGTTTTGAGCAAGTCTTCCAGCGCTGCCAGGGCGTGTTCGGTCGCCATGGCAGGTGAAGCGCGGCGTGCGCCGGTCTGGGCCGCAAGGCCCGCACCAGCCCAGGCACCCCAGTCAAGCGACAGCGCCGGCAAACCCAGGACCTTGCGGCGGCCTGCAATACCGTCCAGCGCGGCATTGGCTGCGGCGTAGTTGCTCTGCCCAGCCGAACCCAGAACACCGGCAGCCGAAGAAAACATGACAAAAAAGTCCAGGTTTTCTGCGCGTGTGGCAGCATCCAGATGCAGGGCACCCAGCACCTTGGGGGCAAACACGGCGGCCAGGCGTTCGGGTGTCTGGCTCAGCATCACACCGTCATCAAGCACACCGGCGGCATGAATCACCCCTGCCAGTGGCGCGCCCATGCTGGCGACAAGGCGGTTTACCTGCGCCTGCTCGGCCATGTCGGTCTGCATGAATTCGACAATCGCCCCCATGCCGGACAGGCGCGACAGCTCGGCGCTGACCCGCGCATCAGGCAGGCTGCGCCCGGCCAGCACAAGCTTGCCGGCACCGCGTTCAATCAGCCAGGCTGCACATGCGAGCCCCAGCGCACCTGTGCCGCCCGTTACCAGGTAGGCCGCATCCTTGCGAAGCCAGCGCCGGCTCAGGGCTATACGGCCAATCTGCCTTGCGTGCTGCATGAAGCGGTAGGCGTCACCGACGTCCTGCATGGCAAAAGTGGTGACGGGCAAGGGTGTCAGCAAACCATTGTCAAACTCGGCCAGCAAACCGCGCCACATCTGGCCGACGACTTCGGGCTCGCTGACAATCTGCTCATCAAGTGCAATGCGGTGGTAGGCCACATCGGGGCGGCAGGCACTGGCCTGGCTGTCAGTCCAGATGCCGGCCTTGCCAACTTCCAGAAAACGCCCGCCTGGCCGCAGCACCTCAAAACCGCCGGCAATCAGTTCACCCGACAAGGCGTTGAGCACGATATCAACACCCTGCCCGCCTGTATGGCTGCGCACCGCATCAACAAAAGCCAAAGAACGCGAGTCAGCCACACAGGCCACACCCATGGCACGCAGGTAGTTGCGTTTCTCGTCAGAACCGGCTGTTGCCAGCACTTCTGCACCTGCAGCACGGGCAATCTGTATGGCCGCAAGGCCCAGCCCGCCGGTACCGGCATGCACCAGCACACGTTGGCCTGCAGCAATGGTGCCTGGCCCACGCAAGGCCCAGGCAGCTGTCAGAAACACTGTCGGTGAGGTGCCCGCCTGCTCCAGCGACCAGCCGCGCGGCAAGGGCAGTACCAGCGCGGCCGGGGCCAGCACATGGCTGGCCTGGCAGCCAGCGCTGATGGCCATCACGGGCTGGCCAATCTGCAAACCGCTGACCCCTGGCCCAATCGCCGTCACATAACCCGCACATTCGCCGCCCAGCAAACCGGCTGCGCCGGGGTAGGTGCCCAGCACATTCATGAGGTCACGAAAGTTCAGCCCGGCAACAGCCACGGCAATGGCGACCTGGCCAGGGCCGGCAGCTAGAACTGGCGTGGCCGCATAGGCCAGCGCCTGGATTTGCCCGCTGTCCGGCCTTTGCAGCGCAAACCGGCCACCCAGGGGCTGGGCTGTACGCGCAACCGGTACCCGCACAAAAATACCCTCCGCGAGGGCGGAAAGGACGGCACCATGGCAGGCCAGCGCCTGTTGCAACAATGCTGCGTCACTGGTGCCTTCACTGAGGTCAACAACAGTTACAGACAGTTCGGGGTGCTCAAGCCGCAGGCAAGCAGCCAGACCCCACAAGGCAGAGCCTGCCGCTGTGGTGGTAGCGGCCAGATGTTTGTCAGATGCCGAGGCTTCGCCGCAAGTCACTATCCAGAGTTGTGGGGCTTCGGGCAACTGCACCAGTTTTTGTGCAAGTTTTAATGCCCGGATGCTGGGCTGCAT
>JAZKIK010000565.1:3813-9907 GCA_040384925.1 Pseudomonadota bacterium | reverse complement strand
CACGCGGGGCTAGGTAGCTGTTGTCAAGGTCCAGGGTGGGGCTGCTCATGTAGGTGTCTCCTGTAATAAAAGCATCGAAACTTTAATCTCTTGATTTAGTTATGTAAATTGACATTTAATGCAGTAAAACATAACCAATAGAT
Organism: Pseudomonadota bacterium; assembly: GCA_040384925.1. GTDB lineage: Bacteria > Pseudomonadota > Gammaproteobacteria > Burkholderiales > Burkholderiaceae_C > Polaromonas. Next base: position 9,764 of record JAZKIK010000565.1, on the reverse strand, counting down.
ATACCTGACTCATGATTGACGAGCGCATCAAATTTCGCCACCTGCAATGTTTTTTGGCTGTGGCACAGCATGGCAGCCTGCAAAAAGCCTCTGGTGCCCTGTCCATCACACAACCGGCAGTGTCGAAAACCCTGAAGGAGCTTGAAGAGCTGCTGGCCGTGCGGCTGTTTGAGCGTGGCAGGCGCGGCGCGGTGCTGACGCGCAGTGGCGAGGCCTTTGCGCGCCACGCGGGGGCCAGCGTCAGCGCGCTGCGCGAGGCGGTGGCCAGCGTCGCACCAAGCCGCCAGCACGGCCATGAAGTGATCAAGCTGGGGGTACTGCCCACTGTGGCACCGCAGTTGATGCCAGCACTGCTGCTGCAACTGGACAAAACTGGCAGCGCCATCAGCCTGCGTATTCACACTGCATCCAACCCGGCCTTGCTGACGCAGTTGCGCCAGCGGGAGCTGGACCTGGTGATTGGCCGTTTTGCCGAACCCGCCTACATGCTGGGCCTGAGCTTTGAGCATCTGTACGCAGACCCACTGGTACTGGCCGTGCGGCCCGGCCACCCCTTGCTGACCGACACAGCCTTGAAAACCAGTCCCCTGGCGCATCTGCAAACCTTTGCCGTCATACTGCCCACACAGGGCACGGCCATCCGGCACACATCCGACAACTTTCTGCAAAGCTGCGGCTTCGGCCAGTTGGCACGTACGATTGAAACGCTGTCAGTCACAGTCGCACGCAACTACACCAGGGCCAGCGATGCAGTGTGGGTATCGCCTTTGGGTGCGGTAGCGCAGGATCTGGCCGATGGCACACTGGTGCAACTGCCTGTAAGCATGGCAGGCACCGAAGAACTGGTGGGTTTGAGTCTGCGGGCCGATATGGTGGCTACAGCTGCACAGGCCGAGGTGATGGGGGTTTTGCGGGTGCTGGCATCACAACACCGACCTGCTGGGCGGTGAGTTGCGGCCAGAATGTTGCGATACATCTGACTGAAAATACCCCATCTGCGCTGTTTCTGCTGATCCGAAAGGTAAACACCATGGTTTTGTCCGTGCAAACCACATTGTTCAGTCCCGAACAATACCTGAGCTGGGAGGCAAGTCAGCTACAGCGCCATGAATACGTCAACGGGGAAGTACTGGCGATGGCAGACTCCGGTGACAGACACTCAACGACTTGCGCAAACCTGATCATGGCCCTGCGCACGCATCTGGCAGGCAGTTTGCACCGAACTTACGCTGTTGCCATGAAACTGCATATACAAGCAGCCAACAGCTACTTTTACCCTGACCTGCTGGTTACCTGCAGCCCTGACGATGCGCAAGACCGGCTGATCAAACGTGAACCGTCGCTGGTTATCGAAGTGTTGTCACCCGGCACCGCAGCTTATGACAGAGGAGCCAAATTTTCGGCCTACCGGCAACTGCCCAGCCTGCAGGAATATGCGCTGATAGATATAGACACCCGGTCAAGCGACGTTTACCGCAAGGGCGCAGACGGATTGTGGGTGCTTCATCCTTTCGGCGAGGATGAAAGTGTCAGATTTGCCAGTGTTGACCTGACGATCACTGCTGCCAGCCTGTTTGCCGAAGTGGATGAGGATGCAGCGATTTAGGGCTTATTTACCTTCCATCGCCTGCAAATTCTCATCAGCCAGCCCCACCAGCAGCGCCCGCCCATCCGGTAGAACCCTGAACTCGCCAAAACTCGCGGTACGCAAACCGCCGCCCTTGCCTTCTGCAAAAAAGAACGCATCGGTCACCACAACCCAGTTTCCGCTGATGTGCTTCAATGGCAGCAGCAACTCGCCGCTTGCAAGGCTTTCGGTCGAACCAGCAGCCAGACGCAGGACGGTGGCGATGCCGCGCTCATCCAGTTTCGCTACCACCAGTGCACGTTTCGGGTCTTGTGTGGCGCGGCTGGCCTGATCGGGTTGGTCGAGCGCAGAGCGGATGTCTGCCGGAAAGTCAAAATTCAGCGCCATGTAGTCACCCTGCATCAGCGAACGCGGGTCACGCGGGACGATGCGGATATAGATTTTTTGCCCCGTACTGATTACCTGCTCTTTTTTGGCAACGTCGTAATTGATGGCACCCAGGCTCAGCACAGCACTGGCGGCTATCAGGCCGGTGGCCCAGCGGGTGCGGCTGGTTTTGCCCGCCACAGCGCCTGAAGCTGTGGGCTGGCGATAGTGATAACGCAGCAACGCCAGAAAAACCGCCAGAACGGCACCTGCTACCACCAGCACAGCCGCTTTTTTAACCAGAGGCCAGCCCAGCGCGTAATAAAAACCGGACAGTTGTGCCAGCAAGACCAGCACAGCCAGCGCCAGCAGACGCCTGCGCCCGGTCGCCAGCGCAAGCGTGCCAACCAGTACCACCACACCGCCGTCATGCGTGAAAAAACCAAAAAGCAGCAGACCTGCATACACAGCGCACAACAAGGCCAGGTCGCGCCGTTTGCCCGGCTGCAGCAAATCCCAGCGCCGCACCAGAAAAGCACAGCTGACCAGCACCAAGGCCAGTTGCAGCAAGACTTGCGGGCTGAAGTGGAACAGCTGCGCCGTGCCTGCCGAGACCAGGTCAGCCGAGCCAGTTCGGGTCGGGCCGTCAAACAGGCCCTGCCCAAAAAAGGCCGAGCCACTGGTCATCAGCGCAAAACACAGCAGTGCCAGCCCCAGCCCATCGGCCAGGGCAGAGATTTTGCGGCTGACGGCAGGCTGCGCTGCCGACCAGCGCGGCTCGAGCACACACCAGGCACACCACAGCAAGGCCATCGCGGTGGCATTCCAGATGGACGGAAACATCCAGCGCATGAAGTAGTCATTGTCCTGCGGGCCAAAATACACCAGCATCAGCAGCAGCGCGGCCATGAAACCGAGCAGGCGCTGAACCCAGGCCACACGAATGACCAGTGCAACGGCAATTTCAACTGCCGCCACCAGCACAAACATGAGGTTCAGGCTGCGAAACGCCAGCAAGCCCAGGCCGACCAGGAGCGCCGTAAAACACAGGTGTTCAAGAAAATGCCCGTTCTTTTTACGCAGCCCCAGCACAGCCACGCCAATCAACAGCGCAGACATCACAAAGGAGCCGGGAGGTTCAAAAAACAGCCGATGACCAAAAATGGCCAGCAGCGCCAGAAACGGCCAGACGGCGAACTGCGCGCCGATCAGGCTCACAGCCGTGACTACCCACGAGGCTTCGGGTTGATCGAGAGTTGCGTTCTTTGCATTTCTGGGCAATAGCCCTTCAGCCTGGGCTGCTTGCAGCAGGGCTTGTTCATTCATGGGTTTTCTCCGCAGACTGCAATTTGTAGAGCCAGGAGCCGGTCAGGCCAACGCAGGCTGCGGCCAGGGCACCAAACATGAAGATGCCGCCCAGGGTGTCATGCGAACTGCCATGAAGAAAAAGCACCTTGAACGCTCCGCTTAAAAACAGCACATCCAGGGCCAGCGTGGACAGTGCCAGAACGGTAAAGTGGCGCGGGTTGGCGGCATAGGCCAAAAAGGCCGTCACTCCCACCAGCGCACTGTTGAAAAAGTACGAAGCAAAATCCCTGGAAAACAAGCCCCACGAGCCATAAGTTACCCAGGCACACAAGGCCAGCAGCACGGCCATGACCAGTGCGTAGGGACTTTTTTTGCCATCCGGGCCAGGCATCCGCCAGTTGACCACCAGCATGGCCAGCACCAGCAGCGCCCACAATACAGGCGTGATGTAGTGCAGGTAACGATGGCGCCACAGGTGGCTCAAGGCATCACCCAGCGGGTCAAACAGCCGGTCACCTGACCACAAGGCAATGCCCAGCCCGGCGATCAGCACCCAGAAACTCCACAACACATCACTGCGCCCGGCCACCACGCAAAGCAGTGCCAGCCCAGCCCAGACGGCAAAAAGTTGCCAGGGGTCAGCGCCGGTCTGGTAGGTTTGGCCGACAAAGGCCAGCATACCGCCCATGGCCAGCATCACCAGCAACAGCAGCGGCATGCGGGCGCGTTGCCAGAGCAGCGCGGCAACAAAACTGCCAGCCAGCAGCCCCTGCAGCAGCAAAAACTTGAACTGCCGGGTCTGGTCCTGCCAGTTGGCCGCCACCCAGAACACCAGGCCCACACCCAGCAGCAGCGTGGCAACCACGGCCAGACCACGCTCCAGCGTTTTGCCCAGCGCCGGGCCGGGTTCATGCAGGCCCGACAGCCGCCACAAGCGCGCCGCCGCATCGGCTGGCAATGAAAAATCGGCAATCAGCCGGTGTAAAAACAGATGCATGACAGGGATCCTCTGACGAAAGCTGATGATCGGGAATGCAGATTCGGCATTTTGGCCGTTCAATTTGAACAAACGCTGATTTCTTTACAAGCCGACCTGTCGGGTCAGCCCCCTGGTATCTCCATTCGATACCAGGCCGGCAGGAATCAGCTTGTCAGGCCACAGCAGCGCTGCTAAACGACGCTAGCAAAGCGCGCCGTCAACTCGCCAAGGCCCAACTCCTGCAACACCTCCTGCAGCCGCTCCTGCGCTGCCCGTGTTTTGGCCGGGCTGGCTTTCGCGGGTTTGCTGGCCAGAATCAGTTCGTTTTTCATCGAATGTTCCCAGCCAACCAGCTCGGTCACGGTGACCTTGTAGCCATTGGCTTCGAGTTGCAGGCAGCGCAGCACATTGGTGATCTGGCTGCCGAATTCACGTGTGTGCAGCGGGTGCCGCCATAACTCGGCCAGCGGGGTTTTGGCCAGATTCAGCGCCCTGCCCTTTTTGAGCACACTTGCCACTTCGGCCTGGCAACATGGCACCAATACCATGTGGCTGGCGTTTTTGGCCAGGCCAAAGGCAATTGCATCGTCGGTGGCGGTGTCGCAGGCGTGTAGCGCGGTAACGATGTTGATGCTGGCTGGCAACTCCGTCGAGTCAGTCGCTTCAAGAACACTCAGGTTCAGAAACGACATGCGCTCAAAACCTAGTCTGGCCGCCAGAGTGCGCGACTTGTCAACCAGCTCGGCGCGGGTTTCGATACCGTAGATATGGCCCGCCTTGCTGCCGGGGTGGGCCACGTTATAGAACAGGTCGTAAAGAATAAAACCCAGGTAGGACTTGCCTGCACCATGGTCAGCCAGCGTGGGCGAGGGCTGGCTGGCCGAGACTTCTTCGAGCAGCGGGGCAATGAACTGGTACAGGTGGTACACCTGTTTGAGTTTGCGGCGTGTGTCCTGGTTGAGTTTGCCTTCACGCGTCAGGATGTGCAGTTCCTTGAGCAGCTCGATTGACTGGCCGGGACGCAGTTCTTCAATGACCTGCTCAGGTTTCGGACCGGTTTGTTTGCCCGATGATGGTTTTTTTGTTTTTTGCATGTTGATGGAGTTTAGGCTTTGGACGCCAATAAAAAGTTTTACGTCATTTACATTGCACACAATTAAATTGCACGATACAATTCATTCATGCCCAAGCAAACCAGCTCAAACAATTCAGACGCCATGCTGCAGCTGGACAACCAGCTGTGTTTTGCACTGTATTCAACCTCACTGGCCATGACACGTGTTTACAAGCCGCTGCTGGACGCACTGGGGCTGACTTACCCACAATACCTGGCCATGCTGGTGCTGTGGGAGAAAGACGGCCTGATGGTGTCAGAGCTGGGCGACAAGCTGTTTCTTGACTCTGGCACCCTGACGCCGCTGCTCAAACGTATGGAAGCCTCGGGCCTTATCACCCGCATTCGTGCAGTTGAAGACGAAAGGCGGGTTCACATCACCTTGACCGCCAAAGGCCGCGAGCTTAAAACACAGGCTGCAGCGATTCCCGGCTGCATCCTGAGCGCCAGCCAGTGTTCGATTCCCGAGCTGATTTCACTGACGCAGCAGGTGCAGGCGCTGCGCAACAAGCTGGTGGCCTAGTTTTAATCGCCACGACATCAAGTCTCTATTCAATTTCTCGGCGCCGCTGGGACTGTCACCGGGTCAAAATTCC
>JAZKIK010000565.1:3397-3803 GCA_040384925.1 Pseudomonadota bacterium | reverse complement strand
GTGAAACTGCTTGTGCCAAAAGAAATGGGCGGCCCAGGCGGCGGCGTCAACCCCGAGCAGCTGTTTGCAGCCGGTTATTCAGCCTGTTTTCTGGGTGCCATGAAGTTTGTGGCTGGCCAGCAAAAAATCGCCATCCCAGCCGATACAAAAATTGAAGGTGCAGTAGGCATTGGCCCATTCGGCGACGGCCCTGTGCCATCAGGCTTCAACATTGCGGTTGAACTGAAAATCAGCGTGCCTGGCATGGACAAAGCTGCAGTTGAAGCCCTGGTTGAAAAAACCCACCAGGTCTGCCCTTACTCCAACGCCACGCGCGGCAATATCGACGTGACCCTGACCGTGGTCTGATCACGCAGGCAGTTTGACAAACCGGGGTTTTGGCCCTGACCAGAGCGGCCCGGCTGAT
>JAZKIK010000565.1:0-3387 GCA_040384925.1 Pseudomonadota bacterium | reverse complement strand
GCCGCTCTGCTTTTACAGCCATTTTTGGCTTCCGAGCTCAAGTCCCAAGCGCCGCAGCAGACAATCAGGCATGAACTCGACGACACCCGACCTGCCCCCGCACACCTCTCCGGCCCAGTTGCACGCCTACGAACACCTGACACCCGACAGGGTTCTGGACGCACTGGCCAGCGTCGGTTTGCTTGGCGACGGGCGGCTGATGGCGCTGTCAAGTTACGAAAACCGCGTTTACCAGGTACACCTTGAAAGCGCGGTTGGCAGTGAAGAAATGGCGGGCGACACCGTGGTCGTCAAGTTTTACCGGCCAGACCGCTGGACGGATGCACAAATTGTGGAAGAACATGCTTTTGCCACCGAACTGATGGCCGCAGAAATCCCCGTGGTTGGTGCCTTGACGCTGGAAGGCAACACACTTCACCACTTTGGCGGTTTCAGCTTCAGCGTCTCGCCAAGTCGCGGCGGCAGGCGGCCCGAGCTGGAAAGTTTTGAAGTGCTGGAATGGATTGGCCGTTTTCTGGCACGTATACACACCGTCGGCAGCGCCAAACCTTTCATACATCGGCCCGCACTTGATTTGCAGACCTTTGGTTTTGCCTCACGCGAGGTTTTGCTGGCCGGCAATTATTTGCCACTCGACATGGAATCACGCTGGCGCAAGGCCTTTGAAGAAGCGATGCAAACCGCAGAAGCCGTATTCAAAAGCGTGGGCAATGTCAAACAAATTCGCCTGCATGGCGACTGCCACCCCGGCAATATTTTGTGGACACCAGAAGGCCTGCCCGGCGCAGGGCCGCATTTTGTCGATCTGGACGATGCCCGTACCGGCCCGGCAGTGCAGGATTTGTGGATGCTTCTGTCAGGCGACCGGCCCCAATGCCTGCGCCAGCTAGGAGCGCTGGTCGATGGCTACGAAGAATTCCGGGAATTTGACCGCCGCGAACTGGCCCTGATCGAGCCCCTGCGCACCCTGCGCCTGATCCACTACAGCGCCTGGCTGGCCCAGCGCTGGCACGACCCGATTTTTCCGATCAATTTCCCCTGGTTTGGCTCGAGCGACTATTGGAAAGGGCAGGTTGATATGCTGGAGGAGCAAACGGAAGCCATGCAGGAATCGCCCCTGGTGGTTTGAAGTTCAACCTACGGATATTGCCGCGCCACATGCATGATGGCCAAAGCAGTCACAAGCGTTTCGGTTTGTTTAAGTACCACAAGGTAGTTGGGATGCGCCACCAGTTCCAGCGTGCCAGCCTTGCGGCCACGGCGGCGCGGGAAATTGGGGTCCTTCAGGTTGTCCACCTGATCATGCATATGTTCCTCCAGCGCCACCGCTGCAGGCACATTGTCTTGGGCTATGTGAAGAACTATGCCTTCGAGATCCAGAATAAACTGATCCGTTTTTTCTACCTTGAGCATGCCTTATGCCGCACGGTTGTCATGCATGTCCTGCAAACGGGCACGAAGCGCAGCACGACGAGTCTGAACCTGTGCATCAGTCAGCACAGGGTTTGTCCCGTCTTTGATGCCATCCAGCGACGCTTGCACCTTGGCATGAAACCAGCGGTCGTAATCGACATCCTGTTGTGCGGCCTCATGTGCCGCTTTAAGCGCCTGGCTGCGGTCAGGCCGGGCTGTTTTTTCAAGCGCCCCGTCTTCGGGCCGCCAGTCGGCGGTGTCAACATGGCATTCGGTCAGGCCTATGCCGCGCAGTACTTGCAGGGCCTTGCGCGGGTCTGCAAAGCGGCGCGGCTGCCTCCGCGATGTGACCATGATGGCCAAGCCGCACTGGGTTTGCACGTTAATGACAAAAGCCGCACCATCACCACGCAGCGTGATGCCCGTGACGCCGCCTGCAAGGGTGGCCGCCTTGAGTTGTTCGAGGCTGAAGGTTGCAGTGGTTTGCATGGCGCGCCTTTGATATAAAAAGGCAATTTTAACTATTACTTGAAAATCAAGTAATAGTTATTTGAAGAATTGAATCTAGAGGGCGGCGGACACAAAACACGTTTGTCCAAAGCAGGACTGGCTACTTCACAAACTGATTCAGCTGAATGATAGGCAGCAGCACGGCCAGCACAATCAGCATCACGACCAGACCCATGGCCACAATCAGCAGGGGTTCCAGAATCGTGGCCAGGGCCATGGCGCGGCGCTGGACTTCGTTGGAGAGTTGCACTGCGGCGCGTTGCAGCATCACGGGCAGTTGGCCGGTTTGTTCGCCCAGGCGAGCAAACATGCTGACCAGGCCGGGGAAACGTTTTTTCTGCGCCAGGGCTGATGCCAGGGGTGCGCCTTCACGTACCAGCAGCAGGGCATCAAGTGCATCGGCGCGCATGGCGCGGTTGGACAATGTTTCGGCGGCGGCTTGCAGGGCTTTAAGAATCGGCAGGCCAGCCCCGGCCAGCATGGCCAGGGTGCTGGCAAAACGGGCGGCATTGTAGTCGCGGGCCAGCCGGCCAATTACTGGAATGTTCAGCGTTGCAGCGTCGAATTTTTCACGAAAACCATTGTCCCTGAGCGCCAGCCGGGCACCAACAAACATCAAAACCAGCGCGCCAAACAACAGCAGGCCGTAATTGCGCACCAGGCTACTCAGGCCCAGCATGGCGACTGTCAAGAACGGCAGTGCGCGTTTGGTGCCGGCAAACACATTGGCGACCTGCGGCACCACATAACCGACCAGAAACATCACGATCACTATCGCCACCAAAGTAACGATGGCCGGATAAAGCGCAGCGGCAACCAGCTTGGACTTGAGGGTCTGGCGTTCTTCAAGATCGTCAGACAGGCGCTCCAGCACCATGCCGAGGTGACCGCTTTGTTCACCCGCGCCAATCACGGCGGTGTAAATCGGCTCGAACTCGCCTGGGTGTTGCGACAGGGCACGCGCAAAACTGGAGCCGCCATTGACTTCAGCACGCAATGCGGCAACCAGATTGCGCTGTTTTTCGTCTTCGGCTTCGTCGGCCAGTGCCGTCAGTGCACGCTCAAGCGGCAGGCCGGAGGTGACCAGTCCGGCCAGTTGGCGGGTCCAGATGGTCAGGCGGGTGGCGTTGAAAACACGGCCGCCAAAAATATTGGTTTGCAGCAGCGACTTGGGCGCGCCAGCCGCATCTCCCCCGCCCGTTACAGCATTGATGACCAACGGCACCAGTGCCTGGGTGCGCAGCAGGCTGCGGGCGGCCTTGGCGGTGTCGGCCTCGATGACACCCCGACGGACCTTGCCGTCGCTTTGCATCGCTTCAAATGAATAGGCTGGCATCAGCGACTTTCCGCCTGCGGCTGAGTCAGCAGAGTCAGCAGAGTCACGATACGCGACCGGCGAGACTCTTGTCTTTTCAAGCAGGGGCCGTGGAACCGGCTTTGCCGGGCCACAGGCGCAGCGCCCCC
>JAZKIK010000564.1:531-2435 GCA_040384925.1 Pseudomonadota bacterium | reverse complement strand
CCAGCGCAGCACCTGCGGCGGGTTGGCAGCGATGCGGTTTGCCAGGTCCAGAGCTGCGGGCAAAAGTTCTTCAGGTGCCACAACACGTGACACGAAACCAATACGCAGGGCTTCGTCAGCTGAAAAAGTGTCGCCAGTCAGCGCAAGTTCTGCCGCTTTGGAGGCCCCGACAATTCGCGGCAGCAACCAGCAACCACCATCACCGGGAATGATGCCGAGCTTGACAAAACTCTCTGCAAACCGTGCCGTGCTTGATGCAATGCGAATATCACACATGCTGGCCAGATCACAACCCGCGCCCATCGCCGGGCCATTGACTGCCGCAATGATGGGCACTTCAAGTGCCTGGAAAGCCAGTGGTATACGCTGGATGCCCAGGCGGTATCCCTCGGTGACCTGTTCCGGTCCACCGCCAAACATGCCGGTTTTGTCGCGCATTTCAGCCACATTGCCGCCCGAACAGAAGGCAGTGCCGGCACCGGTCAGGATGGCGGCGCGAATGCCTTTGTCGGCATTGAGCTCGGCAAGAATATTTTCAAACGCGGCAAACATCGCTTCGCCCGACAAGGCATTGCGGGTTTCGGGCCGGTTGACGGTCAAAACCGCCACATGGCCGTGGCGCGTCAGCAAAATTGGTGATTCTTCATTCATAAAAACTTTCTAAACGCGCTCAAGCGCCACGGCAATGCCCTGCCCTACCCCGATACACATGGTGCAAAGGGCAAAGCGCCCGCCCGTCCTATGCAGCTGCCGCACCGCTGTCAGCGCCAGCCGCACACCCGACATGCCCAGCGGGTGCCCCAGGGCAATGGCACCGCCATGCGGGTTGACATGTTCACCATCATCAGGCAGACCAAGCCCTCGCAGCACCGCCAAGCCTTGTGCGGCAAAGGCCTCGTTGAGTTCAATCACATCAAAATCGCTGATTTTCAAACCTGTCTGGGCCAGCAGTTTTTGTGTCGCCGGCAAGGGGCCAATACCCATCACACGCGGTGCCACACCTGCCGTGGCGATGCCAATCACCTTTGCCAGTGGCGTCAAGCCATGGCGCAATGCAACAGCCTCGCTGGCCACAAGCAGGGCCGCAGCTCCATCATTGACACCTGAGGCATTCCCGGCTGTCACGCTGCCACCTTCGCGGAAACTGGCCTTCAGTGAAGCCAGCGACAGCAGCGTGGTGTCGGCACGTGGGTGTTCGTCATGTTCCACAAGCCGGACATCGCCTTTTTTTCCAGGCACGGGCACAGCAGTGATTTCCTCGGCAAAAATGCCGTCCCGCAGGGCCCTGGCCGCACGCTGCTGGCTGCGCAGGGCAAAAGCGTCCTGGTCAGCGCGGGAAATGCCGTGTTCTTCAGCCACGTTTTCAGCGGTTTCACCCATGGCATCCACGCCATAAAGCCGCTTCATCGCCGGATTGACAAAACGCCAGCCTATGGTCGAGTCATGAATCTCGGCATGGCGTGAAAAAGCCGACGTGGCTTTGGGCATGACCAGAGGCGCACGGCTCATGCTTTCAACCCCGCCGGCAATCGCCAGCCCGATATGGCCGGCCTGAATCGCCCTTGAGGCACTGGCCAGGGCCTCAAGGCCCGAACCGCACAGGCGGTTGACGGTAGCCGCAGCCACGGTTTGCGGCAATCCAGCCAGCAAGGCCGACATGCGCGCCACATTGCGGTTGTCTTCACCCGCCTGGTTGACGCAGCCGTAATAAACCTCGTCCAGCGCCGTCCAGTCCAGATGGGGATAGCGCTGCATCAGTGCCTGCAGCGGAACAGCACCCAGATCGTCGGTACGCACACTGGAAAGCGCACCACCGTATCGGCCTATGGGTGTGCGTATGCCGTCGCAGATAAATGCATCAGTCAAGGCATGAGGCATCATCCGGCTCACAAACCCAGCACCCG
>JAZKIK010000564.1:0-521 GCA_040384925.1 Pseudomonadota bacterium | reverse complement strand
CAAGGCGCGCATTGGCACGGCGCCCAGGTCGTCGGTACGCACACCGGAAAGCGCACCGCCATAACGGCCATGGGGGTGCGGACACCATCACAAATAAAGGCATCGACCATGCCGCGGCTCACAAACCCAGCACCCGCTCGGCATTGCCGTGCATGATTTTTTCCATCACTTCGTCCTTGTAGCCCAGCTCTTTCCATTCGCGCAGGATGCGTTCGTAAGGCAGGCTGGGGTAGTCGCTGCCAAACATGATCTTGTCCTGCAGGCGGCCACGGATATCGACTTTCAGGTTGCCCGGAAAGTGTTTGGGCGCCCAGCCTGACATCTCCCAGTACACATTGCCCTTGTGCAAAGCCACGGCCGTGGTTTCATCAACCCAGGGCCAGCCAGGGTGGGCCATGATGATTTTGAGATTCGGGAAATCTGCCGCCAAATCGTCAATCGCCGATGGATGGGCGTGGCGAACCCGCGCGCCATTGCCGCCCGGCATGCCTGCGCCCATGCCCGTGGTGCCAACATCAATC
>JAZKIK010000563.1:3599-11040 GCA_040384925.1 Pseudomonadota bacterium | reverse complement strand
CTCGTAGCCGGCGCCCTTCAACGAATCGAGGGACTCGCTGAAGTCGCACGCCTGCTTGGTGCAGCCGGGGGTCATCGCAGCGGGGTAGAAGTAGACGATCACCTTGCGTCCGCGCAGGTCAGACAGGGTGACCTCGTCGCCGGCGGTGAGCGTGCCAGCCGGGTTCATCTCGAGCAGCCGCGACTGGATCACCACCATGCCATAGGCCATGCCCAGCAGGGTGTGACCAAAAATGATGGTCAGCATTCCACGCTGGGGCCAGCCGAAGAAATTCTGCACACCCACCATCAACAACAGCAATGAAAGCCCGATGACCACCTCGGGCATCACCAGTGGCGCGTTGACCATGCCTGAAAAGATGGTGCGCCCTATGAACCGCCGGTAGCGCACCAGCACAAAGGCGGCAAAGGTGGCCAGGGTCGCCGAAAGAAGGCCGGTGACCGCCGCAATCTTCAGGGACAGCCAGAAACCTTCAACAATCTTGGTGTCCTGCGTCAGGGCCACATACCAGCGCAGCGAAAAACCGGTGAACTGTGCGTCCTGCCGGGTGCTGTTGAACGAAAAAACGATCATGAACAGCAGCGGCATGTACAAAAACAGGAAAACAAGCGCCATCCAGAACTTGCCGAAATGTTTTTCGATAAAGGGTTTCATGTGAACGTCCTTGCTTATTTGCGCGTTTCGGCAGCGTCACCGGTGTAACGGTAATAAATTGCCAAGGGAACGATGATCAACCCGATCATGACCACGGCCAGCGCGGTTGCCCGCGGCCAGTTGTTGCTGGTGAACATTTCGTCCCATACAACCCGACCAATCATGATGTTTTCGGGGCCACCAAGCAGCGACGGTATGACAAACTCACCAACCGAGGGGATAAAAACCAGCATGAAACCTGCAATGATGCCAGCCTTGGACAGAGGCACCGTTACCAGCCAGAAGGCCTTGAACGGCGAGGCACCAAGATCATAGGCAGCTTCCAGCAGGCGAAAGTCCATCTTCACCAGGTTTGCATACAGAGGCAGGATCATGAAAGGCAAATAGACGTAAGTCATGCCGATGAGCATGGAGACATTGGTGTAAAGCATCAATATGGGCTCATCAATCAGGCCCACAGCCATCATCAGGCGGTTGAGCACACCCTGATCGGCAAGAATGCCCTTCCAGGCATACACACGCAGCAAAAAGGATGTCCAGAACGGCAGCATCACCATCATCAGCAGCGCGGGCCTGATGCTGGCCGGTGAGCGGGCGATGAAATAGGCAAACGGATAGCCAATCAGCAGGCAGAGAGCGGCTGTACAGAAGGCATACCAGATGGAGCGCAGATAGGCTTCAACATAGATTGTCTTGAACAGTGCGCCGCCTTCCGCAGAACGGAAAATCGACCAGTAGTTTTCGTACTTCAGTTTCAGCAGCCCCGTTTGAGTGTCCCAGATCGGCTTGAACGGGCTGATGCTGTCGCCCATGTCCACAAAGCTGATGTACAGCAGAATCAAAAAGGGCAGTAAGAAAAATACGATCAGCCAGACAAAGGGAACACCAATGACAAAACGTTTACCTGGTGAGGCAAGTTGCGCGATGGACATGCTGTTTGCCCCTCAGTCGCGCAGAACAATGCCGGCCACATCGCTCCACCAGAAATAGACATTGTCATCCCAGGTGATGTTGCTCAGGTCATGGCGCGAGGTGTTGGCTTCAGTGATTTTTACAAGCGTTCCATCACTGGCTATGACGATATAGGTGTTGTAGGAGCCAAAGTAGGCAATTTCCTTGACCTTGCCGGTAAACAGGTTTCTGTCTATCGACGCAGGGCGCTGCTTGCTGATTTCGATTTTTTCGGGCCGGACAGCAATGCCAAGCGGCATGTTCAGGGTACCGCTGACGCCGTGGCCGACGCGGATTTCGCCAATGCCTGTGATCGCTGCGCAATGGTCAGGCTCATCCACACTGAGTTTTCCGTCAAAAATATTGACGTTGCCAATGAAGTCGGCAACAAAACGGTTGGCCGGGTGCTCGTACACCTCTTCCGGTGAGCCCACCTGCAGCACGCGCCCCTTGCTCATGATGGCAATGCGGTTGGCCATTGTCATGGCCTCTTCCTGGTCATGTGTCACCATGACACAGGTCACACCGACTTTTTCAATGATGTTGACCAGCTCGAACTGTGTCTGCTCGCGCAGTTTTTTGTCCAGCGCACCCAGGGGTTCATCCAGCAGCAGCAATTTGGGCTTTTTTGCAAGACTGCGTGCCAGCGCCACCCGCTGCTGCTGGCCGCCCGAGAGCTGATGCGGCTTGCGCTTTGCAAAGGGGGTGAGCTGGACCAGGTCAAGCATTTCACCAACCCGCACCTGGATTTCCTTGGCCGGCAGCCCTTCCCGCTTGAGTCCAAAGGCAATGTTCTCCCAGATGTCCAGATGTGGAAAGAGCGCATAGGACTGAAACATCATGTTGATGGGCCTGTCGTAGGGTTGCAGGTTTGCAACATCCTGCCCACCCAGCAGTATCCTGCCAGAACTGGGTTTTTCAAACCCGGCCAGCATTCTCAGCAAGGTTGATTTGCCGCAGCCAGAGCTGCCGAGAAGTGCAAAGATTTCACCTCTTGCAATGGACAGGGAAACTTCATCCACCGCCACTGCCTCGTCAAATCGCTTGACGAGCTTTTCAGTGACCAGATAACCCTCTTTTAGTTCAGCACCTGCCATCTGCTGTCCTCCATTTTCTTTCGTTTCCAGAATCAGCGCCTTTGAACATAAAAGGCACCCAACAAATCAGCCAAAAAAAAAGCTGTTCCTACAAAACGTAAAAACAGCCCTGGGTTGCTTGCGTTGCAACCGGTCGCGTGAGCTTATTTGCCCTTCTTGAAGCTGTTGTAGGCGTTGGCCATTGCCTCGCGGGCTTCGTTGGTAAAGCTGCTTGGAGGAATCATCTTGGCGAAGTAGTCGGCCTCAACAAAAATGGTCTTGTTGCCGGCAATTTCGGGCTTGATCGTGGCAATGGCGGCCTTGTTGCCTGTGGGGTAGTTCATTTCGTTGGTCATGCGTGCAGCATTTTCGGCGCGCAAGTAAAAGTCAATGAATGCATGGGCGTTGTTGACATGCTTGGCATCTTTTGTAATGCCCATGGTGTCAAAGAAAATCAGCGCACCCGTGCTGGGCAACAGGGATTCAATCACGTCCTTGGAGCCATTTTCCTTGGCGCGTCCGGCGGCAATGTTGATGTCGCCAGACCAGCCCACCGCAACGCAGGCCTTGCCACCTGCAATGTCGTCAATCATGGTGGAGCTGAACAGGCGCACATCCTTGCGCACCTTGGCCAGCATGTCGGTGGCGGCCTTGTAGTCAGCCGGGTTGTTGGAATAGGCGTCCTTGCCTATGTAGTGCAGCGCCACCGGAATGATCTCGGTAGGCGAGTCAAGGTAGGCAATACCACAGGACTTGAGCTTGGCCGTGTATTTGGGATTGAACACCAGATCCCAGGCGTTTTCCGGCATGGGCAACCCGGCCAGGGCCTTGTCAACCTTGGTCTTGTTGATGCCCACAGTCGTGAAACCCCAGGCCCAGGGGACCAGATGCTTGTTGTCAGGGTCAGCCTTGACAAGCGTGGACATGATGGTGGGCTCAAGATTCTTGAGGTTTGGAATCTTGGCCTTGTCCAGTGGCTGCAACAGGCCACCTTCAATCTGCGGTTTGGCAAACACGGTGCCTGGAACCACGATGTCATACCCGGTGTTGCCAGCCACCAGCTTGGCATGCAGTGCTTCGTTGGTCTCGAAGGTGTCGTAATTGACCTTGATGCCGGATTCCTTTTCAAAGGCAGCGATCATGCCTTCGGGAACGTAATCCGGCCAGTTGTAAATGTTGAGAACCTTTTCCTCGGTATTTGCGGGAGGGGCCGGAGCCGGTGCCGGGGCGCTGGCAACAGGTGCCGGAGCGGCGACAGGCGCTTCTTCTTTTTTCCCGCAAGCGGTCAAAGCCAGGACCAGTGCAGAAAGTGCAAATGTGTACAGGTGTCTCTTCATCACGTTTAGAACTCCATCAAAAAAAGTTGGGGAAACCAGTTGAGTTTAAGGCAAGCAAAAAGCAGTCCAGCCCAAGAAAATCAGACCTGAATGTCAGGCCAATCCTCTCGTTTTTACATCCGCAAGCGTCAGATCCAGCGCCTGGCGAATCAGCGTCATCATGTCATCAATCTCGCCGGCTGTCATTACCAGCGGAGGCGCAATAATCATGCGGTCACCAACGGCCCGCATGATCAGGCCATTGGCAAAACAGTGGCCTCTGCAAATCATGCCGACGGCCGCGTCCGGGTCAAACCGCTCTCCAGTTTTCTTGTTCTTGACCAGCACCAGCCCGGCCATGAAACCGCAGCTTTCCGCAATGCCCACCAGGGGATGTTCGTTGAGTTCGGCGTAACGTCTGGCGAAATAGGCACCGATCTCTCCCTTGACACGCTGCGGCAGCTGTTCGCGCTCCATGATGTCAAGATTGGCCAAGGCCACTGAGCAGGCCACCGGATGGCCGCTGTAGGTATAACCGTGGTTGAACTCGCCACCCAGCTCTATCAGCACTTTTGCAACCCGGTTGCCCACCATGACACCACCCAGCGGGATATAACCACTGGTCACGGCCTTGGCAAAAGTCACCAAGTCAGGTTTGTAGCCGAATTTTTCGTAGGCAAACCAGCTTCCAAGTCGGCCAAATGCGCAGATCACCTCGTCGCTGATGAGCAAAATGCCGTATTTGTCAACAATACGCTGTATCTCCGGCCAGTAGGTGTCGGGTGGCACGATGACACCACCCGCGCCCTGCACGGGTTCGGCAATGAATGCCGCAACACGATCGGGTCCAACGGCCAGGATTTTTTCTTCCAGCCAGCCTGCTGCACGTACACCAAATTCATCGGAGCTTTCGCCGGGCAGGCCATTCTCAAAAAAGTAGGGTTGCTCGATATGGGTGATGTTGGGTATGGGCAAATCACCCTGGGCGTGCATGCCGCTCATACCCCCCAGTGATGCCCCGGCCATGGTGCTTCCATGGTAGGCATTCATGCGGCTGATGATGACCTTGCGTTGCGGCTGGCCCAGCAAGTCCCAGTAACGGCGCACCATACGCACGTTGGAGTCATTGCTTTCACTGCCACTGGATGAATAAAAAACATGCTCAAAGCTGCGCTCACCCACCGGAGCCGCCAGCGATGCCAGCCGCGCCGCCAGCTTGACGGCTGGCAAATTGGTGGTCTGGAAAAAGCTGTTGTAAAAAGGCAGTGTCATCATCTGCTGATATGCAGCCTCGGCCAGTTCCTTGCGGCCATAACCGACATTGACGCACCACAGACCACTCATGGCATCCAGCAGCTGTTTGCCCTCGGAATCCCAGACGTGAATTCCGTCTGCGCGGCTGATGACGCGCGCACCGCGTGACGCCAGGTCCTTGAAGTCAGTAAACGGGTGCAAAAAATGGGCACTGTCCAGATTCTGAATATCACGGGTACTCAGGCCCGATGCCCCGGCGGCATCGGAGGACATCGTTGGAAAAGAAACACTGGCATTCATAAACATCAATCCTTGCGATCAAAAAGAGTGGGGCAACTCAAACATGCAGCAGCAAATGTTCACGCTCCCAGGGCGAAATGACCTTCATGAACTCCTCGAACTCCAGTTCCTTGATTTCCGAGTACACGGTGATGAACTCCTTGCCCAGCACCTCGTGCAGGTCGGATTCACGGCGCAGCTTGTGCAAGGCTTCGCCCAGGCTGCGCGGCAGTGAATACGGCGCAAGATAGGCGTCACCTTTCATTTCGGGCTTGGGTTTGATCTTGTTTTTCAGACCAAGGTAACCGCAGGCAAGTGTCATGGCCATTGCCACATAGGGGTTGGCATCGGCGCCAATGACGCGGTTTTCCACACGCCGGGCTTCGGGTGTTGAAATCGGCGAACGAATGCCTACAGTGCGGTTGTCATATCCCCATTCGATATTGATGGGGGCAGCAGTGTCCCTGGACAGGCGGCGGTAGCTGTTGACGTAGGGGGCGACCAGCACCATGGCTGCAGGCATATAACGCTGCAAGCCTCCGATGTAGTGCATAAAGGCATCTGAGGGGGAACCATCTTCATTGCTGAAAATATTTTTACCGGTGGCGATATCCAGAATACTTTGATGCACATGCATGGCGCTGCCTGGCTCACCGGCAATTGGCTTGGCCATAAAAGTCGCGTACATGTCGTGGCGAAGCGCCGCCTCACGCACCGTGCGTTTGAAAAAGAACACCTCATCGGCCAGACCCAGCGGCTCTGCATGGAAAAAATTGATTTCCATTTGCCCGGCACCCACCTCATGAATCAGGGTGTCAACATTCAGCTCCATTTTTTCGCAATAGTCGTAGATTTCCTCAAATAGTGGGTCGAATTCATTCACCGCATCAATGCTGTAGGCCTGCCTGGAAGTTTCTGCCCTGCCGCTGCGGCCTATTGGTGGTCGCAGCAGGGTGTTGGGATCGGTATTACGCGCGGTCAGGTAAAACTCAAGCTCTGGCGCAACAATCGGCTGCAAACCTTCGGAAGCAAAAAGTTCACACACTTTTCGCAGCACCGTTCTGGGCGCAAAGGGCACCAGATTTCCCTTGTTGTCAAAGCAGTCATGAATCACCTGGGCCGTCGGGTCACTGGCCCAGGGAACGATTCGCACGGTTGACGGGTCAGGCCGCAGTTGCATATCTTTGTCGGTCGGATCAATGACGTCGTAATACGGCCCACTGGCGGGAAACTCGCCAGTCACGCCCATGGCCACGATGGCTTGTGGCAGGCGCATGCCGCGGTCTTCGGTGAACTTGCCGCGCGGCAGGATCTTGCCGCGCGCCACACCCGTCAGATCGGGTACCAGACATTCGACTTCGGTAACCCGGCGCTCATTGAGCCAGTTTTCAAGATCATTGAAGTTCCAAGCTTTTTTTTCGTTCATCAGATGCTCCCGGCTGCAAATTGCAGCGTTGAATTTGGTTGTTTCAGGCCTTGACTCTCAAGGCGCAAGGCCTGTCTTCGGGTGCAAGCCTGCCCGAAGGCCTCAAGTATGGCGGCGTAAAACGGTGTTTCCCAGAAGCGCCATTCCGGATGCCATTGCACCGCATAGGCAAAGGCAGCGGCATTGCTGATTTCAAACCCCTCAATCAGCCCATCCGGTGCATGCACCAGAGCGCGCAAATCAGGTGCCAGTCTTGCAATGCCTTGCCCGTGCAGGGAGTTGACTCTGGCATGGCTGGCACCGGCCCATTTGGCAAATACCGATCCTTCGACAATGCTGACTTCATGACCCGAGGCAAATTGCACCTCAACCGGCTGGCCTGCCGGTTCGCGGTGATCGGCCAGGCCCGGTATGTGATGAACCCGCTGGTGCAGGCTGCCGCCCATGGCCACATTGATTTCCTGAAACCCCCGGCACACACCCAA
>JAZKIK010000563.1:0-3589 GCA_040384925.1 Pseudomonadota bacterium | reverse complement strand
CGATGGCAGTGGCCGTCCGTCGTGGAGTCCCGCGCCTCGACCGCCAGTGCCAGGGTCAGCGCATCACGGGCTGCATCCAGAGGTAATGTGGTATCGGCCACGGGTTCATCAAAATAGGAAGGATGCACATTGGACGGTGAACCGGTCAGAAATACGCCGTCCACCAGTTCCAGAAGTTCGGGTATTTCATCCGCTTTTGCCATCGCAAACATCACAGGCTGGGCACCCGCGCCGTATCTGACGGCGCGGGCGTATTGTTCACCCAGCACCATGAATGGTGTTTTCTGGCCCTCTTCGCCAATCTGGCGATGGTCGGCCGGAAGCCAGACCAGACAGGGTGGCTTTTTCATCTTGGGTTTCCTCCTTGGTAAGCCAGGATCATGGTTTCGACATGTTTTCTGCTGCGTCTAGGGTAACCGCTAAAAAGCGTCACGCAGGCGGTGAAACAGCATTCCCAGCGCCAGGCTGGGCATTCTCAGCAGCGGCCCGCCCGGAAACCTGCGGTGCTGCAACGCAGCAAACACGTCAAAACGACTGGCCTGGCCCGCAATGGCTTCGGCCACCAGCCTGCCAGCCAGCCCGGCCAGTGCCAGCCCGTGACCGCTGAAGCCCTGCAGATAAAACAGCTGATCGCCCAGGCGGCCAAAGTCGGGCGCACGGTTCATCGAGATATCCACAAAACCACCCCACAAATAGTCAACTGCCACGCCGTCCAGCTCGGGAAAAACCTCCACCATGCGTTTTGCCATCAGCTGCTTCAGGTTGGGCGGCGTCATGGTGGTGTAGCTGACCCGGCCACCAAACAGCATGCGGTGGTCAGCACTGAAACGAAAGTAGTCCAGCACAAAGTTGTTGTCACACACGGCCGCCTGACGCGGAATCAGCTGTTCACAAAGCGCCGGATTCAGCGGGCTGGAGGCAATCATGTAGGTGCCGACCGGCATGATGCGCGGGGCCAGTTCAGGCGCCACGGCCGGTCCGTACTCTGCCAAAGTGCAGTTGCCTGCCAGCAGACCAAAACCGGCACGGACCACGCCGCCCGCTGTGTTTGCCTGCAAACTTTTGCCACGTTTGAGTGAGGTGACGGGTGAATGCTCAAAAATCTTCACACCCAGAGCGCGTGCCGCTTCAGCCAGACCGAGCCCATATTTGAGGGGATGAAGATGGCCCGACACATTTTCATAAGCTGCGGCCACATAACGGCGGCTTTTGATCAGCCGCTGCACATCCTGGCCTGCGGCAAAGTCAACGTCCAGGCCATAAACCCTGGCCATGTTGTTCATTTCGGCTTCCAGTGCCCTGGCCTTGCGTGCCGAGTCAGCTACATAAACATAAGCCTTGACCCGGTCACAGTCGATGCCGAACTGGGCAATGCGCTCGTCAATCAGCCGGATGCCTTCCAGTGACATATCCCAGGCCAGCCGTGCGTTTTCGGCGCCCAGCTGTTTTTCAAACGGCTCCTGGCCACTGGCAAAACCCACAATCGCCTGCCCGCCATTGCGGCCCGACGCCCCGCTGCAAATGCGATCTGCTTCCAGTACAGCCACGCTGAAACCACGTTGCGCCAGCTCTATGGCCGCCGACAAGCCCGAAAAACCGGCACCGACCACCAGCACGTCCACATTCAGTTCACCCTGCAGCGGCGCTGTGGCCGCCGGCCGGGCCAGGCTGGCTTCGTAATAACTGTTCTGATTGAGCTGGGTGTCGGATTTCAGCAGCATGACGGCCTCAAACCTTGCGTTTGGCGAGCTGGGCGCACAAATAAGTCCAGACAAAAACCGCTGCTGCATTGCTTGTCAGCTCTGCATGGTCGTAAGCTGGTGCCACTTCAACGCAGTCCATACCCACAAAATTGAGCGACGCCAACTCCTCCAGAAAGGTCAGAACCTGCGAACTGCTCATGCCGCCTGGCTCCGGGGTGCCAGTGCCGGGTGCAAAGGCCGGGTCAAGGCAGTCAATGTCCAGTGTCAGGTAACAGGGCCGCTCGCCTATGCGCGCTAGGATCTGCGCCAGCACGGCTTGCAGGCTTGCGCCATCCAGACCACGCAGCTGGCGGGCGGTAAAAATCAGCCCACCCTGGTCGCTGACATACTCCCTGGCCGCACGCTCGCCACTGGAGCGCAGGCCAATCTGCACAGTGTGTTCAGCGCTGACCAGCCCCTGCTGAATCGCCTCATAAGTCCAGGTGCCATGACCTGATGGTTCACCAAAATGGTCGCTCCAGGTGTCACAGTGGGCGTCAAAATGAATCAGCGCCAGCTCGCCATGAATCGTGTGGGCGGCGCGCAGCAGCGGCAAGGTGATGGAATGATCACCGCCCAGAAACACGCAGTGGTGCCTGGCCATCAGCGCTGCGGCCTGGCTTTGTATTTGCTGGCGCACTTCGGGCAGTGGTGAGGCATTGGGCAGGCGCATGTCGCCGCCGTCCCCCAAATCATCAGCATCATCAATGGGCGAGACTTCAAACAATGGATGCAGTCCGTCGCACAACATCAGGCTGGCGCGGCGAATTTCCTGCGGGCCAAAACGCGCACCAGGCCGGTTCGTCACCGCACCATCAAAGGGCACACCAACCAGAGCAAAACGCTGGTTTGTCAACTCGGCTGCGGCCAGAAACCGGTTACTGTTGTTTGAATACGCAAAGTGGCCTGACGCCATAAAACCCCTCAAATTCTTCCCAAGCTGCAATTTACCTCAATCGCCACTGCTCTCCGGACAATTCCTGCAGAAGAATAAGGCCAACACGCAGGCACAATCAGGCCGGTTTCAATTTTCAGGCCCGCGCCCTGCCCTTTCCGTGACTCCTTCCCATCAAAACGCTCTACACACCGGCAGTCGCCTTCGCGCCTGTCTTTTTCTGGCCTG
This sequence comes from Pseudomonadota bacterium, assembly GCA_040384925.1. Lineage (GTDB taxonomy): Bacteria > Pseudomonadota > Gammaproteobacteria > Burkholderiales > Burkholderiaceae_C > Polaromonas. Next base: position 724 of record JAZKIK010000563.1, on the reverse strand, counting down.
CAGCATGTCGCTGGTGGGCAGTTATGTTGCACTGACAAAACCCCTGGTACTGGTTTTTCCGGTGCTGCTGCTGGTCTGGCTGCGTTTTGGCATTGGTGGCGTGGCCATGCTGGGTTGGTTGAAAAAACCGGCCGATGAGCCACCCATGAGCCGCCAGACCCAGCGCCTTTTGTTTGCGGAGTGTTTTTTTGGCAATTTCCTGTTCTCCATTTGCATGATGTTTGGTGTGCAGCACAGCAGTGCGGTAGCAGCCGGGGTCATCATGGCCGCGATACCTGCAGCCGTGGCCTTGCTGAGCTGGATTTTTCTCAAGGAACACATTTCTGCCCGCATCTGGCTGGCCACAGCCTGCGCGGTGCTGGGTATCGCCTTGGTGTCCTTGTCAAAACACGCTCCCGCTGACCTGGTTGCGGTCGGCGATTCGGCAGGTAAAACCCCCTGGATTGGCAACCTGCTGCTGCTGGGCGCGGTGTTTTGTGAAGCCACCTATGCCGTGATTGGCAAAAAACTGACGGGCTCGCTGAGCCCCAAACGGATTACAGCACTGATCAATCTGTGGGGTTTTGCACTGGTCACGCCTTTTGGCCTGTGGATGGCCTGGCATTTTGACTTTGGCCAGGTGCTGGCCGGACATTGGGTACTGCTGATGTTTTATTCCCTGGCCGCCAGTGTGTGGACGGTGTGGCTGTGGATGACGGGCCTGCGCCACGTGCCTGCCGCCGAG
>JAZKIK010000562.1:1391-3408 GCA_040384925.1 Pseudomonadota bacterium | reverse complement strand
GCCCTGAGCCAATACATTGGCCCGCTGGCCAAAATGATTGTCAAAAAAGAAGCAGTGCGCCACCCTGCCCTGGCCGACCTGGTTCAAGCGCTGGCCCTGCATATTGACCGGCCCGAAGATCGCAAAAAGTTTCTGGCAGCATTCAAGAAATAATGCTGGCGTCCTGCGGCCCTGCACGGCCTCAATTGGCAATGATCTGCCCGGCCTCAATGGTGATGCGTCTTTCGCAGCGCGCAGCAATCGCCCTGTCATGGGTGACCAGCACCAGGGTCGTTCCCAGTTCCTTGTTCAGCTCAAACATCAGGGCCATCACTGTTTCGCCTGTGGCAAAGTCCAGGCTGCCTGTAGGTTCGTCAGCCAGCAGCACGGCGGGTTGCACCACAAAAGCACGTGCAAGTGCCACCCGCTGCTGCTCACCGCCTGACAGCACCTTGGGGTAATGACCCAGCCGCTCGCCCAGACCCACCCGGCGCAGCATTTCGCTGGCCATGGCCCTGGCGTTTTTGGTGCCTGACAGTTCCAGCGGCAGCATGACATTTTCAAGTGCGGTCAGATTGCCCATGAGTTGAAAACTCTGAAACACAAAACCGACTTTTTGCGCCCTCAAGGCGGCGCGGTCATCTTCGTTCATGGCGAAAATGTCCTGCCCGGCCAGCCGTACCGTGCCTTTGGTCGGGGTGTCCAGCCCGGCAATAATCGACAGCAAGGTACTTTTGCCGGAGCCCGAAGCGCCGACAATGGCTGCGGTTTCGCGTGGGGCCAGCGCAAAGTCAATATCGCGCAAAATGGTCAATGTGCCGGTCGAATCACTGACGGACTTGAAAACATGCTCAACGGAAACAATTGATGAGCTTGATGACATTGACAAAACAGAGCCAGGGGACGTTGAAGAAACATCGCCACTGCTGGAAACCACAGGTTCAGACATGACAGCCTTATCAGAAAACTTTAAAACGCGTGCCTCGCACTTTAACAAGCTGGCCAGCACTGCGGGCAGGCTGCTGGTAAAACCATTTGCCGCGCTGTTGATCGCCGCAGCAGTTTTTCCAGCAAGCATCACGCCTGGATACGCACAGACCGCCCAGGCCGCATCACAAACCATACTGGTGCTTGGTGATTCCTTGAGTGCTGAATATGGACTCAAACGCGGCAGCGGCTGGGTCTCCTTGCTTGAAAAGCAACTGGCTGATGAAAAAAAGGCCGTCAAGCTTGTGAATGCCAGCATCAGCGGCGACACCACATCGGGCGGTAACTCGCGTCTGGCCTCCCTTTTGAGCAAACACCAGCCGAGCATCGTGGTGCTTGAGCTGGGCGGCAACGATGCCTTGCGCGGTCTGCCGCTGGACATGACTGAAAAAAACCTGCTCAGCATGACACAGGCATCCAAAAAAGCCGGCGCAAAGGTATTGCTGGTGGGCATGCAGGTACCACCCAACTACGGCAGCGCCTATACGGCCAATTTCTCCGGGCTTTTTGCCAAGGTCGCGAAGGCTGAAAAAGTGTCGCTGGTGCCGTTTTTCCTCAAGGGCATTGCGGATGTGGCCGATTCGACCGCTCAGTTTCAGGCCGACCGCATTCACCCCAACGAGCAGTCACAAGCCAAAATGCTGGCCAATGTGTGGCCAGAACTGAAAAAAATGATCAAATGAAAAAGCAGCAGCATGAGCCTTGAACGCATTTCGGCCGAACAGGCCCTGGTCACGCTGGGCGATTTTTCGGATGTCATAGATGCCCGCTCGGAAGGTGAATTTGCAATTGACCACCTTCCACTTGCCGTCAACTGGCCCAGCCTGCATGATGATGAACGCAAGCTGGTCGGCACCCAATACAAGCAGATCAGCGCTTTTGAAGCAAAAAAGCTGGGTGCCGCACTGGTCGCCAGGAACATCTCCGTCCACATCCAGCGCGATGTACTGGACAAACCCAGGGAATGGCAGCCGCTGGTTTATTGCTGGCGTGGCGGCAAACGCAGTGGCGCACTGGCGCTGATTCTGGAGCAGATCGGCTTTCGTGTGAC
>JAZKIK010000562.1:0-1381 GCA_040384925.1 Pseudomonadota bacterium | reverse complement strand
GACGGCGGCTACAAGGCCTTCAGGGCTGCCATGGTGCTGGATTTGCCGCGCCTGGCCAGCCAGTTCAGCTACCGCGTCATTTGCGGCACCACAGGCTCGGGCAAAACCCGCTTGCTGCAGGCGCTGCGGGCCGAAGGTGCACAGGTGCTGGACCTGGAAGAACTGGCGAATCACCGCAGCTCGGTTCTGGGCATGATTCCCGGCCTGCCCCAGCCCAGCCAGAAGGCTTTTGACCGCCTGATCTGGTCAACACTGAAAAGTTTTGATGCAGCCCGCCCGGTTTATATTGAAAGTGAAAGCAAAAAAGTCGGCAATGTCGCCATACCCGAAGGCCTGATAGCAGCGATGCGGCATGGCAACTGCCTGCAGCTGGAACTGCCAGAAGCAGAACGGGTAGCCCTGCTGCTGGAAGACTATGATTTTTTTGTACGCGACATAGAATTTTTCTGCGAGCGCCTGGTGGCACTGACCCTGGCACGCGGCAAGGAAGCCGTAAAAGACTGGCAAACCCGATCACGCAACGGTGATGTGGCCAGCGTGGTGCAGGAGTTGCTGGTCAGGCATTACGACCCGGTCTATATGCAATCGATAAAACGCAACTTTGACCTTTATCCTCAGGCCACGGTACTGAGGCCGCGTAATCACAGTGCGGAAGCGATGCAGGAACTGGCGAAAAGCATGCTCGAGGGCTGAAAACCCCCACCGCAAAAACAAAAAACCCCTGCAAGCTGTACCGCTGTCAGGGGTCTTGTGTGGATTACCCTTGAAAACAAGGGCTTGCGTCGCGCTTATCTCGTAATAACCAGCTCATTCAAAAAGCCGACAAATCAGACGCCAGTAGAAGCTGGCGCGCCACCAGGCGTTACCGGCTGATCGCCGGCTGAATCAAGCCCTGGTGCACCGTCAGAACCCTCGTCGTCCGGCTCATCGGGTTTGCCTTCGGCCTTGCGTTTGAGTTTGTCTTCTTTTTTACGCTTTTTGGCGAGCTCTTTCTGGCGTTTTTCGTAGGAGTAATTTGGAGTTGCCACAGCGTGCTTTCATGAAAATTTAGTCCTTACTGTACTGCATCGCTGCCAGTGCCTGCGCCAGGTCGGCCTGCAGGTCAGCCACGGCCTCCAGGCCCACGGAAAACCGCACCAGACCGCCTTGGTATGGCCAGTTTGTAGTGCGCAGCGAGTTGATGTCGTAAGGCACACACAAACTCATGGGGCCAGCCCAGCTGTAACCAAGTTTGAACAGTCTGAGACTGTCGCAGAATTTGTCCACCTGCTCCTGGTCATAAGCAGCTTTGAACACCACGCTGAGCAGGCAGGCAGCAGCGCTGCAATCGCGCTTGAAGGCCTCATGACCAGGCGAGCCCGCCAGCGCCGGGTGCAGGACG
>JAZKIK010000561.1:0-4558 GCA_040384925.1 Pseudomonadota bacterium | reverse complement strand
ACCTGGTTTGTGTGGCAACGCCAGCTGTTTGTCTGGCATTTTCAGATCGGCCAATCGACACTTGGCCTTTTATCAGTGCCACATCACGTCCTGATGCGCTGGCCGCCTGGTCGCGGCAACAAGGGCTTGCGTCCGGTGATATTCATGTTGTCGCCAGTTTTGAGCACTATTTTCTTGCGCTTGCGGCGGCTGCTGGTGGCATGGGTTTTCTGGTGGTCCCGCAGATTCTGGTGTACCAGGCCCTGAGCCAGGGCCAATTGCTTGAAACCACCACCCCCGCCGTGCGCGGCAACGCAGACTATGTCGCTTACCTGAATCCGCAATCAGCCGCACCCGAAGCGGCCAGTGCGTTTTGCCGTTGGCTCAAAACGCTGCTGCGTGGTGAAAAGCAATCATGATTCTTTACCTTCTGGACCTGTTGGGTGTTGCCGTTTTTGCCACCAGTGGCGCACTGGCTGCACTGCACTTAAGCACCATTTTCTGGGGTTGGAGACTGCCGGTTTTTCAGCTGTCGGCAAACTGAAACCCCTGCAGGCGGTCTTATTTGCCTATGTTGATCAGCGGCGCAGTCTGCATATTGGCGGGAATGACAACTGTGGTGGCCCCGCCCTTTTCGGCGAATTTCTGCAGCACCTGGTTGGATTCATGCTGCAGGTATTCACGGGTCAGGCTCTGGTTGATGATCTGGTTGGCTCTGGCAATGCCTTCGGCCCGTTTGACTTCAACCTGTGCTTCGGCTTCGGCGATCTGTATGCGCTGTTTGGTGGTTTCGAGCTGTTTTTGCGCAGCCACCGACTCCTGAATCGCTTTTTCAATCGCCGGGTCGGTCGTCAGCTGGCGAATCACCACGCGTGAAATGACAAAAACACCCTTGTCGTTTTTGTCGAGTTCGATCTGCAGGCCTTTTTGCACCGCGCCGGCCAGTTCTTCACGTTTGGTGTGCATCTGCAGACTCTCCTGCCTGGAGGTTTCTTCATAAATGATGTTGCGGCCCAGCCGGTTCAGCAGCGCGTGGGCAGGCAACAGCACGCGGCCGCTTTCGTCTCGGCCATGCTGGGCGGCGTATTTGATGTACAGGTCAGCTATTGCGTCGGGCTGGACACGGTAATAAATCGTCATGTCCAGGTCACGCAGCGAGAGGTTGTCCCTGGCCTTGGGTGTCAGGTCATTCAGGTCCACACCAATTTCCTTGGCAGAAAACTCCAGCACACGGCTGACCAGCGGCAGCCCGACGTAGACGCCGGGCTGGACTTCTTCGGCATTGACTTTGCCCAGTGTGGTGCGTACCCCCACATTGCCACTCTCGATCGTGCCGCAGGTGCTTAAACCCAGAACCACCAGAAGCAACAAAAACACCAAACCCGCGATTCTTGGAACCATTTTTCTCCTCCGTCTGAAAATTACAAATTGTCCCGAAAATTCTGCATGGCTGTCAGCGCAGCAAAAGCGCGCAATGCGGCGCGGTGCCCGTTATCCGGAAAAGGAGCAGCGTAAGCCAAGTTTTTCATTTCCTGATGAAAATCGCCATGACCGGGCAACACACTTGCCAACTGCAAACCCTGGAAGCGCCGCCGATGCGTCAAAGGCAAGGTCAAACTCAGAAAATCGCCCTGATCGCCAACCAGCAGCACGATATTGCTCAGGTTCAGGCGCTCAATCAGCTCCAGCACTATTTGGCGGTGCCGGCTGAGGCTGTGAAAACCCTCTTTTTTCGGTTTGTCGCTTTTGCCAAAACCAATCAGATCGGGTGCAACGACCCGATGGCCGGCCTGAAGAAGCCCTGGGATGATGTGGCGGTAAAAATAAGTCCAGAGCGGGCTTGAGTGCAGGCACAGATAAGTCAGTGTTTGGCCGCACTCAGTTGCTTCGCAGCAGTCAATGTAGTGCAGCCGCAGGCCGTCCAGCGCAGGCAGGTCGCTGACAAAGCGCGGTGGCCATGGGTAGTCGGGCAGCTTGTCAAAAGCCGCATCCGGGGTGCGCAAGGCATGGTCGCGCAGTGGGTGGTTTGCCCGCGCTTGATTACGTTTGTCATTACGCCGTCGGCGAAAAAAGTCCTGCAACAGCGCTGTGCTCTGCTCGGCCAGCACGCCGCCAAGCAGCGTGGTCTGGTGATTCAGCTGTGTTTGTCCAAACAGATTGATGACCGATCCCGCCGCGCCGGTTTTGGGTTCAGGCGCGCCAAAAACCACTCTTTTGAGGCGTGCATGCAGCATTGCGCCACTGCACATGGCGCAGGGCTCCAGCGTGACAAAAAGCTCGCAGTCATCAAGCCGGTAATTGCCCAGGGTTTTGGCCGCAGCCCGCAGGGCAACAATTTCAGCATGTGCTGTCGGGTCATGGGCATCGACTGGTGCGTTGTGGCCTCTTGCAATCACTTCACCATGACGAACGACAAGCGCGCCAACCGGAACTTCACCAGCCGCAGCGGCCAGCCGCGCCTGCTCAAGCGCCAGTGCCATAAAACCGGCATCCGTCTGGATTGTCATTCTGCTACCTGTTCAGCAGCTTCATCATTTGTCCATTTTTTCATCTGGATCGGGCCTGGCCTGCATGGCTTGCTCCAGCGCCTGTTTGTACTGCTGCTGGATTTTCTCTGACTGCTGTTTAATAAACATGGCCCGCATGTCAAAGTCCTTTCAGTTGAAGTTTGTCCATCCACTGAGCCAGGGCGCGTTCATTTTCATTACCTGCAGCGTACAGCGACTTCATGGTCGCATGGGCTTCAGGCCGGTGCTGGTTGATCTTGATCTTGCATTGCAGGGCAGTGACTTTCAGCTCAAAAGCCACTATGCCGGCCAGCATCTTGTGGGCAAACTCTTCACCCAGGCCGCGCCATTGCTCTGCATAAGGAGGTTCGTGGTCACCAATCAGTTTTTTGAGCAGGCGGTCTTTGGCGGCGGCCTCTTCAATCAGGCTGGCCTGAACCGTGCAGTGCACGGCCAGGTAGTTCCAGGTTGGCACTCGCGCCAGATCCGGATAAACCTTTGGCGACATATAGGCATGCGGCCCCAGAAAAGTCACCACCGCAGTGGGTCGGGCCTGCAGGTAGCGCCAGTGCGGATTGGGTTTGGCGCAATGGCCGAGCAGCACCGCCTGATCTTCATTGACTTCAAGATGCAGTGGAAGGTGCGAGACAAAGGGCAGACCCTCATCGTCCTGCGAGATCAGCGAGGCAAACGGGTAAGCGCGAATCAGCTCCCAGGCCTGGGCTGCGTCTTTGGATTTGAATTGTGGGGGTAGGTACATATCTGGCCTGTTTGGTTTGAACCGATTTTGCCAGCCTCTAAACTTGGGACCCATGCAAGACGCCTTGTTTCCAGATGATGATGACGCACCAGCCGAGTCGGCTTCACCAGTCAAAAAACCTGCGGCTGCCAGGGCAAGGACCGGCGCGCTGCTGCCCCTGGCCCAACCCGCTGATCCGGAGCACATGGTGCTGGCCGCTGACATGCCCAGACTGGCCCGGCTAGGCACCTCATCGTGGAACTACCCGGGCTGGAAAGGACTGGTCTGGGAGGGGGAGCATGCAGAAAACCAGCTTTCCAGACATGGCCTGGCCCCTTATGCCCAACACGCGCTGTTTCGTACCGTCAGCCTGGACAGGGCGTTTTACCGCCCCCTGACCGTTTCGCAGTACGCGGCCTATGCGGCGCAAGTGGGTGATGATTTTCGTTTTGTGGTCAAGGCACCGGCTTTGGTCACTGATGCCACGGTGCGTGGTGAAAAAGGCCAGGCGGTTCAGCCCAACCCGGCTTTTTTCAGCGCTGAACTGGCGGTACAGGAGTTTGCCCAGCCCGCGCTGTTGGGGCTGGGGCACAAACTCGGCGCGCTGGTGTTTCAGATCAGCCCCTTGCCCCCTGCCCTGTTGGGCCGCCTGCCCGAGCTGCTGCAGCGGCTGGCGCTGATGCTGCAGGCGCTGCCACCCATGGCCGACCTGGCACCTGATGCAGTGGTGGCCGTTGAAGTGCGTGACCCGGTCTGGCTGACACCTGAGTTTGCTGCGGTGCTTCGCGCGTCAAAAGCCAGCTATTGCCTGGGCCTGCACGCCAAGATGCCGCCGATTGAAGGCCAGTTGCCGATGCTGCGCGCCTTGTGGCCGGGGCCGCTGGTGTGTCGCTGGAACCTGCACCGGATGCATGGCGCTTACGGTTATGAAGACGCCGCCGAGGCGTACGAACCCTATGACAAGATGGTGGACCCGGATCTGGAGACCCGCAGCCTTCTGGCCAAGGTGGTCAACGCCACCACTGCCGCCGGATTCAGGGCCTATGTGACGGTCAGCAACAAGGCTGAAGGCTGCGCGCCACTGTCGGTAGCGGCCCTGACAAAAGAAATTGTCCGTCAGCACAAGGTATCAGCTGCGGCCTGACTGAATCCGCCGCGATACCGCGCGGGGCGAATATTTTGAGTTATGTGGATGGGAAGTGGGTTGCTGAGTTTGCGGTGGATTGAGGGTTGGTGCGGGCAGGGGTTGATTTTTATAGCGGCTTCGGGGACATCAAGAACTGGTACCCACAGCTGCATCCAGCTTGTCCAATGCTGCCAGCCCGCGCGCTAC
>JAZKIK010000560.1:0-8351 GCA_040384925.1 Pseudomonadota bacterium | reverse complement strand
CCGGATACATTGAGAAACATCGAAAGCTGGCATCATCTGGCACATTCCAGTCCTCCGAGAGCTAACCTTTCATGATTGGCCGGTCTGAAAGTCGTGACATCATCGCTTATTGCCCATTGCCTGGATTTGCTGCGTGAGACTGAAAACATTCATCGTTGAAGACAACCCGACTATCCGTGAAAACCTGATAGCGACGCTTGAAGAACTCGCACGAGTGGACACGATAGGCACGGCTGATACTGAAAGTGATGGCAAGGCATGGCTGCTCGCCAACCCCAGCAAGTGGAACCTGGCGATTGTTGACCTGTTCCTCAAACAGGGCAGCGGCCTGGGTGTGCTGGCAGCCTGCAGGGGGCGCAGTCCGCGGCAAAAAGTGGTGGTTCTCAGCAACTACGCAACAGCAGACATCCGCCAGCGTTGCGCCCAGCTGGGTGTTGATGCCGTGTTTGACAAATCCAATGAAATCGACGCCCTGGTGGACTACTGCATCCAGCATGGCGCGTCCAGTGAATGAGCTGCAGCCACACGGCGGGTGCCACCTCAATGATCTGAAGGATTCAGCAGGCAGCCGGAGCTGCCCGCCAGCGGGCAGCTCACAAAACCAGCTATCAGTCGATCAGCTTGTTTTTAAGCGCGTAATAAGTCAGGTCGCTGTTGGACGCCAGACTCATCTTTTCCATCACACGGGTTCTGTAGGTACTGACGGTTTTCACGCTCAGCGACAGGGCTTTTGCAATATCGCCGGCGGTTTCACCCTTGGCCAGTTTCAGGAAGACCTGAAACTCCCGCTCCGACAACTGCTCATGTGCAGCCATGTCGTTGGGACGGTTCAGCTGCTGCGCCAAAAGCTCGGCCACTGTCGGCGTAATGTAACGTTTGCCCAGCGAAATAACCCGGATCGCATCCACGATTTCCGAAGGATCACATTCCTTGTTCAGGTAACCGCTGGCACCCTGACGAATCAGGTTGACCGCATAATGCTCTTCAGGGTAGCCGCTCAAAATAAGGATGCCAACATCCGGTGCCTTGGCCCGAATCATCGCCAGTGCGTCAATTCCGCTTTGTCCTGGCATGGAAAGATCCATCACCAGAATGTCAAGTTCTACATTGCGCACCAGGTCAATTGCTTCGCGGCCGCTACCGGCTTCGCCGACAACACGCAAATCGACCTGATCCGAGAAAAACTGTTTGAGCCCCGAACGTACGATGGCGTGGTCGTCCACAATTCCGATTTTGATCATCTTCTTGTCTTTCCAGAAAAGCCTGTACCGCAGGCAAAAAGCATTTACAAAGGACGGCGAGGCAGCCGTCCGATTCAATTCCCAGTCCTCATTATTGACGAAGAAGTCAAACAGGTACTGGGTGAATACTGAACGGAGTCCGTGATGAGAAAATTTACTTTCCCGAGAAAGGCCATCAGCTTGCCACTGGCCGTGCTGGCGGCGGCCTGCCTGATCTCCATCAACGAGGTAAGTTTCAGACAATCAACAGCCGCAGCGGCCAGCATTGAAGAAGCCCAGCAGACACGCAGCTCGCTGAACAAGCTGATGCAACTGGTGCTGGACGCCGAAACCGGCCAGCGCGGTTATCTGCTGACCGGCGAGGCGCGTTATCTCGAACCCTACACCACCGCTGTCACAGAAATCGGCCAGAACCTGGATGTGCTCAGACAGCTGTTTGTGCCCTACCGGGATGAGCTGAGCGAATTTGCCTCCCTGTCGCGGCATATTTCAGCCAAACTTGCCGAGATGGACCTGAGTGTGCGCATGCGCAAGGAAGGCAATGAAGATGCCTGGAAGTTTGTGCTGACCACCGACGTTGGCCAGGAACATATGGAGGCGATTCGCCTGCAATCAACCAAACTGGCAGCCAACAGCATAAAAAAACTGGAAATCAGCCAGAGCCAGATCAAACAAAGCCTGCAGCTTTCACGTATCGGCATTGCCATCATGGCCCTGGCCGGCCTGCTGGCCTTTTACATGTACCTCAACCAGACCGAGGCCTTGCTGCTGTCCGGCAAACGTGAAAAAGACTCGCTGCAGCGCGAGCGTGACCAGCTTGACCTGCAGGTCAGGGAGCGCACGGCCAATCTGGCCGAGCTGGCGACCCATTTGCAGAATGTGCGTGAAGACGAACGTGGTCACCTGGCGCGTGAGCTGCACGACGAACTGGGCGCGCTTCTGACCGCAGCCAAACTGGATGTTGCCCGGCTCAAGTCGCGCCTGGGCACCAGCCTGCCTGAAGCATCCGACCGCATCGCCCATCTGACCAACACGCTCAACAGCGGCATTGCGCTGAAACGGCGCATTGTTGAGGATTTGCGCCCCTCGTCCCTGTCGCATCTGGGCCTGGTGGCCTCGCTTGAAATTCTGGCGCGTGAGTTTGAGGAGCGCTCGGGACTGTCAATCACGACGGATCTGGAGCATGTTGAACTCGGCGGCTCGGCGCAGCTCACGGTTTACCGACTGGTGCAGGAGTCATTGACCAATATTGGCAAATATGCAGAGGCCAGCCAGGTTGTCATCAGCCTGCAGAACATGGACAGCTACATCACCATAGAGGTACACGACAACGGCAAGGGTTTTGACACCACCGGCGTCAGCTCCAGCAGCCACGGCCTGGCCGGTATGCGTCACCGCGTTGAGGCAGCCGGCGGCCGCCTGACCGTTGTCAGCAGCAAAAACTCGGATACGGGCACGCGCATTTCTGCGGTGCTGCCAAAAAACTTTTCTGCATGATCTTTTCCTGACTTTTTACCCGACAAGTGGGTAAAACCCGGCCGCCAGCAAAACGTCGGCATCATCCTACAGCCCATAGCCAAACGGGCTGACACCGGCACAGCGCTGCAGCCGATGAAGAAAAACCCTGCATTTCAGTAAGCTTGCGCCATGGGTTTCAAAGGTGCTGCACAGGGCAGCGCCACCTGGACTTCCATCCGGCTTGATGGATAAAAGACCATGAAAGGACGTCAACATGCTGCATTATTCGGTCGTTTTTCTGGTGATTGCCCTGATAGCTGCCGTCTTCGGATTTGGCGGTATTGCAGCAGGTGCTGTCGAAATCGCCAAGATTCTGTTCTTTATCTTCGCCGTCATGGCCATCGTCAGTTTTGTGGCCAGCCTGGTCAAAAAGAACTAGGCAGTCCTGGCCCATTGACTGAATCAAAAGTTTCCCTCTCCCGCAACCAAAAAAAGGATTTGACATGAACTTCTCCAGCTCCAAAGTCGCCAACGACACCCTGCCCGTGGTCCGCCAGGTTTCTGATGACCTGCTGCAATCAGCTGACAACGCCGTCAATTCCACCCGCCACTACGCCAATGACGCGCTGGACAAGGCCGAAAGCAAGGTGCGCGAACTGCGTGGCAGCGTGGACCCTGTGGTTGACATGCTGGCTACAAAGGCTCAAAAACTGGCTCGCCAAAGCATGGACATGGCTGCCGAAGCCAAAGACCGCGCCCAGCAATCGCTGAGCCGTGCCGCAGGTGCCACCACCCGTTATGTGTCCGAGCAGCCTTTGCGCTCGGTGCTGATCGCTGCCGCTGTGGGTGCCAGTGTCGCCTTGCTGGTAGCTGCTGCACGCAAACGCAGCAACAACCGTTATTGATCCGGCAGACGCCTGAATCTCCCTGCTGACGCCAAGCCGCCAAACCACGACACAAGACACAAGAGCCACCCATGCTGCACCCACTTTTTTCAACCCTTGTACAAAGGCCTGATCTGGTTGTCGACCATGTCAGCGCCTATGCAGCGCTGTTTCATGAAGAAGCCAGCGCTGCCGGTACAGAAGTTTTGACAAAAGTAGTGGCCTGGCTGGTGGTGGTGCTTGCTGGTGTGGTGTTTGCCGGTTTGGCCGGCACGGCATTGATGCTGGGCTTTTTGCAGAATCAGTTTCACTGGGTGCTGGTGCTTGTGCCGGGGGCAGCCCTGTTACTTGCCGTGATAGCACTTGTCTGGGCCAGACAACCGCTGAAAAGCGAGCGTTTTCCCGAGCTCAAGGCTCAAATTGACAGCGACGCCCGCGCCCTGCGCATGGCTGCCTGAATGTTGATGAACAGTCCAGACGCAGAGGCCCCCCAGATGGCAATCACCACCACCCCGCTGGAGCTGACGCCGCAGCAACGCCTGGCCATCAGCCGCAAGGCAATCGTCAGGCACATGCAGCGCCATGACAGGGACGAAGGTCATGAGCGGGACGCCATAGACAACAAGGACAAACCCGGTAATTTCGGGTTTGCAGATGAAAACGATGACGATATACGGGACGGCAACCATGGGCATTGGGGGCTGATAAAACGTGCCCTTAAATCGTGGTGGCACCACCACCCCGCCAGCATCGCCATCGATGTAGCCAAACCATTGATTGGCCGCTACGCCCAGGAACATCCTGTTCAGCTGGTGAGTATTGCAGCAGGGGTAGGCGTAGCAGCCGTGGTGTTCAAACCCTGGCGACTGGTATCCGTCGGCGGCATTGTGCTGGCGGCCATGAAGTCATCCGACCTGACCGGCATTGTTCTTTCAATGCTTTCACCGTCAAACCAGACGTCTGCAAACCCGAAATGAAAGCCAGACCATGAACAGCACCACATCCGGTCAGCTCATGGACTGGCCTCCAAAAAAAATTTCCGCAGGTCTTCCAGCGTAGTGCCGCTGGCTGACAGGCTTTTTAAAAAAACGCACTAAATCAATTAAATCATTCAGAGGAATCAACATGAAATACGTTCGCGCACTTGCATTTGCCGCCATGGCCGGCATCACCATCGTTACCGCCGGCTGTGCCGTTGGCCGAGGCCAGGAAACCACCGGTGCCTACATTGACGATGCAGCCATCACCACCGCTGTAAAAGCCAAATTTGTTGAAGACAGGACTGTGGCCGCCTCGTCCATCAGCGTCGAAACCCTCAACGGCACCGTGCAACTGTCCGGTTTTGCCAAGTCAGGCGCTGAAAAAGCCCAGGCCGAAGCCATTGCCCGCAACGTGAAAAACGTCAAGGCCGTGCGCAACGACATCGCTGTGCGTCCCTGATTTTTGAGTTCATGAATCTGAAGTCGTGATCTGGTTCACTGCGGGATGTTCAGGCATCCCCGGTGAACGGTTCAGACTCCAGTTCAGACCTCGATAAAAACCTTGAACCCGACGGCATGCGTGCCGGCACGGGTTTCAAGTCGTTTGATCGGCTGTAATTGAGGTAGCTGGAGACTGGCCTCGGCTGCCAACAAAAGAGGACCCAGGCATGCCGGTCAGCGTAGCGGAAATCAAGGCCAGATTCACTGCCATTGCCAAGAACAACGAACTCAGGTGTTTGGCTGCTCTGAGTCAGTACGCAAAATGGCCTTGACATGACACGATTTACACCGAATCAGACGACGATGTCGCCGGGCAGTTCTTCACCAAAATAGTGATAAAAGAACGTTCCGCTGATCAGCGTGCCTTGAGAACGGTTCTCTTGATCACGGTCTGGTGTGTCAGGGACAAAAAAACCGTCCACCATCTTGTAAGCGCGGTAAAACTTTTCGGGTGAACCCTCGTAGGCGGTGGCGTTGAACTTCACCCCCCTTCTTGGCAACGTCGTTCAAGAACTTCTGAACACGGCCATTGGCCGTCTCCTTGAAAGTCATCGGCCCCTGCTGGTTGATTTGAAGAAGCTGCTGAGGCTGCCAGGTGGCCGCCGCACCCAGTGCGGCCAGCATGCTCAATTTCGCCTGCAGGTTTGGTGATGGGCTATGGGAACTGCTTTGTCAGCACAAGCATGTCCTCATAAGCTTCAATTTCAAGAGTCGCATCCGAATTGATGGACATGTCACCCAGCAGGCGCGCGGTGTTGTACATGCCCCTGAGAAATTCGACGCTGTTGACTGTCATGGCTAAGCCCTTGAGGTGGTGCTTGGGAGATTCAAAACCTTAGTTTCGTTCTCCGACTCCGGTTCAAGGGTGCCTGTTTTCCGAATGGTGCTTTCGGGTATACGCCAGATGCTACCCAAGCTGAAAAGACAGATCCCGACTACAAAAAAGACATGCTGCGGCCAGCACACCCACTTCAACGTCAATGCCACTTCGGGCCCAATAGTCCATATGAGCTTGAACTCCCCAGCAACTTCATAGATTGACTTCGCATCTTTTGTAATGCTCTCGCCAACGACAGGTATTAGGCCGAGCGTGAATATTGCAAAGACTATCGAAAGGCAAAAGAAAAATATTGTCGATTTCAACCACATGCCATCAATGAGCACAGGCTTAGTTGCGATCCATCCGAGTGCGGCTACAGTGGTAACAAGCAAGTAGTTCGTCCAATCCTTGAAGAAACCCAGTGCTTGCAAGAGCTGTATGACTTGTGAATCCATGACTCCTCCTTGTTGACGTTAACGTGGTCGTGAGCGCCTAGCCACTTAATTTAACTCGTAAATCCTGTGGATAAAAAAGTTACTGCGGTACAAATCAACCGCTCCTCCATAAAACACTTATCGTCGAATTTACGAAATGTTTCAATAAATATATATCAAAAAACCCGAGAAACCAACCTACATCGGGTATGTAAATATTCACAAAAAAATGGTACCCGATTTTTTGGCAGCTGCATCATCGTTGAATTTCACCATCGGATTGCTACACTCTGGAAAGCTGGCTTCAAGCCGAAATGCCAACAAGGGAGGTGATGTGAAGTTTTTGACTCGAGCAGTTCCATCAATCACAAGGCGCTTTAGCATGAGCACCCGTCAAGCGGGCACGGTTCAGATCGTCGGAGGCCAAAGCGTCTGTGACCCGTGCATATTTGGATGGGCGTCTCAGTGGTGACGTCCGTCATCCCCTACGCTAAGGTGCTTGAGGCGGCACGCGCATCAGGAACGGATGTTCCAGAATTCATCCGAGAAGAACTTTCCAACTGCTGGAAAGACAGCTATCGCAGCATGGCTGAGAGGCCGATTGAAATCGTCGTTTTCTTATACGGAACCTTCGAATACATTTTTGATTGCTACCAACAAGAAGAGTCGTACGATCCTGCCGGCGACACCCTACCCATCGAAGCAAGGCTTATAGCAGCGGTCGGCACCTCCAAACCAAAACACTCGAAACGAGATGACGCAAGACTGAGGGGAATCACTATGTCCGCAATGCCAG
Organism: Pseudomonadota bacterium; assembly: GCA_040384925.1. Lineage (GTDB taxonomy): Bacteria > Pseudomonadota > Gammaproteobacteria > Burkholderiales > Burkholderiaceae_C > Polaromonas. The sequence goes on along the minus strand of JAZKIK010000560.1, from coordinate 1,237 downwards.
GGGTAGTCGGCGACTGGGATCGCGGTCATTACATCGGTCATGCAATTGGTGGCACCGTCGATGGCAATGAAGCCAATGTCTTTCTCCAGCTACGATCTGCAAATCGTGGCAGGTACAGATCAATGGAGCGTTACTGTCGGATGAATCCCGGCGTTACTTGCTTCAGTCGGCCAATCTATACCGATACATCAGCTCATCCAGTCGAGGTGGAGTTCGGCGTGCTCAAGACTGATGGTGAACTTTGGGTCGAGCGTCTACCAAATCGACCAGGCCTTCTATCCCCCACGCCCGCACCCCGTAAGCTACCGGGCAAAAGGGGCAACAAAACGGTACCCCCTCCAAACATCACCGCGACAGGCGCATGACGTTCCAACCGCCTTTGGGGTTTGGCATCACGAAACCGCCGCCGTTCCGGGCCTCACGTCTCGCGGTCAGTCGGCAGTCGCAGTAAAAATGTACCGCGTACCACCGACCCGAGCCTGGTGGCTCGCCGTTGGTGCTCCGGTTGACCGACGGGTTAGCGAAATAATCGGCCCAATGCTGCCCCAAATCGGGTCTCAGTCGCTTGCTCATCATGATTTTCGATTATGTTTGGCGCTAGCTTATGCGAGTGACTTGAGAGAGAGCCTTCATCCCCACCTTCCTTGCGGATACTCGTCTAGTGCTGCCCAGACGCCTCTTCGAGGCAGGCCCCCAGGACAACATCGGACTGCGCAGCCAACGTGAATTTTTCCAATGCTCTATCGAGCGCCTGCAGTAGGGCTTCGTAGTGGAGCGTGACGGATGTTCCGGCAAACGCGGTTGAGCCAAGCATTTCGTCGAGAACTTGGGCTTGAGCCGTTCCCCACGCGTATGCGACGCGCTTTGCCTTCCCCGCGAGTGAAAGCTCAGACGAACCTGTAAGCGTATGCAGGACGCCGCATCGAGCTGCGTACAAGTCTGTTGCTGTGAGAGCGGGCGCAAGTGGCGTAGCTCCGGCAAAAACCATCGGTTGACCCAATCTTCGAATGTCACGCGGACTGAAGCCTTCTGCTTTGAGGGTCCCACCCAGGCGAGCGTGTCGATGTGGGAATAGATCAGCACCATCGCCGGGAGGTGTTGTCGGAGCTGAATGCACCGTCCAGCCGCTTCAAGCATGTCGCTGTTGTTTTCCGTGAAATCCGGAGTCATGATAGATGACGGCTAATCGGGATAGGAAGAAGCCTCGCGGCCCCTCCCTCCCACACCACCGGACATA
>JAZKIK010000559.1:0-1680 GCA_040384925.1 Pseudomonadota bacterium | reverse complement strand
CCCGGCTTAAAAACGGTGACTTCACCCTGCCGCTGGACAACGGCGCGCAGATCAGGGTGGCCATTCGTGTGGATACCCAAAACCGCAGTGCAGAGATCGACTTCACTGGCACCTCGGACCAGCAGACCAACAACTTCAACGCGCCCACGGCGGTGTGCATGGCTGCGGTGCTGTATGTCTTCAGGACCTTGGTGGATGACGACATTCCGCTCAACGCAGGCTGCCTCAAACCGCTCAAGGTGATCATTCCGCCAGGTTCCATGCTCAACCCCAACCCGCCCGCATCGGTGGTGGCAGGCAATGTGGAAACCTCAACCTGCATCACCAACGCACTGTACGGTGCGCTGGGCGTGATGGCTGCGGGGCAATGCACCATGAACAACTTCACCTTTGGCAATACCCGCCACCAGTATTACGAAACCATTTCAGGTGGGTCAGGCGCGGGTGGTGTGACGGATGCAGAAGGCAAGCTGGTTTCAGGTTTCAACGGCACATCGGTTGTGCAGGCCCACATGACCAACTCACGCCTGACCGACCCCGAAGTGCTGGAGTTCCGCTTCCCGGTTCGGCTGGAGAGTTATGAAATCCGCGAGAACTCGGGCGGTACAGGCAAATGGCAGGGCGGCAATGGCGGTGTGCGCCGGGTGCGTTTTCTTGAGCCGATGACAGCCAGCATCCTGTCAAACGGCCGCAAATATGGCGCTTTCGGCATGGCCGGCGGCCAGCCAGGGCAGCTTGGCCAGAACGTGGTGGTGCGCGCTGATGGCCGCATTGAAACCCTGGGCCATATCGGGCAGGCCGATATGCTGCCTGGTGATGTGTTTGAGATTCACACGCCTGGCGGTGGTGGATTCGGAGCACCCTGAGCGTGTCGCACCGGCGTGGTGGCGTCAGTCGAACTGCAGCCCGCCGTTGATGTCCAGCACTTCGCCGGTGATGAAGCCGCTCATCGGGTGCGCAAGGAACAGTACGCTGTGCGCGAGTTCCTCAAGTTCGCAGAAGCGGCCGACTGGAATCATCTTGCGCAGTTCGGCCTGACGCTCGGCGCTGACCTGTTCGGTCAGCATCTGCGTTTTCACAAAGGTTGGCGCGAGTGCGTTGCAGGTCACGCCGAAGGCCGCATACTCGCGCGCGAAGCTGAAGGTCAGAGAAAGGATGGCCCCTTTGCTTGCCGCATAGGCAGGCAGCGGTGACAGTCCGCCGGTCTTGGCACCATAAGACGACATGTTGACGATGCGGCCAAAACCGCGCGCCTTCATGCCAGGCGCGACCCGCTGGCTCACATAAAACACACCGTCAAGGTTGATGCGCAGGGTCTTGTGCCAGAGTTCGGGTGTGGTTTGTTCGCAGTTTGCGTATTGCAGGAAACCGGCGTTGTTGACGCAGACGTCAATCTGGCCAAAGTGTGCCTCGATCTGGTCGCAGGCTGTTTGCACGGCCGCGAAATCACTGACATCCATGACAAAACAGGCGAGTCGGTCGCTGTGCGTCGTGGCCAGTTCGGCGACCGTTTCGGTGCGCAGGTCGGTGGCGGCGACGCGGTAACCGGCGTCGAGCAGCGCACGTGTGATGGCCAGGCCCATGCCGGCATTGGCACCCGTTACAAGGGCGACCTGGTCGCGGATAGCGGGGGCTTTGGGAACGTAACTCATCTGTTGGTTTCTCCGTGAAGGGTAAAAA
>JAZKIK010000558.1:0-1515 GCA_040384925.1 Pseudomonadota bacterium | reverse complement strand
GGCGCGAGAAAACGCGGGAGAATCACGGCCTATGGCGTTTTGTTGGCGGGCACATCCGGGTTCCAGCCTGCCATAACTTCAGACCTTAGGGCCCCATGACGTCAAGACTCCAGGATCAGGTTAACTTTGAGGGCAAGTCGTGGCTGCAGATGACGCCCTGGCTTTTGCTAGCAGTAGCCTTCCTGGGGACCTGCCTTGTCGCCTGGGCTGTGCAACTGGTCGTTTTGCCGCATTTCTTTCCGCATCTCCATGCCGGTCACGGCATGCTTGTTGGCGGCGATTCGGCAGGCATGAACCTTACGGCCATCGATCTGGCTGCACGCATTCAAAAAGAGGGCTGGTCTGTCTGGGAGCTTCGTCCGGCAGGCAACGCCCCAACCGGCATTGCTGCAGCTTTGTATGTGTTCGTGACACCCGAGCCCTATATGCTTGTACCCATGAATGCCCTGGTGCACGCGGCCGGGGGCATGACGGTTTACCTGATTGCTTATCTTGTTTCAGCAAACAGGCTGGCTTCGGTTGTTGCCGCCCTCCCTTTCTTGCTGTTTCCTTCCGCGGCCAGTTGGTACGCCCAAATCCACAAGGATGGCATTTTTGCCTTGGGCCTACTGCTGTGCGCGCTCGGTTGGATGCAGGCCTTTCGTCCGGGTTTCTGGGCGTCCGCAAGGCCAGCGTATGCCGCGCTGGTTCTCCCACTGGCACTGGGCTTGTTTCTGGTGTGGCTGGTTCGGCCACACATCATGATCCTGATGCAGGCGGTCGCTATTCTCACCAGCGTCTCGGGGTTGCTGCTCGCGGCATTTTGGTCGCGCTTGGCTGTGCTGCAAGGTAGGCGCATTGCTCTGGCCGCTTGTGTGTTTTTGATGATTCCCGTATTGGTGGTGCTCGTCAAACCATCGGACTACAGGGTCGAGAGCTGGAAGAGCGACGTGATCGCGCGCGAAACCGTCATGCCCTACATGCCGGGGCATTGCGTGCTGGAACGGGGTGCAAATGCGACAGCAGACAAGCTCTCCAGTACTGTCGCTGCCATGCGCGACTTCTATATTTCGGGCAATAGCTATAAAAACGCCAGGAGCAATATGGACACCGATTTTGTGCCCGGTACCGTCTGTAACCTCGTGGAATATTTGCCGCGGGCACTGCAAATCGGCCTTCTGGCACCTTTTCCTGCTCAGTGGATGGCGGACGGCAGCATTGCTGCCAGTACTGTGATGCGCAGGGTGATCAGCGCAGAAATGCTGGCTGTTTACGCATGCCTGCTGCTGTTGCCCGTGGCTATGTGGACTTTCCGCAGAAAGCCTGAATTCTGGTTTGTGCTGGGCTTTCTGACACTGTTGACCGTGATTCACGTTTATCTGGTACCCAACCTGGGGACATTGCACCGCATGCGTTATGGGTTTTTGACGGGGATTGTCGGGCTGGCTGTTGCTGGGGGCGTTCAATGGCTCTCGCAGCGCAAGGTTGACGGGCCCGCGTGACTGTCGGTGGCTTTTTATCGGGGGCTACAATCTT
>JAZKIK010000557.1:0-1570 GCA_040384925.1 Pseudomonadota bacterium | reverse complement strand
TGACTCTCAAAATCTGCGTTGCCCAATTGAACTACTGCGTTGGCGACATGCCGGGTAATGCGCAAAAAATCATTGCAGCTGCACACACGGCTTATGCCGACGGCGTCAGACTGTTGCTGACCCCCGAGCTCGCAATTTGTGGTTATGCCGCTGAAGACCTGTTTTTGCGCGCCTCGTTTATCCAAGCCTGTGATGATGCCGTGAATCAGGTGGCCCGTGAGCTGGCCGGGTTAAAAGGCCTGACGGTTGTGGTCGGCACCCCCACCAAAGGCAACACCGGGCACGGCGATGAAGCTGAAGGCGGCCTGCGCACCAAAAGCATGGCCGTGCAGCAGCGCCACAATGCAGCGAGAGTGCTGCGTGAGGGCCGTGTGATCGAAACCTATGCCAAACGTGAATTACCCAACTATCAGGTATTTGACGAGCGTCGTTATTTCACGCCAGGGCAGGGCGTTTGTGTATTTCAGGCGGAGGATGAAGCTGGTGAGTCCTTCAATATCGGTCTGCTGATTTGCGAAGACGCCTGGTTTGAAGAACCCGCGCGACTGGCCAGGCAGGCCGGTGCCGAGCTGCTGGTTGTTATCAACGCCTCGCCTTTTCACGTTGGCAAGGGAAGCGAACGTGAGCAGATGATGCGCAGCCGGACCCTGGCCACTGGCCTGCCGCTGGTCTATGCCCATCTGGTTGGCGGTCAGGACGAGATTGTTTTTGAAGGCCGCTCATTCGCCTTGCAGGCCGATGGCTCGCTGGCAGGCCGCGCCCCCAGTTTCAGGGAAAATCTGTTCTTTACCCACGCACAGCGGACACAATCAGCTATTACCCTTGTAGCAACTACAGAACCTGAACGCAGTCTGGAAGCTGATTTGTGGGACGCGCTGGTGCTCGGTGTGCGTGACTATCTGGGCAAAAACGGTTTTCCGGGTGCGCTTTTGGGTCTGTCTGGCGGTATTGATTCAGCTCTGGTGCTGGCGATTGCGGTGGATGCACTTGGTGCCGACAAGGTTCGCACGGTGATGATGCCTTCGCCTTACACCGCCGATATTTCATGGATTGACGCGCGTGACATGGCCGAGCGTTTGAAGGTCAGGTATGACGAAATCTCGATCATTCCGCAATTTGATGCCTTCAAGGCATCACTGGCCGATGAGTTCAAGGGCCTGAAGGAGGACACGACCGAAGAAAACATACAGGCGCGCATTCGTGGTGTGTTTTTGATGGCAATGAGCAACAAGTTTGGTTCCATCGTGCTGACTACTGGCAATAAAAGTGAAATGGCAACCGGGTATTGCACACTTTATGGCGACATGGCGGGCGGTTTTGCGGTCATCAAGGACTTGCTTAAAACCACGGTCTTCAAACTGGCACGCTGGCGCAATGAAAACGACCCCTACGGAACCGGCGGTCAGCCGATTCCCGAGCGCATCATCACCCGCCCGCCAAGCGCAGAACTGCGCCCCGACCAGACCGATCAGGACAGCCTGCCGCCTTACGAGGTGCTGGATGCGATACTGGAGCGGTACATGGGAAATGACCAGAGCATTGAAAACATCCTGGCCGCAGGTTTTGATGC
>JAZKIK010000556.1:0-14387 GCA_040384925.1 Pseudomonadota bacterium | reverse complement strand
CCCTGGTCTGTCACGCGAACACGCAAGGTGGGCCCGGCCACATCCACCCGCAGCGTCAACTGGTGGGGCCGGTCGGTAACGCTTTCCATCGCATTTTTTGCATTGCTGATCAGGTTCACCAGTATCTGCATGACTCTTGTCTTGTCCAGCCGTGACACGGGCACATCTGCAAACTCCCTGACCACGTTCACCTTGTGGCGCGCCAGTGAATCGTCATTGATTCGCAGTGCGTCTTCCACCAGCTCGCGCATCTGCACCAGCTCGATGAGGCTGGAGCTGCCTGCATACGACTGCTGGGTGGCCACGACATTTTTGATGTGGTCAATGCTCGTGGTCAGGTGCCGCAGTTCTTCGATCACACCTTTTTGTTCTTCGGCCAGGGCTTGCGCCAGCCCGCTCAGGTAGTCGGGCAGCAGTTTGCCCCTGTTGTCTCGGGTCAGAAAGTGGCCCAGATCGCCTGTGTGCTCGTTCATCAGTTGCACGACCCGCGTCAAACCCTGGGCGCGCGAGGTGCGCAGCGTGCTGCTGATCACGCCGGCCGAGACGTTGACGCTGTTCAGGATATTGCCGACGTTGTGCAGCACGTTGGTGGCGATTTCGGCCATGCCGGCCTGGCGCGCGGCTGCCAGCAACTGGACTTGTGAATTCTCAAGGGATTGCGCCATCTGGTTCATGGCGCGCGCCAGGATGGCAAATTCATGTTCACGACTTGGCTGTGCCCGCACGCTGAAGTCCCCCGCAGCAACACGTTCGGAAAAAACAACCAGTTGTGTCACGGCACCCGTAATGCGCCGCGACACGAGGAAGGCAATGAGGGCACCCAGACATGTGGCGATGGAGGCGGTGACAAAGATGGTCCAGCGCGTAGAACTGGCAGCACTTTCGACACCGTTACGGGTCTGGATGGCGCGCACGGTGGCGGTGGTGTGCATGTCTTCGAGCAAGGGCTCCATGGCCAGCGCCGCTTGCACGTATTGATGCTGGCTGGTCTTGATCTCCCGGACCATTTCGACGTAGCTCTGGTAGATCTGCGCATAGTCGTTCAGCAGCGTTACCAGGTGCCGGTTTTTTTCCCCAGCCAGATAAGGTGCCTGAAGTGCCGCGCGCAATTCGGTGACGCCCGTCTGAAACAGCTGCAATTGCATCTCTTGGCGGTGACTGGTGAAATCATCTTCATGCTGGCGCAGGGCGTGAAAGTGCTCTTGCAGGCCCTGTTGATGGGCAGCGTTGACGACGCCTTTGATCAACGCGTCGATCTGTGGTGTCATCTGGCGGAATTCTTTTTCCCATTCCCGCCCGCTTTGCGCTAATTTTTTTGAGAGATCGAGCAGGATCGAGAATCCTTTTTCGTACTGCTGAATCTGTACCTCGATCTGCTTGAGCTTGTCAAGAATGTCGGGACTGGTCGACAGGATTTGAATGCTGGTCAGGTATTCGCGCACATCGCTCAGATTGGCTTGCACCAGCGGCTCGTAGCGTTCGCTGGCGGCGAAAACCCCATGCTCATCCATGAAAAACAGAAAGTCGCTTTCAGCCTGGCGCACCTTGGACATCGCCTGCGCGCTGCGCAGGCTGAGGTCGGACATCCTGTTGTCGATGGTCAAAAGTTTGTTGACGGCGAGAACCGAGCGCTCTTCACTGAGGTAGGCGGCTACGCCCAGCACCAGCGTCAGCGCGATGACCAGGGCAAATCCAAGCGCAAGCTCCAGTTTCAGGCTTGATGCGCGCGGCAGCCATGCCAGGCTGGCGAAAGCCATGTTCAGCCTCACCTTGCGCCCCAGGTCTGACGCTTGTATTGCCTGTCACTTCTTGCGTTCATCTTCGACCATTTTCAGAAATCTCTGTACGCTGTCTTCACCCACATCGAGCCTGATCTTCTGGTAGACCGGCTCCATCAGTGCGTGGAACGGTTTGAGGTCGGGGCGTGTCACCTTCACTCCGGCATTGACCATTTTGGCGATCAGTTGCTCCTCTTCGGCAATGATGGTTTTGCGCGCGTTATCGCCTGCCATTTTGCTTTCTTCGCGCACGATTTTTTGCTGCGCCAGCGTGAGCTTCACCCAGCTTTTGGCGCTCATGAGGTGTACCTGGTTGTAGTAGACATGCCGCGTCAGCGCGAGGTATTTCTGCGCTTCGTGCAGCTTGAAGAAATAAATGACATTGAGCGGGTTTTCCTGCCCATCGACCACACCCTGGGACAAGGCCAGAGGGAGTTCGTTAAAGCCGATCTTGCTGACCTGCGCGCCCAGCGCCTGCATGGTGGCCTCGATTCCAAACACGGGCGGAACGCGTATCTTCAGGCCGCGCACGTCCCCAGGCGTGTTGATCGGATGCTGGTTATTGGTCAGGTTGCGAAAGCCCCATTCCCAGTTGGACAGCATGATGAAACCCTGCTTCTCGGCAAGCGGCGCGAGCCAGGCCATCGCCGGGCCGTCAAGCACCCGGTGCGCGTGTTCGTAACTGTCGAAGATGTAGGGCATGGTGATGACCGTGAAAGCCTTTTCATACTTTATGAGGTAGTTCTGGGTGGACGCGGCCATGTCGAGCGCGCCGCTCCGGACTTTCTGCAGGACTTCGTTTTCGCTGCCGAGCTGACCCACCGGGAATATCTCGAATTTGATTTGCCGGTTGGTGCGCTCCTCGACACGCCTGGCAAACTGCAGCGCCGCCAGGTGCTCCGGGTGCGTGGTCGTGGTGCCATGACTAAACGTCAAGGTGAGCGGTGCGGCATGCACTGCGGCTGCGCAGGCGAGCGCCGCGATGATGGTGAAACGGATGGCTGGCATGGTTGAATATCTTTCCCAATAAATGATGAAAGAGAGGGCGCAACCAGCCAGCGTCTTCTTCATCAGTGTCATCTCCGTCCCGGTGCGTAAGCCTCAACGCAAAGTTAAGCATTTACCAGTTTTATTGATTTTATCAATGCGTGACTGCAATGTAATCAGATCAGATTTACCAACTGATAAGTTAGGCTGTTTCCCAGTATTGTTATTTTTGTTGGTTGGGAGCAAGAAAGCCAGCTGCCGGCACAAAGCGGGTTGGTAGTTACCTACTTACTGACGTTACGCAGGCACTGGTTTTACCCCTTCCGCCGCTGGGGGAAGGCAGAGATGGGGGCCTGGGCCTGTCAATCAATGCGGCTTTTAACCAGAGCCCAAAAGCCCCCATCCCAAACTTCCCCCAAAGGCGGGAAGGAGTAAGGCACGCCATGCCGCGTAACATCAGTTACTTAAAAGCTGTTTGCTGGTTTCAGGCTGGATGCGCGCGGTGGCCATGCCAGGCTGGCGAAAGCCATGTTCAGCCTCAGCTTGCGCCCCAGGTTTGGCGCTTGTATTGCCTGTCACTTCTTGCGTTCATCTTCGACCATTTTCAGAAATCTCTGTACGTTGTCTTCACCCACATCGAGCCTGATCTTCTGGTAGACCGGCTCCATCAGTGCGCGGAACGGTTTGGGGTCGGGGCGTGTCACCTTCACTCCGGCACTGACCATTTTGGCGACCAGTTGTTCTTCTTCAGCAACGATGGCCTTGCGCATGCCCTCGCCTGCCGCCTTGCTCTCCTCTCGCAGAATGGCCTGCTGTGCCGGCGTGAGCCTGGCCCAGCTTTTGGCGCTGATGAGGTGCAGCGTGTTGTAGTAAACATGCCGTGTTAACGCGAGATGTTTCTGCACCTCGTACAGCTTGTTGTAATAAATGACGTTGAGCGGGTTTTCCTGGCCATCGATAAATCCCTGCGATAACGCCTTGGGGAGGTCCTGGAAGCTGATCTTTTTGACCTGCGCGCCCAGCGCCTCCATGGTGAACTCGAGTTCAACTACTGGCGGCACGCGTATCTTCAGGCCGCGCACATCATTGGGCTGGTTGATCGGGCGCTGGTTGTTGGTCAGGTTGCGAAAACCCCATTCCCAGTTGGCCAAAATGACAAAACCCTGTTTCTCGGCAAGCGGCGCGAGCCAGGCCATCGCCGGGCCATCAAGCACCCGGTGGGCATGCTCGTAGCTGTCGAATAGATAGGGCATGACCACGACCGCGAAAGTCTTTTCGTACTTGATGAGGTAGTTCAGCGATGTCGCGCCCATGTCGATGGAGCCGAATTTGACTTTTTGCAGCAATTCGTTTTCGCTGCCAAGCTGGGACGCCGGGAATATCTCGGTCTTGATTTGCCCATGGGTGCGCTCCTCGACACGTTTGGCAAACTGCACGGCGGCCAGGTGTTCCGGGTGGGTGGTCATGGCGGCATGAACAAAGGTCAAGGTGAGCGGCTCGCAGCGCCCCTCGGACACCAGGGCCATCAAAGTGAATAGGGCGCTGAAGAAAAAACGAATTGTTTTCATGGCTCAAGTCCTTTGCCGGTAAATGGTGAGGTGGTGGAAACTGGCTGTACAGGATGCGCCATTCCATTTCCGGATCATGGTGAGTCCCTGCAAGGCGGTTTGCGACAAAGCGGGGGCACCTGGATCTGACAGGACAAACTGGGTGAACTTGCTTCTTGCTACATCACCGGGGAATCTGGAACTCACAAAATGCTTTTTTCTCCGCGCAAGGCCTGGAGCAGTCATTTTTGTCAATTTTTTATGTCAAATAAACCTTTAGCGCCTGTACAGGGTGCCAACAGCTGTTTTTATAGCCATCTGACAATCTTGTAAAAAATCTGCCTGGCAAACAAAAGGGCAAGAGTGCCAAATTGATGCTGTTTCAAAAATGTTCGCATCCTTGAAATCAGTTTATGGACTTGCAACGGATCAGTTTGGGTATTTTGTCTGAAAATCATGAGGAAATGCTTTATTTTGTCAATTTTATCAATTCAATCACAAGCCCATCAGATCACATTCCCAACTGCTCAGGTAAAACATTTTCCCTATTGCCATATTCATTGAAATGGTGTAATGAAATGTTTCTTTTGCTCTGAACAAGCAGCACCAAGAGCCGCCTGCTGGCCTGTTTCTTCAGGAGACCAGCTCTTGACAGGCAAAAATGCGCCCGGTCTGCAGCGGCTTCATGCCTCGCTTCAGTTTTTTGGGCGGGTGATGCGGCTTTGGAGGGGCGGACGCTGCCGCGGCGTCGAAGGCAGCGTGAAGAAAAACGTGGCACCTTCGTCAGGTTTGGACTCGGCCCAGATCCGGCCGCCGTGCCGGCCAATCGCCCGGCTCGCGGTAACCAGCCCTATACCGGTTCCAGGAAACTCGTGGACCCCATGGATACGCTGGAAGGTGCCAAAAAGCTTGCTGGCGTAGGCCATGTTGAAGCCGCTACCGTTGTCTCGCACAAAAAACACTGGTTCGCCGTCCGTACCGTCCAGCCGGCCGATCCCGATCTCGGTATGGGACCGCAAGGAGGTGAATTTCCATGCGTTGCCCAGCAAGTGCTGCATCGCCATCTGGATCAGGCGCTTGTCGCCGTGGACCTGCAAATCATCCTGAACGGTGATGGACGCCTCGCGCTGCGGGGAAGCACTGCGGTACTCGTGCATTAACTGGCGTGAGATGGCGCTCAGATTGATCGGCTCCAGGCACAGTTCTGCACGCGATACCTGAGCCAGGGACAACAAGTCTTCTATCAGTTGCGCACCCACCACAGCACTGGCCTGAATTCTCGACAGGTAATGCAATACCTTCTTGCTGCCATGCTCGCCCAGTTCCCTGGTCAGGAGATCGCTGAACGCATTCATGATGCTCAGTGGTGTACGCAGGTCATGCGATACGGAGTATGCGAAGGCTTCGAGCTCCTTGTTGGATTGACGCAGGGCCGCTTCGGTTGCCTGGAGTTCCTGTACCGCCTCTTCCAGGCTGCTCATGTGCAACGCCGCCTCTTGCGTCACCGACCACTTGGCAGTCAGCGTCCTGGCCAACTGGCTGACCTCTATCACATCAAACGGCTTTTTGAGAATCAGCAACCGGTCCTGCACGTCCAGCCGCGCCAGCACGTCCTCCCAGGCGTGGTCAGAGTAGGCTGTGCAGATCACGATCTGCACCTGCGGGTCGACGCGCCAGAGCCGCTCTATCGTCTCCACGCCATCCCAGCCCGGAGGCATGCGCATGTCCACAAAGGCCAGGGCATAGGGCTGGTCGGCCCGAACAGCCGCCTCGACCTTGTCCACTCCATCCCGCCCCTGGTAGGCCGAATCCAGCTCAAAACCGTCTCGGGTGAACAGTGCGGTTTTTTCTCCAAACAGCGCTGACTCCACCTCATCCAGCGCACGCGCGGCCGGCCTGGTTGTGAGGATCTTGCGAAAGTCCTCATGGATCGAATGCATGTCGTCGATCAGCAAAATGCGCCGGTTCTGCTGCTGGGTCATGTTGAGGTCTGCGTTATGTTGATGGGGTGTTCTAGCATGAAGCTTGCACCCTGGCCGGGGCCGTCGCCATGAGCGGTGAGGTGAGGTTTCCCCCCGTCTGCCGGGCCGCCTGCGCGCTGCTGTGCAGGCCAGAACCGTGGCCTGCCTTGCCTTCTGACGCTTCCGACTCGGCTAGCCACGGCAACAAACCGGATCCACCAGTACGCTTGCGATGGCGGGGAAACAGTATCTGCGCAGCTCTTGCATGGCTCAACCCGTGCTTCAGTACAAGGGCAATCTTTTTCAGACAGGCCTCTTCGGCACTTTGGCCGGGGTGATAGCCAGGGCCTGCGTTCATGGTAATTGCCTCCAGGCAGGTATGGATGAACATTGTCATTAAACCATGACACCCCGCCCGCCGCTCAGGCAAAAACCCCCGGCAAGCCTGGTGTCGTGTCAAGCGTAAAGCGTCGGTCTCACTTGCCTGGAGTGTGCATGCCTTGGAACGTGTTTACGATCTATTCGGGGTCGCGCAGCCTGCAAAAGAACCTGAAAACGCAAATTTATGGCCGAAAGTGGCTGTTGCGCTTATGTTGCAGATGCAATGATGGCTGTTCAGCCCTGCTGCAAGCGCCCCGCCACAAAGTCCAGAAAAGCCGTGATGCGTGATGACAGCGCTGAGTTGCGGTAATACACCGCATTGACGGCCTGGCGCACCTCCACGGTGTCGCGTGTCAGCACCTGCACCAGGGTGCCGCGTTCACGGTCTGCATCTGTCATGAAATCGGCCAGACAGACCATGCCCAGCCCTGCCAAGGCCAGTTGCCGCATGGTTTCGCCACTGGATGCGCTCAAAGTCGGTATCACCGCATAGCTGTCGCCCAACACGTTTCGCAGTGGCCACTGGTTCAGGTTGGCGAGCTGGCTGTTGCCTATCAGCTGGTGGCCGGCCAACTCGGCCACCAGTCTGGGTTTGCCATGTTTTTCAAGGTAGGCAGGACTGGCCAGTACACGCAGTCGACTGGTACACAGGGGCCGGGCGTGCAGGGTCGAGTCGCGCAGCACACCGATACGAATGGCAATGTCGGTGCGCTGGACCAGCAGATCGACGTTGAGCTCATCGGTGTTCAGCTCCAGGCTGATTTTTGGGTACAGCGCGCTGAATTCGCCCACCAGCGGCACGATGGCGTGCAGCATGAAAGGTGAGGCGGCATTGACACGCAGCAGCCCGGCAGGCGCCTCGCGGCTGGCAGTGAGTTCATCTTCGGCTTCGTCCAGTGCATCCAGAATCGTGCGGGTACGGGCCAGAAAAACCTGGCCTTCTTCCGTCAGCGCCAGGCGCCGGGTGGTGCGGCGCAGCAGGGTGGTACCCAGCTTTTTCTCAAGCCGGCCCAGCGCACGGCTGATGCCCGAGACGGTTTGCGCAAGCTGATCGGCAGCAGCAGTAATCGAACCGGTATCAACCACCGCCCGAAAAGCCAGCAGTTCTTCAATGGTGGTTTTCATGGTTGCGACTTTTTACTGTTGATTTCCAGTCAATAGTATTCTGCACTTTAGGGCCTTATTCTGCAAAGCATTGGCGCGCAAACTCCGGGCTTCTTCATTCCGAGCGGAGCCTTTTGACCATGCGACCCATGCCAGCCATCCCGATTGCCCTTCTGGCGCTGACCATCAGCGCCTTTGCCATAGGAACCACCGAATTTGTGATTGTCGGCCTGCTGCCCACCGTGGCGGCTGATCTGCAGATTGGCCTGCCTTCGGCCGGCTTGCTGGTCAGCCTGTATGCCCTGGGTGTGGCCATAGGCGCTCCCGTCCTGACGGCGCTGACCGGCAAACTGCCACGCAAAACCCTGCTGCTGGGCTTGATGGCGCTGTTTACGCTGGGCAATCTGCTGGCCTGGCAAGCGCCTGGTTACCACTCGCTGATTGCTGCGCGCATACTTACCGGCCTGGCGCACGGCGTTTTCTTTTCCATCGGCTCGACCATTGCCACCGGCCTGGTGCCCAAGGAAAAAGCCGCCAGCGCAATTGCCATCATGTTTACCGGCCTGACGGTGGCATTGGTCACTGGCGTGCCGCTGGGTACCTTTATTGGCCAGCATTTTGGCTGGCGTGAGACTTTTCTGGCCGTGTCGGCACTGGGTGCAATTGCATTTGTGGTCAGCCTCATTTTTATTCCCCGCAGCATCCCGCACACGCCGCCCGCCTCGCTGGCGCAGCAGTTCAAGGTGCTGGCCCAGCCGCGCCTGCTGCTGGTATACGCGACCACCGCGGTTGGATATGGCGGCTCGTTTATTCCGTTCACCTTTCTGGCACCCATACTGCAGCAGTCGGGCTTCAGCGCTGCATCGGTCGGCTGGGTGATGCTGGTGTACGGCGTGTCGGTTGCAGCGGGCAATATCTGGGGCGGCAAGCTGGCTGATCGCAAGGGGCCGATTGCTGCGCTCAAGATCATTTTTGCATTGCTGGCAGCTGTGTTGCTGGTATTGAACTTCACCGCACCACATCCGTATCTGGCCGTGGCCACCGTGCTGCTGTGGGGCGCGGTGGCTTTTGGCAATGTGCCCGGCCTGCAGGTTTATGTTGTGCGCCAGGCCGAGCGTTACACGCCTGATGCGGTGGATGTGGCCTCGGGCCTGAACATCGCGGCCTTCAATGTCGGCATTGCCTTTGCAGCCTGGGCCGGGGGCCTGGTCGTGACACATCTGGGCCTGATGCATACGCCGTGGATAGGTGCAGTGGTTGTACTTGGCGCTTTGGCCCTCACCTGCCTGAGTGGCCGCCTTGACGGCCAGCAGAAAATCCCCGCCCGCGCAGCCGGCCAGCGCCGTGCGCCTGCACATTGATTCATTTGACCTTTTCATTCATTTTCAGGAGCAACACACCATGACATCAAGCATTCCCGCCTTTGGCCTGGGCACGTTTCGCCTCAAGGACCAGGTAGTTATCGATTCCGTCAGCAACGCGCTTGAGCTCGGTTACCGCGCCATAGACACCGCACAGATTTACGGCAATGAAGCCGAAGTCGGCCAGGCCATCGCCGCCAGCGGCGTGCCACGTGATGAGCTGTTCATCACCACCAAAATCTGGAAAGACAGCTACGCCGCAAGCAAGGTCATCCCCAGCCTGAAAGAAAGCCTGGTCAAACTGCGCACCGACCATGTTGACCTGACGCTGATCCACTGGCCATCACCCGGCGCCGTCGTGCCGCTGGCCGACACACTGGGCGCGCTGATGGAGGCGAGGGCGCAGGGTCTGACTGCAAAAATCGGCGTGTCGAACTTCAACATTGCCCTGTTGCAACAAGCCATTGAAGCAGTTGGTGCAGAAAACATTGCCACCAATCAGATAGAACTCAGCCCTTATCTGCAAAATCGCAAGGTGCTTGAGTTTGCGCAGAGCCAGGGCATCCACATCACGTCCTACATGACTCTGGCCTATGGCAAGGTGTTGCAAGACCCAATACTGCTGCAGATTGCCCAGCGGCATGACGCCACCAGCGCGCAGGTTGCACTGGCCTGGGCCATGCAGCTGGGTTATGCCGTGATCCCTTCATCCACAAAACGCGCCAATCTTGAAAGCAACTTCAAGGCGCAGCAACTGGTCCTGACAGATGCAGACATGGCAGATATTGTGAAGCTGGAGCGTGGCGACCGGCTGGTCAATCCGGAAGGCCTGGCACCGGTCTGGGACTGAAATGCGCTGCCAGGGCGGGAGCTGACAGTCCCGTCGCCCCTGTCAGCCCGCTGCGCAGCACTTCAATAAAACGGCGCAGCCTGGCGGGGTAAAAACGCGCGTAAGGATAAATCAGGTACATGGGCAGGGGCGCTGCCTGCCACAGGGGTGCCAGCTGCAACAGGTGTCCCTGTGTGATGTCTTCGCTTGCCACCCATGAGGACACGATGCTTGCGCCCAGCCCCAGCAGAGTGGCGTTGCGCAGCGCAAACAGGCTGTCGGTGACCAGACGCGGGCTGATGGCAAAACGCAGCTGCCTGCCATCCGTGTGTGTCAGCGCCACCTCGTTGCGGTAGTAGGTGCCCAGCGCCAGCCAGGGCAGCGCCTCAAGCTCTGCAGCCTGCAGTGGCATTGGCCGGCCGCGCAGCAATTGGGGTGCGGCCACCACGATGCGCTGCACCTCGGCAATCTTCACGGCTACAAGCGAAGGGTCGCGCACCTCGCCGACCAGCACGGCGCAGTCAATGTTGTCGGCAATGAAGTCCGGCACACGGTCATGCAGCAGCCACTCGACCGTCACGCGCTCATGCTGGCGCAGGTAGTCCACCAGGGGAGTGACAAACTGCTGCTGGCCAAAGGCGTGCGGCATCACAACCCGCAACGTGCCCTCGGCCAGCTCGGTGCTGCCACGCAGATCCGCTTCAAAAGCATCCCAGTTGCCCAGCAACTCCTTGGCGCGGGCAAAACAGCGGGCACCGTCATCGGTAAGTTTCATCGCGTGGGTGGAGCGCTGCAATAGCTGCAGGCCCAGCGAACGCTCCAGCGCCTGCAGCCGCCGGCTGACAGTTGGCTGGGTGGCACCCATTTGCGCCGCAGCGGCCGAGAGGCTGCCTGCCTCCACGATGCGTACAAAGGTTTGCATCAGCTCTATGCGGTCGGGGGCGGTTTTCATGACAGGGCCTTTATGCGCATGACGTATATCCATTGTGCCCAACACAGGGCTACCCAGACCCCATTTGCCCAGCAATACTCTGCACATCCGATTTAACCAAGGGTTTTTACCATGTCTTCCATCTCAACGACGCATGACCAGAGCACAGCAGCCTTGCCTGCTCCATTGCTCGGTCTGCTGGCCCTGGGCGCTGGCCTGGCGGTTGCACCGCTTTATTACAGCCAGCCCATGCTGGGTGTGCTGGGCAGTGAATTCAGCGCCACGCCCTCGGCCATCGGCCTGGTGCCCACGCTGACCCAGCTGGGTTATGCCGGCGGCCTGTTTTTGCTGGCACCGCTGGGTGACCGTTTTGACCGCCGCCAAATCATCCTCGGCAAGGCGGTGCTTCTTTGTATGGCGCTGCTGCTGGCTGCGGCAGCGCCTTCGCTGCACATGCTGGTTTTTGCCAGTCTGGCCATCGGGCTGTCGGCCACACTGGCGCAGGACATCGTGCCCGCCGCCGCCACGCTGGCACCCGAAGCCCATCGCGGCAGAACAGTCGGCACCGTCATGACCGGGCTGTTGCTCGGCATTTTGCTGTCGCGTGTGGTCAGCGGTTTTGTGGCCGAACATTTCGGCTGGCGTGCCATGTTTGTGGCTGCTGCCGGCAGCATAGCCTTGCTGGGCGTCGCCCTGTGGCGCGGCCTGCCAGGTTTTGCACCGACCACCAGCCTGCCTTATGGCGCACTGCTGGGCTCTGTGCTGAGCTTGTGGCAAGGCCATGCTGCGCTGCGCCGTGCAGCGCTGGCGCAGGGCCTGCTCAGTGTCAGTTTCAGCGCCTTCTGGTCGACCCTGGCCGTGATGCTGCATGCCGCGCCGTTTCACCTGGGCAGCAGTGCCGCCGGTACATTTGGTCTGGCGGGCGCAGCCGGGGCGCTGATGGCACCGCTGGCTGGCCGCATGGCCGACCGCAAGGGGCCTGAAATCGTTACACGCATCGGTGCGGCGCTGGTGGCGGCTGCATTTGCCGCCATGTTTTTCGGGCATCAGCAGCTCTGGCTGATTGCCGCCGGTGCCCTGGTGTTTGACCTGGGCACACAAGCGGCGCTGATTGCACACCAGAGCATTGTCTACAGCATGGAGCCCGCTGCCCGCAGCCGGCTTAACGCGGTGTTGATGACCGGGGTGTTCATCGGCATGGCCAGCGGTGCCTGGCTGGGCAGCCTGGCACTGGCGCAATGGGGCTGGCAAGGTGTTTGTGCTGTGGCGGCGCTGGCTGGCCTTGCAGCGCTGGCGGTGCGCATGTGGCCAGCGCGGCATGGTGGCTGAACGCCGCAGGCCATCAGCTGCATCTCCAGTGACAAGCTCGTTCTAGTACCGCCGATCAAACCAGGGGCAAGGCTGTGGCCGTGTCCAGAGCCCATATGCAGGCGAGCAGTGCCCGTGCGCGATCTGACCCGATCACCGGGCAAGCCAGCTCCAGAAACTTGCCTTCAAGTTCGGTATCGGACAAAGCCTGTTCAGGATCACCCTTTCTATTGGCTTGCAGGTGCTCAAAACGCCGGCCATCATGGGTCTCGATGACAACACGCGCGGCACGCTGGCCCGGGAAGGCGGCGTCGATTTCCGGATCAAGCGCCACACTGATACGCTCCATCAGCGCCCTGGTGACCGGGTCTTCCAGCCGTTCGGCCTCGTAGGCCGCCAGGCGCACACTGCCATGGACAAGCGCGGTGGCGACCACATAGCCCAGGCTGAAACGGGCTTCGTTGGCGGTGGTGGGCCGGGTATAGCAGGCGATGTCGAGCGCCGGGCGGTAGGTGGCCACACAGACCCGTTTGATGTCAGTGGCGGCGATGTTGTGGCGCTGCTTCAGCTCCAGCGCGCCGTCGATGGCGGCGAAGGTGTGGCCACAGCCGATGTGGTTCTTGAAGGTCAAGCGCGTGATGTGGAAATCCTGCCCCAGGGTGGCACCGACCTGCGACCAGTCCGGTGCGTCGCTCATGGCCCGGCCCAGGCCAGCTTCGCCGTCGAGCACATCCAGCGAGCCCGTCACGCCACGCCGCGCCAGCTGGGCCGCCAGAACGCCAGCCTCGGCGGCACGCCCGGCATGCAGCGGCTTGGACATGGAATCCATACGAAAGGCCTGCTGCAGCCCCGCAGTGAAGGTGGCCGCCGTCGCCAGGGCGTGTGCAAAGGCAGCCTCGTCGAGCGCCATCAGTGCGCCCGCAGCAGCAGCGGCACCGAAGCTTCCCACCGTGCCAGTACTGTGCCAGAACCTGTAGTGCGGCCGCCCCATGACAACGCCGATGCGCGTGGACACTTCATAACCCCACACCCCGCCGCGCAGAAACTGCAGTCCGCTGGCACCCACGTCCTGGCCGGCGGCCAGTGCGGCGGCAATGGTGGCCGCGCCGGGGTGGTACATGGCATCACGAAAGCTGTCGTCCACCTCTGCAGCATGGGCGGCCGTGCCGTTGATCAGGGCCGCCGCACGCGCCGTGGCTGACCGGCCCAGCGCAAGAAAGGCGCGGCCATGGTCCAGGTCGTCGGTCAGGGTGTCTTCAAGCTGGCGCACCGGCGCGGCCTCCAGGCCAGGAAAAAGCGAGGCGTACCAGTCGATCACCGCGCGTTTGGCATGATGAATGACTTCTGCGGGCAGTTCCTGACGCTGGAACGCGGCGGCATAACGGGCAAATACTTCGGTGGCATGCATTTCAGATCTCCTGATTCAGCGCGCCGCCGTAGCGGCCAAGGGGGTGTAAACGGTGCCGCAGATGCAGGCATGACGGGCCATGGTTTCAGCTTTCAAGCAGGTGTTGCACATCGCCGCGAACAAAACCAGGGCCGCTGCACCCGGCAAGCCAGTCGAGGTCCTGCGACAAGGCCGCAGCGCCACGTTCACGTGCCCAGAATACCGGCCCGCCTTCCCAGCGTGGAAAACCGTAACCGTTGACCAGCACCACGTCAATATCGGTGGCGCGTTCGGCCACGCCTTCGGCAAGCAGCAAGGCAGACTCGTTGACGATGGACAGCAGCGCACGGCGCTGTATTTCAGCGACATCGAGGCTGCGCGGCACCAGGCCCTTGTCGGTACGGGCCTGGGCGATGAGCAGGGCTACCGCCGGGTCGACTTGCCGGCCTTTGGCGGACATGTCATAACGGTAATAGCCCGCACCGGTCTTGCGGCCCAGGCGGCCCGCCTCACATAGCCGGTCCGGAATGTGCACATAACGCGCAGCCGGGTCACGCATTCCAGACCGGGCCTGGCGCATGCGCCAGGCGATGTCCAGGCCTGACATGTCGGCCACGGCAAACGGACCCATGGCAAAACCGAAGCTTTCCAGCGCAGCGTCCACCTGCTCGGGCAGCGCGCCTTCCTCCAGCATGAATTCGCACTGGCACCGGTAGGCCGCGTAGATGCGGTTGCCTATGAAACCGAAGGCATTGCCAGTTCGCACAGCCAGCTTTTTCATGCGTTTGCCCACGGACAGCGCGGTGGCCAGCG